>NZ_MWQJ01000020.1:0-1421 GCF_002210405.1 Fibrobacter sp. UWB3
TGATGTGAACCCCGAAAGTTGGACACAACTTTCGGGGTTTTCATGTATAAGAAACACACAAAAGAAGAATGGGCCAAGGCGTTCGAACTCTACAAAGATGGATTCGACACTCCGTCAATTTCTCGGATGACAGGTCTGGAATTGTCCGAAATCAAGCGGCATATTCGACTCTATCGACAGACGGGCTTTTGGCGGACGGAAAGGAAAACGAATGTTCGCTCAACACCAGCCTTGAAGAAGGCCGTTATTGACGCGGTCTTCAAGAAATCTCTATCTTATGCGGAAGTCATAGCCTTGTATGGCTTAAGTTTTACCAGCCTGGGTTCTTGGTTGCGTAAGTTCCGTCATGGCGGCTACGAAGAACTTCTTGCAACAAAGCCCAAAGGGAGATCCCCGAAGATGCCGAAACCGAAAAAAAGTACAAAAGGAATGAGCGAACTTGAACGCCTCAGGGAAGAGAACGAATATCTCAAGGCGGAGAATGCCTACCTAAAAAAATTAAAGGCCCTAGACCAGGAAGAGAACGCCGAGATGTTCGGTGTAGGGCCCAGGTCATCAGAGAACTGAGCGACAAGCACTCTCTAAGGCATCTTCTGAAGGCGGGCGGGCTGCCCCGTTCCACATACTATTACAATCTCCGCAAGAGACCTGACCGCTACGCAGACGAACGCATTCGGATCAAGTCCGTACACACGGAGAACAGGGGCTGCTACGGCTACCGCAGGATAGACGACCAGCTCAGAAAAGAGGGCTTCACCATCAATCACAAGACAATCATCAGGATTATGAGGGAAGAAAACCTGAAAAACGTCCGTAAACGCAGCAAATACCGTTCATACAAGGGCGAAATCGGCAAGGTTGCTCCAAACATACTTAACCGAGACTTCACCACGACCGGTCCCGACCAGAAGTGGGCAACGGACGTGACTCAGATAAATATCGGCATGGACAAGTGCTACCTATCGCCAGTACTCGACATGTACAATGGTGAAATCGTCAGCTATACCATATCGGACCATCCCGACCTGAAGATGGTCATGGACATGCTGGGAAAGGCCTTCGCCAAGGGCCGAACAAGGAGAGGATTGATACTCCACTCCGATCAGGGATGGCACTACCAGCACGCAATCTATCAAAAATCGCTACGTGACCACGAAATCATCCAAAGCATGAGCCGCAAGGGCAACTGCCTGGACAACGCCATGATGGAGAACTTTTTCGGCATAATGAAATCGGAGTTGCTCTATCCAAACACCTTCAGGGATATGAATCACTTTAAGGCAGAACTCAGAAAATACATCGAGTATTACAATAACGATCGGATAAAACTACGCCTAAAAGGAATGAGCCCGGTGCAATACCGGACTCATAATACTGTTTTATCCTAACTTTAAACTGTCCAACTTTTTGGGTTCAGTTCA
>NZ_MWQJ01000003.1:0-332480 GCF_002210405.1 Fibrobacter sp. UWB3
CGACCCCGACCTTGGCAAGGTCGTGCTCTACCAACTGAGCTATTCCCGCGAGGGTGACCCATATATAGAAATAAAATTTGTAGTTATAAAGGGGTGCGGCCCGAAAAAAGTGAAATTTTTTTGAGAGCCACGAAAGAATTTGGTCGCGCCCTCTTCTCTGGTTCTCGTCTAATTCTGTGTATAAAACAAAAGAGCCTAGCTTGACGCTAGGCTCTTTTTTTTTAGAGCGGGAAAAGGGACTCGGACCCTCGACCCCGACCTTGGCAAGGTCGTGCTCTACCAACTGAGCTATTCCCGCGAGGTGACCCAATTATAGAAATAAAAGTTCCAATTGTAAAGGGGATAAGGTGAAAAAAGTTATATTTTTGCGGTAAAAGTTCGTTTATCGTAGTTTTATGTTCGGTATTTATATTCACGTTCCGTTTTGCGCAAAAATTTGCGATTATTGCGACTTCCGCGTGATGCCTGCGAATGCTCGGCTTTTCGAGGAATATGCAGGCTTGTTGGAGCGTGAAATCCGTGCTTTTACGGCGGCGCATCCTGTATCGCATTCGGCATCATCCCAAAACGTTCTTTCGCAAGCGCGAACGCTTTATCTCGGTGGCGGGACGCCTTCGATTTTGCCAAGCGCATGCCTGGAACGGATTTTTGCGGTGCTTGCGTCGTGTGGCGTTCGCGTAGATGCGCTTGACGAAGTTTCGATGGAATTCAACCCGGAATCGTGTACCGAAGAATCTGTGCAAACGGCGCTCTCGTGCGGCGTGCGCCGCTTTAGCCTTGGACTTCAAACGTTTTCGCAAACGCTCTTGGACCGCATTGGCCGCAGGCACACGGTAGAACGCGGCTTTGAAGCTTTGCGTTTGTTAACTTCGCTTCCGCAGGCGAAAGTCTCGGCAGATCTGATGTTTGATTTGCCGGGGCAATCGGTCGATTCTTTCTTAAGTGATGTGGACTGCTTGTCGGATTTTCCGCTTGGGCACTTGAGCTTTTATGGATTGAATGTGGGCGAGAGGACGCTTTTGGGCGGTCGCGTGTCTCGTGGCGAAGAAAAAATTGACGAGAGTTTGTACGAGCCGATGTATCTCGGGAGCGTCGAAATTCTTGAGAAAAAGGGCTTCGCGCGTTATGAGGTCTCGAATTTTGCAAAGCCTGGCGACGAAAGCTTGCATAACATGAACTACTGGAATCGCGGTGAGTACATTGGCTTTGGGCCGGGAGCGCATAGCTATTTTGGCGGTCGCCGTTTCTGCGCTCCGGAAATGTATCCGCGATGGCGCGATTACGTGAATGCGGGTTGCCCTGATGCATCGCTGACTTACGACGATCTTGATAAAGATGACATCCTGACGGAGCGCGTATGGCTCTCACTGCGCCAACGCTCTGGTCTCGACCTGAATGCGCTTGCTGCTGACGGAATTTCTGTTTCGCCGGAAGGCTATGAACAATGGGTCAAGAAAGGTTTCGCAACGCTCGATGGCGGAATCTTAAAACTTGTCGGCCGTGGCTGGATTTTCATGGACAGCGTTGTGACTGATGTGCTGAACGCCTGCCGATAGCGTTTTCCCCATAAAAAGGAGATGCCCCGTCGGAGCGGGGCATGACAAGTTTAATTTTGGCTTTTAACTACTTGTTGATAGCGGCCAAGAATGCGTCCTTCTTTTCTTGCAAGAAGTCCTTACTGTTGTACTTGCGGATGCGGCGGAGAGCCTGGTCGCGCAACTGACGCACACGTTCGTGGGAGATGTTCATGGATTCGCCCACTTCGCGGAGAGTCTGCGGTGCTTCCTGGTTGATGCCGAAAATGCCGGTGATGACTCGGGCTTCACGTTCCGGGAGCTGTTCCATGAGGTCGCGGGCCAAAGCTTCGACGCTCTGGATTTCGGAATCGGCTTCCGGGTTCGATGCGCCACTGTCCGGGAGAACTTCGGCGTAAGTAGCCTTGGAGTCTGCCTTGAGCGGGCTGTCGAACGAAACGCCGCGCTGACCGATCTGAATCAATTCACGGATTTCTTCGTTGATTTCCTTACCGCGGGATTGTTCGTGCAAAGCCTTACGCACGCGGAGGTGCTGGTTTGCCGGCAAGCGGATGAGGTTGCCCTGTTCGTTAATAGCGCGAGTAATGTATGCCTTGATCCACCAAACGCCGTAACTGATGAATTTAAGACCACGGGTATGTTCGAACGATTCAATAGCGCGTACGAGGCCCATTGCGCCTTCACTGACCAAGTCCGGAAGCGGAATCGGGCAGCCACGGTACTGAATGGCGACCTTCAAAACAAAGCGCATGTTTGCGGAAATCAGCTTTTTACGGGCGATTTTGTCGCCTTCTTTAGCTTTCTGGAATAGAATCTGTTCTTCTTCGCGGGAGAGAGGTGCAGTGCGACGAATATCTTCTAGGTATCTTTTGAGAGTAGTATCGGTAGAATCAATATGCATTTTAAAAACCTTGCTCCTATAATATCGCTTTTTTAAAGCAAGTTGCGTGCCAATTGTGTAAAATTTTCCAAATTTTTTACAAAAAGTCCATTAAATGTCGGTTTCGCGGTTTTCGTGGCTCCGAAAGGCCGATATTTCTGTCGTGATTTTGTAAAATTGTCGTAAAAATATAACAAATTTTTCAAAACGTGACAAGTTGGGCGCGGTGATTGGCTCTATCCGAATAAAAAATGTAAAGCCCAATGTTTCATTTTGGAATACGCTTTCCGCATATCTCATATCTGAAACTTTACTGGATCCCCTACGCTTCGCTTCGAGGATGACGAGTGGTTTTCTAGTAACTAGTAACTAGTAACTAATAACTCTACAATCAAATTTTCATATATTATCCCCGTTATGTCTATTAAAGAGCCCGATCAATCCGTATGGAACCGTTTTTGGCAGCGCAAGAACGACATGGACAAGGTCTATCCGTCTTCGCCGTCTATTATAGAAGCTATTAAGAAGAATTTTAAGCTCGAGGGCCTGAAGGTGCTTGAGGTCGGTGCAGGTACCGGCCGCGATAGTGCCGAACTCGCTCGTTTGGGTGCCGATGTCTATGTGCTCGATTTTGCCGACAATAGCTTGAAAATTGTCAATTCGCTCCGCGAGAGTGAAGGTCTCAAGAATTTGCACTTGGTTCGTGGCGATGCTTTCAAGTCCCCGTTCCCGGACAACACTTTTGACTTGGTGTTCCATCAGGGCTTGGCCGAACATTTCAAGGATTCGCTCCCGCTCTTGCAAGAGAACTTCCGCATCGTCAAGCGTGGCGGTTGCTGCCTTTGCGATGTGCCGCAGACTGTCCACCCGTATACGATTATCAAGCATATCTTGATTGCGCTCGACAAGTGGTTTGCCGGTTGGGAAAAGCAGTTCACGATGGGTCAGCTCAAGACGCTTATGCGTGACGCTGGTTTTGAATGTGTTTATGCTTATGGCGACTGGATGCGCCCGAATCTTTACTACCGCATTCTGCGTGAACTCTGCTTTAAGTTCGGTATTGAACTCCCGAAGTATCCGCTCGATGGAACTGCTTACCAGAAGATTAAGGACAAGATTTTGGATAGCCTCCAGTCCGTGCCGGTGATGCACTACACGCAGCTCTGCATCGGCGTGATCGGTCGTAAGCCTTAGGTGATTGCTTGAAAATCCTCGTCGTAAATTACCGGGATCGCATGCATCCGGCTGCCGGCGGCGCCGAAAAGCATTTGCATCGCATTTTCGGAAAGATTGTAGAAATGGGCCACACGGTGGTCCTGTTTACGACGACATTTCCGGGAGCCAAAGAACGCGAAGTTGTCGATGGAATTCAGGTCATCCGCAAGGGTGGCGATTTGATGTTCCAGCTCACGGTGGCGCTGAATCTGAAAAAGCTTGACCGCGAATTCAACTTTGACGTTGTTGTTGAAGATTTGAACAAGTTACCGGTCTTTGCCCACTGGTTCGTCCGCAAGCCGCTCCTGGTGCAGATGCATCACTTGTGGCGGAAGTCGATTTTTGCTGAAGCGATTTTCCCGATTGCGTTTATGGTCTGGTTCTTTGAGCGGATTATTCCGTTCTTTTACCGCACGCAGAATTTTGTAGTGGTGAGTCCGAGTACCAAGAAAGAACTTGCCGAAATTGGCGTGGACGAAAGCCGAATTTCCGTGATTTATAACGGGTCGGAAATGCCTCCGGTTGCCGCGCAGTTCCGTGGCGGTTCTTGCGAATCAAACGAAAATGTGCCGATGCAGGACAATGCGTTGAAAAACGCGCGGGCTCCGTATTTCATCTGGCTTTCGCGTGTGCATCGTTACAAGGGAATTTGGACGGCGCTTGAGGCGTTTGAAATTTTTTCGAAGTCGCATCCCGAAGTCCAGTTGAAAATTGTGGGCGGTGGTCCGCTTTTGAAAAAGCTTCCGGCCTGGATTAAATCGCATGGCCTAGATGGCAAGGTGGAACTGACGGGTTTTGTGCCTGCCGCTCGCAAGTACGAACTGCTTTCGTCTTCGCTTGCGTTGTTGCAGACGAGCTACAAGGAAGGCTGGGGCCTCACGGTGATGGAAGCGGCGCAGCTCTGCAAGACGACGATTGCGTCGGATGTGCCGGGACTCTGCGATAGCGTCCGTGACGGCGAGACGGGGATTTTGTTCCCGTCGGGAGATGCGGCCGCGTGTGCATTGGCAATGGAAAAAATTTATGGCGATGCAGGATTGCGCGCGGCTCTTGGTCAGAATGCAAAACGTTATGCGCTTACGTTCAGCTGGGAAAATTCTGCTCGCGAAACGTTGGAACTGTTGGAACGTACGATCGAAAGGAGCGTACGAAAATGAAGTTGAATCCGAAGCTCAAGTCGGTCATTGTTTTTTGCTTAAAGCTGGTGGTGACGCTCGTTCCCGCTTACTTTGTCTATCGTAACATTGTGAGCGACCCGGAATGGGATGTTGGCGACCTCTATAACTTGTTCAAGAAAAACAGCGTTTTCCCGCTTGTGCTTGCACTCCTTTGTCTCGCGGTTTCGAACTTTACCGCTTGCCTCCAGTGGAAGCTCTTGCTCGAAAAGCAGGGCGTTCGCCTCAAGTACGGTAGGCTCCTCAAACTTTATCACGTGGGACTGTTCTTCAACAACTTCATGCCGGGTAACGTCGGCGGTGACGTCAAGAAGGTTTACGATATCCGCATGCAGGGCGGACAAGATACGGTTGGCGCGGGCTTTACGGCGACGGTGTTTGACCGCTTGTTTGGACTTTTCTTTATCACATTGTTTGCTCTTGGCGTGGGCGCCTTGTTCTTTATTCACGATCCAGAACAGCGTGCGTTCATGTGGCCGTCCGTCTGGATTTTCCTCGGCTTCTGTGTGATGTTTGCAGGGCTTTTGAGCCGTCGCATTGGCCGCTTCTTTTGCCGCATGGCGGGGAAGGTATTGCCCGAGAAATTTGAAACGCGACTCCTCCGCATGTTTGACCGTTTCCAAAAATTCCGCTCCAAGAAACTCTGGATCAACATCATTTGCCTTTCGATGGTCACTCAGTCGCTCCGCATCTTTGTGCATTTTTTCTGTGGCATTGCAGTGGGTGTGAACCTATCGATGTCGTGGTACTTCTATTACATTCCGCTAGTCGCCATTGTGAGTGCGCTCCCGATTTCGATTGGCGGTTTTGGTCCACGTGAATTTTTGGCACAGTCGCTTTTTGCGCGTGCAGGCGTGCCTGGACTTGAATCGGTTGTGATTCAGTTGCTCGCTTATTTTGTAAGTTTGATTTTGAGCTTGTTTGGTGCGGTCGCCTTTTTGGTGGGGCAGAAGCCTGTACCGGCAGAACCCGCAAAGAACGCTCAATAGTTTGCTATATCCGTTTTCTATATCGTTTGCTATATGAATAGGCACTAAAAGGAGTGCCAACACTGAAAGGAGATGCCCGGTCGGTGCCGGGCATGACAATGCGCTTTTACGGGCATGACAAATTTCAGTATGTATTATTATGGATGTAGAAAGTCTTTTGGTCGGACTGAACTCCGACCAACGTGCGGCAGTGCTGCATGATCATGAAAAGAATGGACAACTTTTAATCTTAGCTGGGGCAGGTTCGGGAAAGACTTCGGTCTTGACCAAGCGAATCCAGTACCGGATTATGTCGGGTGTTGAGCCGGAGAAAATCTTGGCGCTCACGTTCACGGCGAAGGCGGCTGCTGAAATGCGGGAACGTGTGCAAAAACTCTTCCCGAATGCGGGGGTGCGGCTCTGCACGTTCCACTCGCTCGCACTGTTTATCCTCAAGTCGAAAGTTCCTGCGGCGTCTTGCCCTGCGTACGAGCTTGTCGGTTTCAAGAAAATGCCGGTCCCAACGGAATCGGCGGACAAGACTTTTATGCAGGAACTCGCGAAAGTCGGCGGTCGAAAATTCCGCTTTTCGCGCGAAGAGCTGTTCTCGGATGCGCATCCCGCGAAGCTCCTCAAAAAACTTGAACCATTGCGTAATCGCATCTTGGAATCGGGTCAAGTCGTTTTTGAAGACCTTATCTATCAGGCGATAAACTTGCTCGAAAATCACGAGTCGGCGCGTGCCTATTTCCAAAATCAATGGACCGAAATACTTGTCGATGAATATCAGGATATCAACCCATCGCAGTATCGGCTTGTCAAAGCGCTGCTGGGTGAGCGCAAGTCACTCTTTGTTGTGGGCGATGATGACCAAGCTATTTACGGATTCCGTGGGGCCGATATCGGGAATATCAACCGTTTCCGCGACGACTTCAAGGAGAGCTCGCTTATCCGCTTGGAATGGAATTATCGCTCAGTCGCGAACATTTTACATTTTTCGAATAGGATTTTTGAAAATAAGCCTATCCACTTGCGGAAGGTCTTGCGGGCTGGCAACATGAATGGCTCGGGCGGCTCGCCGATTTTCAAGGAAAACCGTGAACCCGAAATCTGGGTGAGCGAAGACCCCGTCGAGGAAATGCAGAAAATTATCACGAGTATCAAGTTGCTCCGAGAAAGCTATGACCTCCAATGGAAAAACTTTGCAATCCTCGTGCGCTATAATAGGCAACGCCTATACTACGAAGAAGCGCTTCGCGATGCGCATCTCCCGATTGCGGGAATGGTCGTATCGGAGGCGGGTGAGAGGGAGGGCGAAGTCCTTGAAGACGGAATCCATGTCGAGACGGTCCATGCGTCCAAGGGGCTTCAGTATGCGGTGGTCTATTATGCGGGGATGTCCGAGGGGCTTACGCCGGGTTCGTGCTTGGGCTCACGTAAACAGCGCCAAAAACAGCTCGATGAGGAACGTCGATTGTTTTACGTCGGGGTCACACGGGCTGAATCTTTTTTGGTTTTGCTATATTGCAAACGTAGATATTGGAAAGGGCGCCTGACGAAACTCAAGCGGTCTCGTTTTTTGCCCAGGGAAAATTCAAAAACAGAGTGTAATATGCCAGTGATGTTATTTAGAATATTTGGAGCGGCAAGAATTTTTGCGTTTATGCTCGAATATATTTTCAAGATTGCATTCATGTACATTTTCCGTCGTAAAGACCTAGATCCATGGCTTGAAGAAAAGGTGCAGGTATTTTCCCGCTTCTGCATGAAGGTCTTGCGCGTGGATTTGACGATTGAAGACCAGGCGCAACTTGCGAAAGTGGACTGGACGCGCCCGGTGTTCGTGATGGGTAACCATCGTTCGTACTTGGATATCCCGCTTGCGTTCCTCGCTTTGCAGCGTACTGTTGGCTTTATCGCCAAGACGCAGTTGCAGCGCATCCCGATTCTGAACTTCTGGATGCATAAGCTCGGTTGTGTCTTTATCGACCGTGAAAAGGGCGGTGGCGCCGCGATTATCCAGAAGGCGCTCCAGACGGGCAAAATGCCGAGACTCTTCGTTTTCCCGGAAGGCACCCGCAGCAAGCGCGATGGCATGGTCGCTTTTAAGAGCGGTTGCTTTAGACTTGCCGTCGAGGCGAACGCTATTATATTGCCGATGGTCACAAGAGGTTCTGATCTGCTTTGGGAACACCGCAAGGATTCCAAGTACCACCCAGTCAATATCAAGATTCTCGAACCGATAGATACGGTCGAATTCAAGAAGACTCACGGCGGCGATGATATGGACCCGCGCCATGAACTGCTCCCGTATGTCCGCAGCAAGATGGAAGAAGCTTATGATCGGCGTCTTTGATTCTGGTTTTGGCGGGCTCACGATCTTGCAGAAGCTCCGCCACACGCTCCCGCAGTACGATTACCTGTATCTGGGGGATAATGCCCGTGCGCCGTATGGCTCCCGCAGTTTCGAGACGATTTACCGCTATACGCTCCAGTCCGTGCGCGAACTTTTCCACCGCGGATGTCCGCTGGTGATTCTCGCGTGCAACACGGCATCGGCAAAGGCGCTCCGCAGCATCCAGCAGCAGGTGCTCCCGGTCGAATTCCCGGACCGTCGCGTTTTGGGCATTGTCCGCCCGACCGCCGAAGAGATCGGTAACTTCTCGAAGACGGGGCATATTGGCATTTTTGCTACCGCAGGGACGGTCTCTTCGAACAGCTACGTTCTTGAAATCAGCCACTTTTTCCCGAACTTGAAGGTGACTCAGCACGCCTGCCCGATGTGGGTGCCGCTTGTGGAATACGGCGAACGCGGAACCGAGGGCGCCCGATTCTTCGTGAAAAAGGACGTGGACCAGCTGCTTGCGGCTGACCCTGAAATCGATACAGTTTTACTGGCATGCACGCATTACCCGCTCCTCGAATCTGAAATTCGGGCCGCACTTCCACCGCATGTCCGCTTGGTGGTCCAGGGCGATATCGTCGCTGACAAGACTTTGGACTACCTCAGGCGCCATGTGGACATGGAAAATCGGCTTTCGAAGGGTGGCTCTGTGCATTATTTGACGACCGATACCGCAGAATTCTTCAAAAAAGGCGCTTTTCGCTTTGGAATGGAGAATATTTCGGCGGAGTCGTTGACTTTTTAATAAGTAAATTGTATTTTGATAATTGTTACTGACGAACCGTACTCGGTCCGCTTGTATTCGTTTTAATTTTCGAACTTTAAACTATTTGAGTGGATTTATAAAATGCCTAAAACACAGATCAATCTCGAAGGTTGGCAAGACTACCGTGGCAACATGGCAGGTAGCCTGCTTTATGTCGAAACTAGCCATCAGTCCGAAATGCCTGTCCGCGACCAGCTGAATGAAAATGAAAAGGGTTTTCTTTATGAACCGAACTATGAAACCAGCACCTATGGTCTGATGAGCTGCTACAATGTGAAGGCAATCAACACGATTGTGAAGAGCAAGAGCCGTTACATTTTGTTTGGCACCCGCTACGAAGGCTTGAGCGATTCTGAAATGCGCAACAAGTACCTCATCATGGGTTATATGCGTATCGACAAGATTAAGGACGTGCGCACCCGTCACGTGCAGCGCTACATGGCAAACCCGGAAATGGAAGAACCGGAATGCATGCAGATGGAACACAACTGGGCAGTCTACGGTCCGATGCGTTTTGTCTCTCTCGACGATTCTTTCGTTGTGACCGATGAAATCCTCAAGGAATGGGGCTACAAGGGCCATGCATCCCGCCAGCTCAAGACCGTGTTCTCCAAGGAACACCTCGAAAAGATTCTCGCTCACCTGGATTCCAAGCAGGATATGATTGACGAGTATATCGCTACCGTCGATGAATACAAGGAAGCTCTCGCTGAAGAATAATTCTTCGAAAGCGAAGTCTAAAGGTCCCCGCCTCGGCGGGGCTTTTTTATTTCTTTCTAGCGAGGAGCACGACCGCCCCTTGCGTGACCTGGAACAGCAGCGGAATGTAACCCAAAATAGATGCCGCCAGAACCGTATCTGCAGGAATTCCGAGGAGCCCGGTAAAGAGGCTGACGTTCACGCCTTCGCGTACGCCGATTCCGTTGATGGAAATGGGGAGCATGGTGATGGTGACGGTGATGGTCGTAAATACGGTTACGACATCCAGGCCGATATCGATCCCGACCGCCTTCAAGAATGCAAAATGCATGATGATGGATAGGACCTGCAGCCAAATGGAATCGACAATGGAAAGCATAAAGGCTTTTTTGTGGGAACGGTAAATGCTGAAGGCGTTCTGTAGCTTTTCAAGGAAGGGGTATCGCTGTGCAATTCCTTGTGGTAACTTGATCTTGTCGAGGAAAAGTCCACCGACGATTATAACGATGGAGGCAAGCGCAAATAGACAGACGGCGCCTGTGTATATGAGCGGAATCTCATAGCGGGAGGCCACGAACGGGAGGGCGACAAAGAAGCAGAGAAACATCGCCAAAAGTCCCATCAGTCGTGAAATGACGATGGCTGCAACCGAGTTTGCCATGTTTCCGAATCGCTTGCCGAAGGCGACCGTCTTGACTGCATCGCCGCCGAATCCGCCCGGGAGCAGGTTGTTGAAGAAATAGCCGAGTGCGATGTAGGCGTAGAACGAGCGAAACTTGATTTTTTTCCCTTCGTCGAGCAGGAGTCCGCGCCAGCGGTTTGCCTGGATGCACATGCTCAAAAATGTGGTCACGAGAGTGACGAGTATCCACGGCAAAGCTTCGTGCGTCCAGTGTTGACTCACTTCGTGGAACGGAATGTTCATGAAGATATAGGTAAGACCGCCACAGCTGACAGAAACCTTTAGGAGGTTCCAGAGGTAACGAGAAAGTTTTGAGGGCGACTTGTTCATGATATCTTCGGTTTCGTTAAATGAGGCTCTCGTAAATGGCACGTTGTTCGTTCGCTATCGATTCCCAATGGAATTTGGAGGCGTGTTTCTTGGCATTTTGCGATAGCGCCTGAATCCTGTCGGGGTTACTCAGCAGGTCTTTGATGGCGTTTGCGAGATTTTGCGGGTTGCTTTCGATTAAAACGCCTGTTTCGTTGTCTTGGACCGCTTCTCTTAGGCCTTCAATGTCGGATGCTATCACGGGGATGCCCTCGGCGGCAGCCTCGATAGCGGTGATACCCCAGCCTTCGAAGCGGCTTGGCATACAGACAATGCGGCATTCGCTGAGTCGCGCAAATCGTTTTTCGTCGAGCCTTCCCGTGATTTCGATAGAATCTTCAAGTTCGAGCTTTGCAATCAACTTATTGAGAGTTTGTTCGTCCTTCCCGCCACCGATTAATAGCGCCTTGAATGGGAAATTTTCGCTTTTGAGAATCGAAAGCGCCTGAACCAGTGTATCAAGTCCTTTTTGGTTGATTTCGATTCTTCCGATGAACCCGATTTTTTCGGCTTTAGGCTGTGTTTCGTAAGAAAAGACGGATTCATCGATGCCGTTGTAGATGACGGTGACGTTTGCGGTCGGGTTCAGCTCCAGAATGTGCTTTTTTAGCGCTTCGCTCACGACGATGAAGTTCTTTCGGTGCTTGAGGTAGTGACGTTCCATCAAGAAGGGGATAATTCCAAAAATTCCCAATTTCTTGAAGCTTTGACGGCCTAGGTAATTATGCACTAGCGATACCATTGGGCCTTTCCAGAACAACCTCGGAAAGATGATATTGAAGATGGATATGTCTTCGACGAGCAAATCAATCTTGTTTGTTTTCTTAAGCTTGCGGACGATAAAGCCTGCTTTGAGTGAAAACAAAAGTCTGCTGAACAGATAACGTTTGCTACAGGATGTGTAATGGTATTGGATCTGGTCCTCTCCACTGTTTTGGTTACAGTTGGGGAATCCTCCCGACACATAGTGAATCGAGTCCCCTTTTTTAGCGAAAAAAGAATAAACGGCTTTCGCTCTTAGTGCCGCGCCGCCGCCTAACCAGGGATTCTGTGGATGGTCGTAGATGAGGTGTATCAGTTCCATTTGTAGATAAAGAATAAAAAAATTACACGGTATTCAATGGGGGCAAAACGAATGTTTTTGCAGGGCAATCGTATCACGTATGTATCATCAATTGGGATATTGTATCATAATGTATCAAAAAGGCTTTTGTAAACGAAAATATACAAACTTTCGTGTATGAAAAAAATGCCAACAAATGAATTATTTGATATCTTCATTTATGTAAACATTCTTGTTCTTTTTTGCAGGAGTTATCATGAGTAACAAAATGGTCAAATGGATTTCTGGTTCCCTGGTAGCCATGGGTGCCTTGATTGCTGGCTGTTCTGAATCGAATACGTCAGAACCTCTTTCTGTTGAGTCTGATGGAACCTATTTGAAAAATGATAGCAAGCAGATTTGGGCTCGAATTAATGCAACTGGTAGCATCGCAACTTACTTCGATTCCCTTTCAAAGGAGGGGGGAGTCCCGACTATTGGTGTTTCTTCACGCTCTAGTGTTCGTTGCGATGCTCCCGCTCTTAAAATGGATGAAAACACACGTTACCTTGATGAACTGGAATCACTTTTTGACGAGGGGGAACAAGTCGAAGGTGTTTGCGGTAAAGCTCTCAAGCTGAAAGCTGGTCAGGTAGCTCCGCTCGGCGTGAATTTGATTGATTCTTTGAGTGTTGGAACGGTCGAATTCTGGTTCCGTCCGAATGAGGACTTCTTTGACAAGAATGCGAGAACGCTTCTTGGTAACGATGGCGCTAGAATCCATTTCTTCTACAAGGATGGAAACCTTTATTTCCAGAAAAACCATCATGACCAGCACTTCTATGCTTATGGCGAGGCTCAACTTAAGCGCGATGACTGGAACCTGATTGCAGGCCAGTGGGGCGATGGTTACATGAGCCTTTGGTTGAATGGTAAATTGGTTGCAAAGATCAAGCACGATAAGGGGTATGTGCCTGCTTTGCGTGGTGTTCCGTTCGAAAACCTGGTTGTAATCGGTTACAAGTCCAGCTGCTGCATGGAAGGCCCAGGACAGTATGAATCTTTGATGACTTCCGGTTCTTATGACCAGGTGAAGATTTCTAATATTCCGCGTTACCAGATTAGCGATACCGCTGAGGTGAAGCAGGATTCTTTGGCTGCCGATACGGTTCCTGAAATCGAGCCCTTTGTCCCTAACACGAAGTGGATTGTTGATTATGAATTTAACAATCCGAAGAATGTTGGTCAGGACTTTTCTGGGAACGGCTATCATGCCATTGTCGATGAAGGTAGCGTTTCCTCGGATTCGGGTTTAGCCTATTTCAACGGAAAGTCCGGACTTACGCTTGCTGAAGGCAAGGATATTAAGCTTGGCGATTTTGTAGTCGAAGCTCGTGTTTACCCGGAATCTGTTTCTGGATATAGAAATATCATTGTAACTGAACCTCCAGGACATGGTCCTGATGGCTGGATTCTCCGCATTGAAAACGGAAGCCTGAAGTTCTTTGTTCGCGATGCTGACTGGTTAAAAGTGAATCGGAACGCTGATTGGCAGGAAGTGAGTGTTGGTGGTATCAAAGCCAATCAGTGGCTCAATATCCGAGTGGAATGCACTTCTAAGTCTGTAGCCCTCTTCTTGAACGATACTCTCAAGTTGGAAAAGGAAATTGCCGGAAATTATGATGGCTTGCTTTACCCGTGGGGCATTGGTTACGATGCTGTGGAACAGAGCTACCATAGTAGGTACTTCTTGGGTGCCATCGACTATATCCGCGTGGGTAGAATCCTGGGCGAGGATGTTCCGGTTGATACCATTGTTCCGGTTGACACAATTGCACCTGTAGATACTACCATTGTTCCGGTTGATACAATTGCACCTGTAGATACTACCATTGTTCCAGTTGATACAATTGTGATTATAGATACGGTTGCTCAGGATTTGAATCGCAAGTGCTCTGAAAATGCACTTGTCAAGGACGACAAGACCCTTTACTTTGATGAATTCGAATCGGAATACAAAGAAGGCACTTTGGTTGATGGCGTCTGCGGCAAGGCTATTTCCTTGACGGATGGCGAAGACATCAAGACTGAAATTGAACTCTCTACAAAAATTCCGGTAGGTACGGCTGAATTCTGGTTCCGTCCGGGTGAGAATTTCGACATGGAAACGCCCCGTACGCTTCTTGGCAATGATGGTTCCAGACTCCATTTCTTTGTGAAGGATGGCGAGCTTATTTTCCAGAAGAATCTTCCGGATGTACATCATTTTGTCAAGGCTGCTGTAACGCTCAAGAACGATTGGAACTTGATTGCCGGTCAGTGGGGGGATGGCTATATAAGCCTTTGGCTGAATGGCGAAAAGGTCGCAAGCGTGAAGCACTCCGCAGGCTATGTACCGTCCACTCGTCCGATTGTAGACGAAAATCTCGTGGTGGTTGGTTACAAGTCCAGCTGCTGCATGGAAGGTGCCGGTCAGAGAAAGAGCATGACGACTGATGGAGCTTTTGACCAGCTCAGAATCTCTTCTGTGTTGCGTTACGGTGTTGATCAGGAATCGGCTGATGCGGAGAAATAAGATTTAAAAGTTCGCTTTTAAAAACAGAAGGAGATAGACGCAACGGAATTAATAATTTCGTTGCGTTTTTTATTTTGACGAATAAGTATATTTGCAGTCATGGCGTTCGTTCATTTACAGACTCATTCCGAATTTTCGATTTTGCAGGCTTCGGCCCGACTTGATGATATTTTGGCGGCTGCCGCAGCAGAAAACGCACCTGCTGTTGCTTTGACGGACCATGGTGCCATGTTTGGTATTCTTGAAATCCAGACGCGTGGCAAGGAACTGAACAAAAAGCGCAAGGAGCAGGGGCTCCCGCCAGTCAAGACGGTTTATGGCTGCCACATTTACGTGGACACACCGAGTGCTAGCCAGAAAGATCCGACTACATTTGAACGATTGACGCTCCTCGTCGAGAACGAAAAGGGCTATTACAATCTGCTCCGCATTGTGAGTTACCGCTACGAAGACGGGGAGCGCTGGGCAGAAATTCCGTCCGTGCCGCTCGAGACGATTAACGAATTTAAGGAAGGCATTATCGCCATTGCTGGCGATTATTTTAGCCGTTACGGCCAGAATGTGGCTTCGGGCAGGGATTCTCTTGCGCTCGAGTACATGGACCGCCTGAACGAGATTTTTGACCACGACCACCTGTACATCTCGGTTTGCGATAACGGGATTCCGCAGCAAAAGCACGTGAACGAATTCAACGTGGAGCTTGCGAAAAAGTACGGTCGTGAAGTCGTTGCTGTGGGCGATGTTCATTACATCAAGCCCGAAGACGCTACATCGCACAAGATTCTGCGCTGCATCTCGCTCAAGGTCACGCTGAACGGTTTTGAAGACAAGCGCTTCCCGACGGAAAAGTTCTATTTCCGTACCGAAAAGGAAATGGTGGAGCTGTTTGGGCATATCCCGGGCGCTATCGAGAATACGGTCAAAATTGCCGAGCGCTGTAACTTTACCGTGAAAACCGGTATCGGTGATGAGTTCTGGCCGCGATTCAAGATTCCTGATGAATTCCTCGCTTCTGAGGAATACCAGAACATCAAGGCCATCATGAAGGCGGAATACGATGCGGAATATCCGGTCGTCCGTGAACGTGAACTCAAGGGCGTTATCAAGGACCGCAAAAAGAAGGTCAAGGCAAATTACTGTGCCGAAAAAGGCATTGCCGAAGATGCGTTGACCGATGCGGACAATGCTGAAATCGACCGCCTCTCGCAGCCGGAATTCTTTGATGCAGACGACAACAAGGCGTGGGAAAAGAACATCCACCGTTGGTGCAAACCGGGGGGCGATGCCGATATCTACATCACGCATCTTTGCAATGAACGCTTAAAGTGGCGATTCCCTGACGAAGATTTTAAGTTCCCGGCTCACGAGACGAACGTGGGCAAGCGCATGTACAAGGAGCTTAACTGTATCCGCAACATGAACGTCGCAGGCTACTTGCTCATTGTGTGGGACTTCATTAACTGGTCTCGTGAACATGGCATTCCCGTGGGCCCGGGGCGTGGATCTGCTGCTGGTTCCCTGGTCACTTACATCATCGGTATTACCGACATTGACCCCTTGACGTTCGACCTCCTTTTTGAACGATTCCTGAACCCGGAACGTGTGTCCATGCCGGATATCGATACGGACTTTGCTGACCGTGACCGCGGCCGCGTGATCCAGTACGTGACGGACAAATACGGCAAGGAGTGCGTGGGCCAGATTATTACCTACGGTATGCTCAAGTCGAAGGCGGTGATTACGGACGTCGCGCGCGTGCTCGGAATTCCGCCTGCCGAAGCGAAGTCCATTACTAAACTCTTCCCGCAGCGTACGTTGAACTTTAGCCTAAAGCAGGCCTGGACGGGTAAGGACAAGAAGGGTAACAACCTCGAAGATGGTTACAGCCCGGAACCGTTGCAGGCGATGATTGGCAGCCGCGCGAGCTACCAGAACCTTTGGGATGTCGCGAAGCGACTTGAAGATTTGCCGCGCCAGACGGGCGTGCATGCTTGCGGCGTGGTGATTACGCCGACTCCGATTTACAACCTTGCTCCTCTGTACCGAGCCGCTCCGGAAGATACGCCGGTGGTGATGTACGATAAGCACTACGCCGAAGACATCGGACTTTTGAAGATGGACTTCCTTGGGCTTATCAACTTGTCCATCATTCAGGATACGGTGAAGATGGTCGAACAGAACCGCAACATCAAGCTTGTGATGAACAAGATTCCGATTGATGACAAGGCGACGTTCGAACTTTTGGGCAAGGGCCTTACGACGACGGTGTTCCAGTTTGAATCTCCGGGTATGCAGAAGTACCTGCGCGAACTGAAGCCGACCCGAATCTTTGACCTTATCGCTATGAACGCCCTGTACCGACCGGGGCCGATTGACCAGATTCCGCACTTCATTGCCCGTAAGAACGGCAAGGAAGAGATTGACTGTTACCATCCGGACTTGGAACAGGTGCTTGGCGAAACGTACGGCGTTATCGTGTATCAGGAACAGGTGATGAAGCTCGCCCAGATTCTGGGTGGCTACTCGCTGGGTGGCGCTGACAACATCCGCCGTATCATGGCTAAGAAGATGCCGGAAAAGATGGCGAAGCTCGAACCGGAATTCTTCCAGAAGTGCTTGGATAAGGGTTACGACAAGGCCATGATCCAGAAGGTCTGGGACGCCGTGCTTCCGTTCTGCGGATACGCATTTAACAAGAGCCATGCTGCTGCTTATGCTTACGTGGCTTACCAGACGGCGTACCTCAAGACGCATTACGGCCCGGAATACATGGCGGCTTCCATGACTTCCAAGATGGGTAAGACCGAAGATACGGTGACCATCATTTTGGAATGCAAACGCCTTGGAATCCCGGTCTTGTCGCCGAACATCAACACGTCTTTGGGAGTGTTCTCGGCGAACACGAAGGGCCAGATTCTTTACGGTCTAGCGGGTATCCGCAACGTGGGTATTGCTGTTGTCGAAGACGTGGTCGCGGAACGCGAACGTCGCGGCATCTACAAGGACATCTTTGACTTCTGCAAGCGCGTGACGGAATACCAGGCGGCCCAGCCTGAAAAACGCCCGCCGCTCAATAAGAAGGTCTTGGAATGCTTGATTATGGCGGGCGCCTTGGACGATTTACCGGGTAGTCGTGCCGTGCAGGTGGCTACCGTGGACCGCGCTTTGGAAGTTGCTATGCGCAGCCAGGAAGACAAGGCCAAGGGCCAGGTTTCGCTGTTTGACTTGGGTGGCCCTGCTGCCATGCCGAACACTGCTGAAGTCTTGGAAGAAGCTGAAGAATGGACGGCGATGGAAATGCTCAACAAGGAACGCAGCGTGCTTGGCTTGTTCCTCTCTGGGCATCCGCTTGATGAATTCCGCCCGGAATTACAGGGCTTTACGAGCTGCTCGCTCTCGGAAGACGAAATCACCCGCTATGTGGGCGATACGGTCGTTGTGGGCGGCGTCGTTATCCGCATGCGCTCTATCGAAACAAAGCGTGGCGATACGATTGGCTCTGGCGCTATTCAGGATTTCCAGGGTGAAATCGAAATGTTCTTCAAGAAGGATGTCTGGGAACGTTTGCGCGATACGGTTTCTGTTGATGACCGCGTGCTTGTGAAGGGCGTCTTGGAACAGCAGCGCGACCGCGATGGCTACCAGATTATTGTCGAAGAAGTGATTCAGCTCGACCGCGTGCGTTGCGATATGGTGGATTACATTCATGCGAATTTCACCGTTGGCATGCTTACAGACGAGTTCTTGGACAAGCTTGAAGTCGAAATGAAGGCCAATTTGGCCGATGAATATTGCCATGGGTGCCAAATGGTGTTCCATTTGGAGGCAGATTCCGGATTTGAACATGTCGTTGTTCTAAAAAAATATAAAGTTGTATATACTCAGGAATTGTTGCAGTGGCTTAAAACAGATTTAGGCGCTCTGAAGGTTTGGGTATCGAATCGTGCAAAACGTTAACGAAGAAAATTCTCCTTATATCCTCTTCTGTGCAGGAGAGGATTCCGGCGACATGATTGGCGCCGAGATGGTATCGACTGCCGTGCAGCAGGGCTTTAAGGTTATTGGCCTTGGCGGTCCGTTGATGCAGGAGAAAGGGCTCCAGCCCTTGTGGGACTACAACGAACTCCCGGTTTCGGGTGTGGGCGATGTGGTGCCGAAGTATTTCTCGTTAAAGAACGTTTTTGAAGTCTTGAGCGATGCCGCAGAATCTAGGAAATGCCTTGGCATTGTGGCAATTGACTATCCTGGGTTTAATATGAAGCTTGCACGCCTTGCGAAAAAGTGGGGCAAGCCCATGCTTTATGTGGCGCCTCCGCAGGTCTGGGCGTGGAAATCCAAGCGGGCAAGCCTCTTTAAGCAAGCTAACAATATCCGTTTGGCGGTGTTCTTTGATATCGAAGCGAAGGCCTACCAGCAGATGGGGGTCGAAACGGTTCGTATCAAGCATCCGATTGCAGGCTGGGTTTATGACCAGGTTGAACCGCGGTCTGATATGTTGCTTTTGCCGGGAAGCCGCCGTGATAGCGCCTTACGCAATTTGCCGTCTTTTGTAAAGGTCGCCGAAAGGTATCGCAACACGTGGGCAGAACGCAATTCGGGACCGCTCCCGGATGTGATTGTCGTTGCTTCGCGTGAACATTTGGAAGTGCCTCTTTTGGTCGCGCTCGAAAAGCTTTATGATGGGCATTTGCCGAGCTGGCTGAAGGTTGTTGTCGCGCCAAAGGTTATTAGCGAACGCTTGAATTTCTATTCGGCATATTCGGCTGCGCTCACGTCGTTTGGAACGAGTACGCTTGAAATGGCCTGTGTCGGGATTCCGTTTGCGGCTTGTACGATGCCGGATTTCCTCACGTATGCAATGGGCAAGTTGATGGTCAAGTCCGAATTTCTGTCGCTTCCGAATGCGATTTTTGGCTGCGGCGTGACTCCGGAATTTATCATTCGCCATAAGCTGAACGACCGCATGGCCGATGCTATTGTCGATGCACTTTTCCAGCAAGATATTGGATCTGCAGACGAAATAGCCTTGCGTCTCCGCAAGGCTCTGGATGTCGGTAAGACTTCTAGCGAACTAGTGTCTGAATTTCTTGCTCAGTTCCTCAAGCGTTAAGCGCATGAGCGTCGGGCTCCCGAACGGGGACTTGAGCGGATCCTGCGTAATCATCAACTGGCCGACGAGTGCCGTGATTTCTTCGGGCTTGAGCTTGTCGCCTGCCTGGTAAGCATTTGTCTTTGCCCAGGATTTCGCAATCGCTTCCTGGAACTTGACCATGTCATTCTTGGTGTCGTTTTCGTCGACATCGTTCAAGAAGTCGTGAACCGCTTTGGCGGCACGCGAAAGCGGGAGTGCGCTTGGAATCGAGCGGATCTGGTAAGTATCTCCGCCAAACGGCTCGACAAAGAATCCGAGCTTGCGCAATTGCTCATCGACGTTTCGGAAGATTTCTTTCTCTTGCTTGGAAAGGTCGATGAGTTCCGGGAACAAGAGCTCCTGGCTATCTTGCATGATGTTGTTCTGCAGCGATTCCATGGCCTGTTCAAAGAGCACTCGCGTGTGGGCGGCGTGCTGGTCGATAATCAAGAGACCGTTGGAATCTTCACCTGCTATATACGTGTTTGCAATCTGGAAGAACGAGGGCGGCGCCCACGGCGTCTCGGGAGGCGGTGCGGGCTTGCTGTGATCGGGTTCTAGCGAAATAATCTTGCCGTATTCAGGGAGCGAAAAGAGATCCTGAACATCGTCGCTTACGTCGTATTTGGACTTCTTGTCCGAAAGCGTGTTTGCTGGTTTTGCCGGTTGAGCGAATGGCTTGCTTGCAAAACTTGGCTGCTGGGTTTGCGCCGCGTATGGCTTTGCCTGCTGGAACGGATTTTCCCATGGCAAGTCGTTTTGCTGCTGTGCCGGCATCTCGAAAGTTCCCGGCATCTCGGACTTTACGGCCGGAGCTGCTGCAGGTGCCGGGCCTCCCATAAATTCATCGCTCAAGTCGATGATGGGGGAGTGCGCTTCCAAATCCTTAGTAAATGTATCGCGGATAGCGTGTGTGACGACGAGGAACACCAGGTTCCCGTTCGCGAAACGGACTTCACGCTTGGCCGGGTGCACGTTGATGTCGAATTCCATGTCCGGCATGTCCAAGAACAGTACCGTTACGGGCTTGCACTGTGCTCCATACGGCTCGTACGCTTGCGAAACAGCCTTGCTTACCATCTTGTTTTCGATGGGGCGGTTCCTCATGAAAAGGAACTGGTGGTTGCGCTTGCCGTTCGTTTCGGTCGTGGGCGAGATATAGCCTGTCACATGGACGCCTGCTTCGGTGTAATCAACGGGGAGCAGACCCTTGGCGACCTTGGAGCCGATGGCTTCGGCGATGCGGCTGCGGAGTTCTCCGGGAACGCCAGTGAAGACCGTCCTATCGCCAACTTTATAGTCAAAACGGATTTCCGGGTGCGAAATGGCGGTCTTTAATACGATGTCTAAAATGCGGGAGCACTCAGACGTTTCACTGCCGAGGAACGTGCGGCGCACGGGCGTGTTGTAGAACAAATCTTCAACGAGAAACGTGGTGCCACGGCTTGCCTGGATATCTTCTTTTTCGATAACTTCGCCTCCCTTCACGACGATACGGCCACTTTCGCCTTCTTGCGTGGCACTCGTGATGGTCAGCTTCGAAACGGCTGCGATGGAGGCGACTGCTTCACCGCGGAAACCATTTGTATGGAGGTGGAATAAGTCGTCTGCGTTTGTTAGTTTGGATGTAGTATGACGGAGGTAGCACAGATCCAAATCGGCGGCTCCCATGCCCTTACCGTTGTCTGTGACCTGGATTTTTTTCTTTCCACCTTGTTCAATCTGGACTTGAATTCGGGTTGCTCCGGCGTCGATTGCGTTCTCTATAAGTTCCTTGACAGCCGATGCAGGGCGCTCAATGACCTCGCCAGCAGCAATTTTATTGATGATTTCATCGGATAAAAGGTGAATTTCAGCCATTTTCGCTTTTATATGTAGCTCTTTGTATATACTTTTTAATATTTGATTGCTATATTATAAATATAGCTAATGAATTTTTATGAACAAGTGAGGTGAGTGAAATGGTTTCAAATCTATTCCTTCAGCTAGCACACATTGAATTACTGATGTCTTACCCGGTCAAGGACATTTTGACCTTGGTCAAACGAGATTCACGATTCAACGTGAAACTCCTAAATGATTTGTACTTCGAAGACTCGTACGTAGATGAAAGCGCTTACCGTTTCATAATGGACAACATCGTCGCGTGGTTGTACGAACGCGGTGAAAATCCTGATGAATTCATCGAACGCATCGTGAAGCGTTGCGCTGCTTTTGAAGCAGTTCCTGCTCGTAGCGTTCTCCGCTCCTACTTGCCGTTCGTCTCTTCGTTCTACTCTGCTGAAGATGCTCGCGAACTCTGCTTGGAAATCATTCCGAAACGTTACCCGTTCCTTACGAAGGCAAGCATCCTCCGTAACGACGTTATTGATGGCAACCGCAGGGTGGACTTCACGTTCCAGTTCGAGACTCCGGGGGTGCTCGCCGCGAACCCGATGCGCTGGATCCGTAGCATGATCAACATCGGACCGCTTCTCTTGAACACGCCTGCATACGAACACATTAGCTACCTCGCCACGCAGACCTCGTTTATTGAAGCTCTTGAAAATAGAGTCCCTGCCGAAATGAAGGAAGACGGCGGCATCTATATCAAGGGTGAACTCGTTGGCCGTCATGCCACGTTTGAAGACTGCATCAAGGAACACAACCTCGAATGGAAGAACGACGTCGAAAAGAGCATTGGCTGCGTCCGTTCTCTGACCAACATCCGCGACCCGAAGACCGGCGCGCTCCTCATCGAAAAGGATTGCTACTACGGTGCTCCGGCTTACATTCTCGAGTTTAATTTCAAGGCTAACGTGAACGCTTCCGAACCGTTCCTCAAGCTCATGAGCTCTGTCGTGAAGCAGGAATTCGAAGCATGGGCTCCGATCCAGAAGGCTCACGAACAGCTCCTCGATGCCATGAACGATTCTGTCACGATCGTGTACTACAAGAGCGATGACTCGATCTCCGTGAACAGCAAACACCTCATGCGTAACGTTCCGGCTCGAATCCTGCGCAACTTGCTCCGCGAATACACTGTGACCGGCCGTGAAGAATACGAGAACCGCGAATTCAAGCGCGATCCGGCTATTTGCATGGACCCGCTTCGCCCGAACTTCGAGAGCAGGTTGAACCGCGTCATTGCCCATATCAATGGCTCTGACGATCCGGAACATCCGAGTGAAGGTGTGAAGAAGTACTTCGAAATCGAACGTCACCGCCGTGGTGGTTTCCGCTTTGTTCCGAAGTGCAAAATCATCTTCAGGGAAGAGTAAAATTACTTTGTTCTTGCCGTTTTGCAGGTGATTGTAAAGCGAAATTTATGATTGGTAGTAAAAGGTAAGAACGGTAAATTTTATTAAGTGAAGAAATAAGAAAAACGGAAGAATCGGACCCTTATCAATTTGGTATATTTAGAGTGTTGAGAATGGTTGGAAAGGTAAATCCTGAAACGACTTTATCATTGCTCCCCTCCTGATAGGTTCAAGGTTCTGGAAACCGCTCAATATTTTCTCCTTCTTAGGAAAGGGCTCTTTTAGAGCCCTTTCTCTTTTTTTTGCACTTTCATCCTGGCGCAAGCGCCAACCTTACGGCTCAGCCATGACCATACAAGTATGGTCGCGGCACTCGCCTTTTAAGGTTGTGGCCGACGCTCTATTCTCACAACGTAAGACCTTTAAATTATTGGTTTGATATCTTTCTCGCTATTTATGGATTAAAGCTGTTGTGAATTTTATGAAATAAAAAAGACGATGTAAATACATCGTCTTTTTGAATCTTTTGCAGATTTGTATTAGCAACGGCTTAAGGCCATTGGCTAATGTTTGCACATTAGCGGCGTCTTGCAGCCATTTCCTTCGTGAGGATGTCCATGACGGCACCGATTTCGGCAGGGGCCTTGAACACCGGGTTTGCGTACTTGCTGGCGATGTTTTCGAGCTTCTGTTCGTGGTAGCCGACCTTGAATTCCGTGAACTTGAGGCCGTGTGCCGTGCTGATGACGACGACGTTTTCGTCCTTTGCGATCTTGCCTGCGGCGACGAGCTTTTCGAGAGCGCCGAGAGCGACACCCGTGTGCGGGCAGCAGTAGAGACCGATGCGGTCGCCGCGGTGTGCTGCGTTGGCGAGTTCTTCTTCAGAGACGCTTACGACCATGCCGTTGGTCTTCTGGATGGCGCGAACGGCCTTCGGATAGCTGACCGGGTTACCGATCTGGATGGCAGATGCGAGTGTCTTCTTGGCCTGAACCGGCACGAGCTTGTCGAAGCCGCGTTCGTATGCCTGGTAGAACGGGTTTGCGTTTTCGGCCTGAGCGACGATGATGCGCGGGATGCGGTCGATGAGGCCCATAGCCTTGCAGTCTTCGAAGCCCTTGGCAAGAGCGCTCACGTTACCGAGGTTACCGCCCGGGATAATCACGGTGTCAGGCACCGTCCAGCCGAGTTCCTGGCAGATTTCCGGAGAAATCGTCTTCTGGCCTTCGACGCGGAGGCTGTTCATGGAGTTGGCGAGGTAAATGCGGTTGTCCTTCGTGACTTCCTGAACGATCTTCATGCAACCGTCAAAGTCGGTGTCGAGAGCGAGCACGATGCTGCCGTTAGAAATCGGCTGGATGAGCTGTGCGGTGCTGGTTTTGCCGGCCGGGAGGAACACGATGGAAGGAATGCCAGCCTTAGCGCAGTAGGCGCTGAGGGCTGCAGAAGTATCACCGGTAGAAGCGCAAGCGACGGCGTCAATCGGGTGAATGCCCTTCTTGATGATGTGATTCACCTGGCTTACGAGAACGGTCATGCCGAGGTCCTTGAAAGAACCCGTGTGGGAGTTACCGCAAAGCTTCACCTTGAGGCTTCCGATGCCGAGTTCCTTGGCGAGCGGGGCTGCGTCAAAAAGCGGGCTCCAGCCTTCGCGCATGGTGACGATGTCTTCAACCGGAATATCCGGGAGCACCATTTCGCGCTTGCTCCAAATACCACTCATGTCTTCGGGCTTAAAGCTCATGCGGCGTTCGGCAAAGAGCTTCTTCCATTCTTCCGGGCTGCGGCTGGCGAGTGCTGCGCGGTCGTGTTCGACTTCGAGCAGGCTACCGTCCACCTTGCTGCGGTAAATGACGTCGGTCAGCGGGTAGGTATCGTCGCCGTTGATGTTTCTAAAATGAGCGTTAAACTGAGACATAATTTCCTCTTGAATTTTACGAGGCAAATATAGCAATTTAAAATTTAGTGACTCGTTGCATCAAGACTTAACTAGATTCTTCACGGCTAACGCCGTTCAGAATGACGGTGCTAAGCTCAGTCGCTGTTCAGAATGACGGTGCTAAGCTCAGTCGCCGTTCAGAATGACGGTACTAAGCTCAGTCGCTGTTCAGAATGACATCGCTAAGCTCAGCCTACGTCTGGTTGCTTTCTACATCCGCCACCATCTAATTTGCTATATTATGGGCGATTTTGTTACAAGTAAAAAAACTCGGAGTCCTGAGTGAACAAGAAAAAATTTATTCTGTTGCCGTTTTTGGCGCTTTTTCTGTCGTCGTGCCTGTTTGATACGGATGACGATGGCCTGTCTAGCTGGCTTTCTGACCAGGGAATGCCCGGCAGTTATAAGGTTCAGACGGTATCAATCAATGACTTGAACCCTATTTCGGCCGATGTTTTTATGGACACTCTTCCGAAGAACGCCCGGTCTCGTGGTATTCTTGGGGCAACTTCAGGCTTGTCGCACGATGTCGTTTTGGATTTTGGGCTGGATAGCGTATTCTTGGCCAGATTGAGTTCTGCAAAGTCGCCGAAGTCCTATTTGAAGCTCCAGCTTGTGGATTCGTACTATATGTCGGACTACCTGCCGTCTGACATTTTACCGATTGAAGAAGATGTGAAGTTTGATGTAAGCTGGATAATTTCTGAAAAGCTCAGTTCCAGCAATCTCAATAAAATCACTTCGATTACGGATTCTGCCTGGTTCCATGATCTTGAAACCTGGCGCCCGCAGAAGTCGGCCGAAACGACATATTCTGTTTCCATCGGCAAGAAGGATACGGTCGTAAAAGGGAAGACGCAGACTGTTCTGGTGGACTCCATTCTGAAGATTGAAATGCCGAAGGCTCTTGTGGAAGATCTCCGCAAGAATTCTGGCAACCGTCGTTTGCAGTTGCGCCTTTCTGCTCCGAATGCAGAACACATCTACCGATTCTACGGTCCGGGAAACGATTTGGTCTATCCGCGTTTCCGTATGGAACTTAATAACGAAAATGGGGATTACGTAGAGTATAAGTCGGTTCACGCGTCCTCAATTTCCTCGAATCGCGAAGATTGCTCGGACTGCCTTATTCTGCATAGCGGCATCTACGATTCTCTAGTCGTGGAGTTCCCGTCTAAGCCTATCATGAAGGCCTTGTCTGAATTTTATGGCGATGAATTCCCCTACAGCGATGAAGATGTCCGCCAGGCGGTAATCATGGCTCAGGTGACGTTCTACAAGGATGATTCTAAGGGCTCTCAGGAATTGAACTATCCGATTATTGTGGCTACGGCTTCGTTTGAGGATAGCGCCGATGTCTCTGTCCGCCGTGTAGAAAGCTACAAGTTGGATAAAGATCGCATTGCAAAAAGTGGCCACCCGAACACGGTGTTTGATGGTCGTGACTCCATCTCGTTGCAGGTGACAAGCGGCATGCGCGATTTCTTGAACCGCGCTCATGACGGTCGTACGTTTAAAATGATGATGCGCCTTGATCATTCGATCTTGCTGGATAAGGATACGCTTTTTTATGATCGATCCAGCACCGATGGCGATACGCTTAAACTTTCTAATGGCGAAACGGTCAAGATTTCTAAAGGCGGGTCTATTTACGTGACGTTCCCGTATTTTGACTATGCCCGTTATGATTTTACCTCTATCAAGGATAAGCCTGCTACGCTTAAGTTGTGGCTTGCTTCCAAGCGTGGGGAGGAATAATGAAAAAGTTAATTAGTGCTTTGCTTTGTGCTTCGAGTTTTTCCTTTGCATCGATGATCGGTCTTGAAGCTTTGGGCCAGGAACAGATTGCTGGCGGTTCTGCTGCCATGGCTGGTCGCGGTTTTGCGGGTAATGCAAAGACGGGCGATGCCGAAGGTATTTCTTTGGTGAACCCGGCTCGTCAGGCTTTTGATACGAAGGTCTCTTTGAATATCAACTTCTTGCTTGATATTTCTACTGCAGATCGCTCTAATTCGCATTTCACAAAGTCCAACGTTTCGATTCCTTCGATGAATTTGTCATTCCCGATGGGTGACTTTGGAACGTTCGGTGTTTCTCTGTGGCAGCATTATTCTGCAACGATGCGTGAAGACGTCGAAAACGAAGAAGAACAGGTGAAGGCTGAAATTGAGTACCAGAGCAGTATCTACGAACTGGTGCCGACTTATGCGATTAGGCTTCCGTTCTTCCGTGCGATTTCTTTGGGCGCCTCTGCTCATTTTGTAATGGGCAGTTTTACTCGTAACCTTACGCTTGGTCCGGATAACAGCGCTATTAGTTCGGAAGACTCCTGGGCTACAACGAGCTCTGATGTTTCGGATTATGTGAAGGGCGACTGGGAAATCAAGAACCACCCGGCATATTATTCTATTGCGGCTCAATACCGCGGTCGTATGGCTTCGTATTTCTTCTCGTTTACGACTCCCTATACGCTGTCGAATGAGCTTGTGTACAATACGCAGTTTAGCGAACTGGACACGCTTGCTCCGACTAAGCACACTCGCGAAATCAAGGTGCCTGCAATGCTTGCGACAGGTGTCAATTACCGCTTTAACAAGCGCCACAATGTGATGGCTGATATTGCTTGGCGCGCATGGAATAAGGACATCGAAAATGCAGCAGGTAGCTGGGATTTGTCCAAGGTGACCAAGACGCAGAACGATTTTAATATTTCTGTCGGTTACCAGCGCGATGGTAGTGATATTTTCTACGATTCGTACTGGAAACGCATTACTTATAGAGCCGGTGCTTGGTTCAAGAACTGGTATGTTCAAGATGTTTCTGAAATTGGTGGATCCATCGGTGCTGGTTTCCCGCTTGGTAGAAAGGGAACTATGCTGGATTTGGCCATTCAGGGGGGCGTTCGCCTGACGGACGATGACCGCAACTGGAGTGAATCCTATATTGGTATACGTCTCGGTTTGCTCGGTGTCGGAAGTTGGGGTAAAACCCGTGGTCAATAAGATTCAACAGAAGGAGATCGAAATGGCTACTAAGAAGAATGAAGAGAAAGTAAAGAAGACCGCCGCTAAGAAGACGGCTTCGACAAAAGTTTCTGAAAAGAAGACTGTAGCCAAGAAGGCTACAGCAGAAAAGACGCAGGCTGCTACAAAGAAAGCTCCTGCCGAAAAGAAGGTTGTCGCCAAGAAGCCTAGCGCAACGATTGAAAAGGTTGCTGCTAAGGCTGCTCCGGCAAAGAAGACTGTGAAGGCGAAGGCTGAAAAGGCCGAAAAACCGGCTGCAAAGACTGCAACGAAGACCGCAAAGGTTTCTGCAAAGACGGAAAAGTCTGTTGCCGCTGCTAAGAAGGTCGTGAAGGCTGCAACGAAGGCCAAGAAGGTCGAAGTTGAAGTTGTAGAAACTCCGAAGGCTAAGGTTGCAAAATCTGCTGCTCCGGAAGCTTTGCCGCAATCCTTTGATGCCGAATACCTCGTGCTCATGCAAAAGGATCCGAACTGGATGCAAGCCTTCTGGGAAGTTTCCGAAGAACGCATCAAGGCTGCCAAGAAGGGCAAGGGCAAGCTTGTGCTTCGTCTGTTCGACATCTCGAACGACTTGACCGTGAAGCGCAACAAGAAGCTCAAGTTCCACGATATCGAAGTTCCGGCAGACGCCCGTAGCTGGTATGTGGAAAACAGGGCTACTCAGAACTGCGCTGCAGCTCTTGGCGTTGTTGCCGCAGGCGAGTTTGAACCGCTCGTCGAAGCTGGCCCGATGCAGACGTTCACGCTCGAAGGTTCCGAAGTGAATACGGACAACGTATTTGTCCGCGCTTCCCTCGGCGGGGCAACTCTCGGTGGCTTTGGCAGCTCGGGACTTTCTTCGATGTCTGCAAAGAACTGGCTTGAATCGCTTTCGAGCTCTTCGGGCTCCATGTTCTCTGGCGCACTTTCTAGTGCCGCTCTCAAGAGCAACAAGCTTGAACTCCCGAAGGATTCCGTGAACTACGGCAAGGACTTCTTCTTGTGGGTGAAGACCCGCTTGATTGTCTACGGTGGCACGCGTCCGGATGCGCACTTGCAGGTGCGTGGCGAACCGTTCCCGCTCAACCCGGATGGCACCTTCAGCTTTGAAGAAGACCTCCCGGACGTGACGAAGATTATCCCTGTCTTTGCGACCGATAAGGATGGCGATTTCCCGACGACAATCGTCCCGATCGTGGTGAAGCGCACGGAATAATGGCGAAGCCTGGTCGTGTACATCTTTTGCTTCACGCACATTTACCTTTTGTGCGTGAACCCTCTTTTGACCGGTTCTTGGAAGAGAACTGGTTTTTTGAGGCTATGGCGGAGACGTATTTGCCCATCATCCAGATGCTCAACCGTCTGGAAGAAAAGGGCGTGCCAGGCACTCTCAATTTTAGCGTTTCATCGGTGCTTTTAGCGATGCTAACGGATAAGCTTTTGCTTACCCGTTTTTCGGCGCATTTGCACAAACAGCTTGAACTGATTGAACGCGAAAAAGTCCGCTTCCAGGGCAATTCCGAGCTTATGGAAGTGGTGGATTTTTATTACCGCAGGCAGCTTGCGCTCATCAATACCTGGGAGCGCGATTGCGGTTGTGAAATTGTACCTGCGTTAAAGCGCTTGGAGCAGATTGGAAAAATCAACTTGCTCACGTGCGTGGGGACGCACCCGTTTTTGCCTGCGTACCAGAACGATGTCGAAGCGATCCGCTTGCAGCTGAAGATTACAGTCCGTGCATTCGAAGATGCTTTTGGCAAAAAGCCTCGTGGATTGTGGCTTCCGGAATGTGGCTATTTTGAAGGCTTGGATGCGATTCTTGCAGAATATGGATTCAAGTATTTCTTCCTGGAAACGCATGGCGTGCTCTTGGCAAAGCCTGCGCCAAAGTATGGCGTGTTCTCGCCGGTCAAGACTCCGGCAGGGCTTTATTGCATGGGCCGAGAACAGAGCAGTTCCATGGAAGTCTGGAGCCGCAAAACGGGTTACCCGGGGCATCCGGAATATCGCGAGTTCTTTAAGGACATTGCTCACGAACGCGAAAGCGAATATCTAGGCGATTACTTCTTGGCGGCGGGCGCACATATCGAAACGGGCCTCAAGTATTACCGCATCACGGGAAGCGAAGACAAGAAGATTTATCGCCCGTGGAATGCGCTACGTCTTGTGGAAGACCACGCGCGACTTTTTGTCGCCAATCGCGAAGCGACTGTGTCGAGCTTGCTTCCGAACATGGATGGCAATAAGGTCTCGATCCTTTGTCCGTACGATGCGGAACTTTTTGGACACTGGTGGTTCGAAGGTCCGCTGTTCATCGAGAAAATGTTTGAACGCGCGGCAAGCTCGAGCGTGGTCGAGATGGCTTCTCTTGAAGATTCGATTCGCGAGCCTGCGGATAAAGACGTTCACAAGCCGATATTCTCGTCTTGGGGCGAGGGCGGCTTTGGTGAAGTCTGGATGAACGATGAAGTCGCTTTCCAGTACCCGATGTTCTTTAGAATGCGTAAGATGATGGACGATTTGAAGTTGCGCATTTCTAAAGTAGCAGGGAAGGCTTCTGGAAGTGCTGTTGGGAATGCGTGCGGTTCAAAGGCTGCGATGGCGAAGCGCTTTTTGGCACAGATGGCGCGCGAACTCGTGTTGTTCCAGGCTTCGGACTGGGCGTTCATGATTCATAACAATTCAGCGGCGGATTACGCACGCATCCGTTTGAACGGACATTATGAAAATGTCTGTGCGCTTTATAAAGAAGCGGTGAAGGCTAATCCCGACACGAAATTGCTCAAAAAGCTAGAACAAAAGAATAATTTGTTCCCATTCATAGGTGAATGCCTATAATAATTCTAACGTTTGCTTAAAAACAAGAAATAACTGGGTCCTTCGTCGCTTTGCTCCTCAGGATGACTGGCTGAGGATGACTTCTTCCTCCTTCCTACCGTCTACTGTCTACTTCCTACTAGTAAATCACCATAAAGCTGGTGGTTTTGCCTTTATTCCCGACGCGGAAACGATAAATACCCGGAGCCATCATCGATTTGACTTGGTCTTCTTGCATGCAGAATGATGTTCCGTCGTATTTTTGTTGAGTGATTAAATCACCGCGCCTGTTGCGGATTTCAATGAATTTTTTGTCGCGGGGGAGTGGTGCAAAGCAGAGCGAACCTTCGCGCCACGGAACAGGGAATGCATGTGGCGATGCGTCTTTGCTTGTAATGGGGATGTTTTCGGAAACACCGAAACGGCTGAAAACCCAAATCGTAGAATCGCTTGTCGACAAGATTGAAACAAGGCTGTCGAGTGACTTGGTGCTTTTAATGGTGTGAACGGTCGCTTCGCCTTTGCTAAATGAGATAATGGATGCTTTGCCGAGATAATCTGTAAAGTTGGGCTCTGTGTAATTGTTGGGTGAACGGTAAAATTTAAATGCAAGGCTTTCAATTTCTGGCGTGATGGAATCTTCGCTAAGTACGTTTGCACTGGGCCAAAGCTCTTGATCGCTTGTTATCCAGTCTTTTTTGGGGATAAACTGGCTGCGTTCTCCAGAAAAAGAAAGATCAACAGAATAATCGTGGAATATGCTGTCTGCATTTAACTTGATTTTTTGCAGTGAAGATTCTAGTTGTGCTTCAAAAGGCTTGTCTGGATTTCTGGAGAAATTTTCCCAAATGGACTTGTCGATATTCTTAGAAACTTTGTTGTAAAGATAAAGGAAAAATGTAGAAACGCCATATATCTTGTGATTGTTGATTTGGTTTATCTGGGACAGGGGAACGCCCATGTCGTTGAAGAATGATGGCAGGTATGAGAAATAATCGTCAACTTCTGGATTGGTTACTTCTTCGTAGCCTGTAGCGGATGCTTCGAACCAGAATATGTTATTTGAAGAAACTGTATTGAGGTATTGTAACTGTACGGCGTGATAGAATTCATGGAATGATGTTAGACGGATTCCTTTAGCCCATTCATCGGTATAGGAGTAGTTATGGGTTTTGTTAAGAAGAGGAATGGTGCTTTTGGCGTAGTAGCAAGTGTCGCCGTCGGCAATTATTTTTTCACTATTGGTTCCATGTGACGATCCGTAATAGAAGTCATTTTCCATGAAAATCTGAGTTGCTGTATTCTCTTCTTGTTGAATGGTTAAACCATAGCAAGATGCACAGGAATACTCGCCATAGGGATCTCGAACTTGTTCGATATCAATGATTTCAATGGGGTATAGACCGTCTTTAACTTCTTGTTGAAAATGGTGCGTTGTGCTTGGTCCTTTGGGGGCGCACATTTGTAGCTTGCTTACATAAAATTCCCATGCGGCTTCCATGCTTTCGGCTGTAGTTTCGGCAAAAGCTTTAGTTGTTGCATGAGGACCAGACAACACGTAGAATACTTGAATATGAGGTGTTTTGATGGTATAGACCGAGTCGTAGTATTGCTCGTAGCTGCATCTTCCACTGTTGTAGTTCGACAGGGAATAAACCTTTTGTTTGTGCTTGGTGCGGTTCTTAAGGATGTTCCATGTCCCGCATGTGCCATTGTAGGCGTGCGCAAAACAAATTGAAGCGATGATAACAAAAGTCAAGAGGCGCATTTTATAAAACTCCTGCGTCTTTGAGAATTCTTTTTGCCTTTTCGGTAATCTCGGTTGGAATCGTCAGCGGCTTTTGATGCTGCGGCTTGACGCGTGCATCGATAAGCAAGGGCGCCTTGCATTTCCAGTGCTTGTTCTCGACAACTTCATCGAGACCGTAAATATCTTGGGCGGGGTCAGAACGCGTAAACGTGAGCCAGAGGAAATCGCTCAAGATGTTGGTTGCGTTTGCGCCGTTGCCGGCATTTCGGGCGCCTTCGTCGATGATGGAAATCCAGGGATAATTCTCACGGAATTCCCAGTGGGCGAGGGCCTCTTTGAGCTCGCGGAATGTCTCGTTGCCGTTCTCGAGATGCGCCGGGCCTTCGATGAATGTTGGGCCTTCGATCATGAGCACGCCGGGCATCACGATGGTTGCGTTCTTGAATCCTTGCGGGAGTGCAAGCGCTTTTAAATCATTCGGATCGTTGCGGAGTTCGCGAATCTTTGTGCCGGCAGCGGCAATCACGACTTTGGAACCGTGGTTGAGGCTTGTGCCAGTGTAGTCGAGCGTGTCGATGGTCGTCGCGGTCTGGAAATGCAAATCGCGGTCGAAGTGGACACGTTCGAGAACGTGTCCGAAGAACGCAGGGACGTTGTTTACATCGAGGCCCGCGGCTGTTTCATTTGCGATGGCATTCGCGTCAGTAGAAATGCCCGCGGCGTCTTCTTTTGCTGCGATAAGTAAATACTTTGTTAAACTTGCCTGGTTGAATCCGAGCAGCGCATTTGCCGTCTTTAAAAGTTCCATCGGCTCGCGTTCTTCGGGGCTCACGTATGGCCGGAATGCTTCTGAACCGAGCGCTAGGCAAAGCGGGTGTACGCCTGCATCATCGACCGCGTGAATCCCGTAAACGCCCGGGAGCGAAGCGGGGACCATCGGCTTTGTGATTTCATGAATGAACTTGCCAAAGAGCGTATCTTCTTGGGGCGGGCGGCCGACGACCGTGAACGGGAAAATCGCATTCTTTTTGCAAAGCACTTTTTGGACTCTCATACAAGGAAAATCGTGTTTGCCGGAATAATAACCGATGTGGTCCCCAAATGGGCCTTCGGGCTTTAAACCGGGTTCGAGTTCTCCTAAAATACAAAAGTCGGCATCGCTAGAGACAAGGTAACCGTCATGTTCAAAGTAACGGAAACGATGGTTGCCGAGCATGCCTGCGAACAAGAGTTCCGAGAGGTTCTCGGGCATGGGCATCACGGCGGCAAATGTGTGCGATGGAGGCCCGCCAATGAAAATGCTCACCTTGAGCGGGCGACCTTCTTCGAGAGCTTTTTGGTGGTGCCTTGCGATGTCGCGCTTGATCTGGTAATGCAATCCGCATTCTTCGTTCGGAATGTATTCATTTCCCGAAATCTGGATGCGGTACATGCCTACGTTCGTCTGCATGATGCTTGCATTTTCACTCGGGCGTGTGGCGACTTGCGGGAGCGTGATGAACGCTCCGCCGTCTAGCGGCCAGCTGACCAGCTGAGGCAAGTCGCTGAGGCTGCATTCTTCGAAGTCCTTGATGCTACCGGAGCGTTTGGGCAGGGATCTTATCCCGGCGCGCATGGCGCGCAGCAGTTTAGCAGGCGTGGCATGCTTGAAAAATTCGACCGGATTTGCCTTGAAGTTTACAGCTGTTTTCGTCTGCTCAAAGCCTTCACGGAACAGAAAATTGAATCTTTCGTCACTTCCGAAAATGTTACAGGCGGCGCGGAACTTGCTTCCCTTGACATGTTCAAAAAGGAGCGCTGGGCCACCCTGCCTAAAATTTTCCCTCGCGATTTCGGCCATTTCCAAATGCGGATCGACTTCGGCGTGAATACGTTTGAGCATTCCCGCTTTTTCCAAATCCAGCAGGGCCTGTTCGAGGGACTTGTACATGATGTTATCCGGCGGTTGCGGACTGATCCAACGCTTCGAAAGCCTGCGTCTTCTTCTTTGCTTCTACAATAGCGATTTGTTCGCGAGCCATTTCTCTAGCCTTCATGGCGTAAACCAAGCTAGCGCTGTTCATGACAATCGCGAATGTGTCTTCTGCAAAATCCTTGCATCCCTGGAAGGTGAGGTTATCAAAGCAGGTCGTCATGCCTTTAACGGAATCAAACGTGTGTGTTGCCGTAAAGCCACGGAAAGGACCTTCGCCAAGGCGCACGGCGATTTCAACAACGTTGCTCGTCTTGCCCGGCGTGACCGCTCCAATGATGCCAGTCCAACTTAATTTTCTGAAACCCGCCATAATGGTGTAGCGGATAAACTCGCCAGATTCAATAGTCTTGGGCAATGTGTAGTAAAGTACGGCGTTCGTTCCGATGGGGAGAGACATCGGCGCATAGCGCAAGATATCGAGCGTCTCCGAAAGTGTGCCGTATTGCCAAGAAGTTTGACTGAATTGAACCATATGTCCGATAATTTAGAAAAAAGAAATCAAAATTGGGTGCAAATTTCTAAATTTCAGTTGATTTTTTGATATGTGAAGGAGTGTTCTATGGTGAAGTTCCTGTATATTCTGGTGAGCAAAGAGAGTGATATCTATTACGAACAAACGCTTGTCTCTATCTTGTCGCTTCGCCATTACAATCCTGATGCGTTCGTAACACTCCTTGTCGATGATAAGACTGATGCTAATTTGATGGGCTTTAGGGCCGAAATCAAGACCCTGGTCAACGAATATAAAGTTGTCTCCTTTGACGATAAAATTTCGGGACTTGCGCGTTCGAGGCTTCTCAAGACGAACATGCGCAACCTGCTTGAAGGGGATTTCCTTTATATTGACGGCGATACGGCTATTGCCGATAAGCTTGATTTGAAGGTCGATGATAATTGCGATGTCGGAGCTATTGCCGACTTGCATGCCCGTGAAAACGACAAGTACCACGTCAAGCACAAGAAAAACAACAAGAATAAAAATATTCTTGGCTTTACGCTCAACTTGGGCGACCTGTTTTTTAACGGCGGGATTATTTTTGCCCGCGATAACGATAATGCCAAGAGGTTCTTTGACAAGTGGCATGAACTTTACCAGTATTGCAACACCAAGGGCATTTTTACCGACCAGATTTCGTTTAACGAGACGAACCGTCTGCTTGGATTCCCGATGAAGGAACTCCCTGGTGAATGGAACTGCCAGGTGCGCGAGGCTTACAACCATCTATATCGCGTCAAGATTATTTACCCGATGCTCTGTAATGCAAAGATCATCCATTTCTTTGGTTCGGGTATTGACGGCAAAAAGGAACCGCACCCGCTTATGAAAAAGGACTTCTTCGAAAAAATCAAGGCGGAACAGAAGGTTTCTGAAGAATCGTTGCAGATTATCTACAATGCAAAGACGGCTTTCTTTGGGGCGCCATCGGTGCTGAATCCGGAAATCCGATTCCCGCTGTTTTTCATCTATAGGCAATTCCCGTTGATTTGCAAGTTGCTTAAATTGGTTCATATCTTCTAGAGTGGTTTATCGATGGATTCTATTCAGAATGACCAGAAGTTTTTGCTGAAAAGTACGGCGTTTAACCTTATTGGAACTTGTCTCAAAGTGGTGGGGCCGGTGCTTACGATTGTGGTGGCGCGCGTATTTGGCAAGGAAATTTTCGGTATTTATGTTTCGACCCAGTTGTTTATTTTGACGCTTTGCCGCATTGCTGTTCTTGGACTTGACAAGGGTTTGCATCGCCATCTGCCGCAAAACAAAGTTCACAACCGTGCGCCTTACGAAGGAATTGCCGAATCTCTGTGGGTGACCGTTTCGATTGCTCTTGGCTTTTCGCTTGTTATCTGGATCGGGTCGTTTTTCAACTTGCAGCGGGTTTCGTCTGGGCTTGCGATGCTTTCGTCGCTTGAGATTTCGCTTTTTGCGATGTCCATCATTCCTTACACCATGATTTCCCTTTTTGCAGGGGCATCTGAAGGGAATCGCCATCCGCAGTACAAGATTTTTATCAATGACTTTGCCATTACGGCGCTTGCTCCGGTGATTGCCTTGCTTTTGCATTACACGGGCGTTACAGACAAGTATGCGCTCCCGATTGGCTTCTTTATCTCGAATATGCTTGGCATGTCGACTTATCTGGTTCTCATGAATAAGCAGTTCCCGACAATCCAGTGGTTTATTCGCAAAAAAATTCCTGCGGAACTTTTGAATTTCTCCTTGCCGCTCGGATTTTCTGAAGTGGTGGCGGCGTTCTTGATTCGCGTGGACTTGTGGATGGTTCTTGCGCTGATTGGCCCTGAAGCGGCTGGCGTCTATGCGGTGATGGTGACGATTTCGAATGGACTAAAGACGATCCGTCAGAGCTATGGACCGATTTTGCAGCCCGTGGTTGCAGGGATGTCTACCGACAGGCTCGATACAGACTTGAAGCCGGTATTTTCGTATTGCGTTTCGATGACGACGTTGATCCAGCTTGGCATTGGATTTTTTATAGTGCTGTTCCCGGAGCAGACGATGATGATTGCTGGCAAATCGTTTGTGTCTAAGGAAAATCCGGCGGCGGTTCTTGGCATCCTCATTATCGGTAACTTGCTCGATGGTTTCTGGGGCTTGTCCGGTTCTGTTATCAATGGCCTTGGGAAAAGCAAGTTCATGCTGATGATGAATATTGTTTCTTTGGCGTTGTCGCTCTTGCTGAACAGAATCTGCATCCCGATTTTTGGAATTGCCGGTGCTGCAATCTCTACGGTGGCATACCAGATTATGCAGTGCATCTGGATGAACCTTTACCTGAAAAAGATGGGCTATTGGCCGTATCGAAAGGATTTGTGGATTCAGGGCATCTGGATTGTATCGCTAATTACTTGCGATTACATCTTGAATTTTGTCTATGATCCGCCTATGGTGACAAAGATTATTGCTGCTGTCATTATTGCAGGGCTTATTCTTCTCACGTTCTGGAAGCAGGGCCTCGCCGGACAGAAGTACGGCAAAAAGTCGAAGTAGTGAGCCTACTTCGAGTAGGCCTCGGCGAATTCTCGGAGCGTTGTCCCGGTGTACCCGAGTGAATGGGCGCGTGCAAAAACGGCTTCGATGACTTCGTAGAGCTTTTCGATGGACGCTTCGTCCTTGAAGCTTGGGCTTCCGCCGGGCATCATTTCCGATGAGTGCAGCATGAACATCAGGTACTGATTTTCGTGCGAAACCCTGTCGATAAGCTTGAACAGAGGCTTCTTTTGTAAATGGCAGTCTGGGCGCAGCCACTGCTTGCGTCCCAAGAAGAATTTCTTGATTTCGCGACCGACAGAAGGCTTTGCAAATGAGGGTTCGCAAGTGAAAGTCCTCATCGGACGGATGGTCATGGGAACTTCTAGGATGTCCTCGAAAATGTAATAGGGCTTTTGGGGGCATTGGGAATAGTCGTTCCCCATTTTGCCGGTTGATCCTGGTTTGTGCGACCAGTCAATGTGCGGCGTGACGGAACAGTCGACTTTGTAGCCGAATTTGTGCAAAAGCCTAAAGTAGTCCTCGTTCGTCGTCCAGCGTCCACTGCGGTGCGATACTGGTGCGCGTCCGAAATTCTTTTCGAGAGTTTCGGTCATGGTGGCAATTTTTTTCTCCATGACATCGACCGGGTATTCAATGAGGTAATCGCGTTCGCGCACGCTGCGGTTGAGTGGGCTTTCAGGGGGCGTGTTCCAGGCGTGCAGATGCATCCCGATTTCGCAAAGTCCCTTGTCTTGCTTTTCGCGCATGTATTCTACAAAATGCGGATCTTCGGCCATCTCGTAGTTGGTGAGCCAAACAGGCTTAAATCCGTATTTTTCGCTGAGCTCTTGAAAGCGGGGGAGAAACTTGATGTTCTCCGTTTTGATCGGGGCGTCGTAATCCCACTGGTTGTCCGCTTCGGTATCAATCGTGATGATAAAGGCTTTGTTCAAGTTCATTTTGCAATCCTTTCGAGAGCCGAATTTTGGTACAGCGCTTCAAGATCCTTAACGATTTTCTTCATGTTCCAGTTCTCGATGCCGTGATACTCGGGCGTCAATTGCGGTGCGGAATGAATGGCTTTTGCCCATGCAGCTGCATCTGCGTCGGGAGGCATTCGCAAAACGAGATTCGAGAATACGGTATCTGCAGGGACATTGCTTGAGGCAATGGAGTAAATGCCCATGGTTTGGGATTCTACGAGGACGATGCCGAGGCCTTCCCACAGGGAGGGGAGCAAGAACACGTCCATCGCTTTTAAAATTCTCGGAATGTCGTTTCGCGGATCGAGAATGGTGACGTTTTCCTTAAGACCGTATTCTTCGATTTTCTTTTCGATGGCGGGGCGAAGCGGCCCTTGTCCGACCAGGAGCAAGTGCGCATTGTCTCTGAGCTCGCTTAACTTTTTGAAACTTTCGATAATCAGGTCGTGGTTCTTGACGGGGACAAAACGCCCGACATGCCCGACAACGAATTTTGAATTTGGAATACCGAGACTGTTGCGGATGCTTTCCTTGGTTTCGCTAATTTTGAACTTGTCGAAATTAACGCCATTGTTGAAAACGAGCGTGTCGTTGACGTGGAATAGCTCGTTCAGTTCTTGACGCATCCCGTCGTGCAAGGCGATTAATTGCATATGCTTTTTTTCGACCAAGTATGTGCAGGCCTTAAAATCGTTTTGCGCGATTGCGGTCTTGTTGTTCCAATAGGCCGATGGCTGCGAATGTACGGTGTGCAGTATTTTGCAGTCTGTCCCGTCCACTGCAAATTTGATAATCTCGTTGCAGCGCAAGTGCGTGTGGATGATATCTGGCTTTTCTTTGTGGAATATGTGACGGAGAATGTACTTGTCTAAACCGCTCTTATGGAAATACCGGCGGACAATGTAATGCTTGCAGAGCTTTTTTAGGTGCAGGTAATCGCTCATGTAAATGACGCGAACACCTGCAGAAGAGAGTATGGCTTCGTACGGAGTTCCTTTTCGATCGTGGCAGACAATCGTCATGTCGATTTGTTGCCTGTCAATCAAGAGGGCGTAGTTCATGACGATTGTTTCTGCTCCGCCCGGATCAAGACTGTCGATGTAATGAAGTACTTTTGTCTTTTTCATAAAAAGGAAATCTGTTTTAAGCCAATGTCTCCTATCTTTCTAAATCTACATATTGTTTGGTGCGTTCCATCAGTTTTGTATTGATAAATTCTTCTGGAAAGCGTTCGCAGAGTGTTTTCCCCTGACTGAAAAGGTTTGTTCCGAAGCCAAGGCGGTCATCTTTGATGGTGCAGCCGATGGATGCAAGAATTGTCGGGAACATGTCCATGGACGAAAAAGCCCTGTTCTTGATTCGGTTCGAATAATCGTTGTTGACCGGCTTTGCGTTTATAAAGACATCAAGCCAACGGCGCGGATTCCCGGAAATGTTGGTGAGGTCGGTCTTTTTTTCTTTGAGGGCGAGGTATTCGTTGCTGCCGAAAAAGTTTGTCTTTTCGGTTGCCATAAAGAGGTGGTCGCCCATGATTGCTACTGTCGTTTCTTCGAACCAAGGTTGCTGTTTCATCCAGTCGATAAAGTCCATCAAAAGGATGTCGGCGCAGTTGATGGATTGCTTCATCGGATATTGGTCCGGCTTTCCGCAGTTGTCGTATTGAAGCCCGGTTGGCATGTGCGTGTCGATGGTCAGCATGCCGAACATGAACGGCTGGGAACCTTTGCCCAGACTGTCAAGTTCCATCTTGGCAAGGCGGTAGAGTTCAAGGTCTTCTAAGCCCCAGAACTTGAAGTAATCTTCTGGAATATAGTTGTTTTGCTTGTACCATGCAATATCATGGATCTCTACATTCCCGTGCGTTTCGAGGAGCAAGTCGCGCCCGGCAAATTTTTTATCGCTACCAAAAACGTAAAGTTGCTTGTATCCGTTTGCTGCAAGGATGTCGGTCAATGTGACTGCTTTCGGCAAGAATGTGGTGCGGCGGGAATGGTTTTCGTCACCAATCAAGTTGAATGGTAAACCGGCAAACTTAGCCGTCATCGCGGCGATGGTCCAGCTAGTACCCGAAAGGTCTAATCCTCCGCCCAACTTGTCTGTGTTCGAAAAGTTGATGTTCTCTTCACCAAGTCGGGTCAGGTTGGGGATCAGGTTGTTGTCGAAAAGTCCGCCTTTTTCTTTGTCGGCAAAAGAGCTTTCCATGGATTCAAGCAAGATGATGACTAAATTCCGCTTTTTCTCCGGAAATACAATTTTGCTTGTGTCGGGGGCAATGTATTCGGTACGGTAAAATTCAGAATCGATAGGATCAGCGTAAAGCTTTTTGATGGCCTTGCTGTAGTCGTAAATGTGAAGGTCGTGGTATGTATCAGAAAGCGAACTGATGAGGATTATCAATCCGAAAACGAGGAAAAAGCGGTTGGAATGAACCCTGAACGGAAGTCTAGAGACAACGTAAAAGTGTTTTGTCTTTTTTTGATACAGGAGAACAAGAAAGAAAAATACTAGTGTTAGCCCGAGTGCATAGGCGAGGGCTGCAAAAATGTCGTAATAGATACCTCTGTCGATGGCTCCGTTGATATTCGTGAGGCCTGCAATAACCATTTCAGGATCATCAATGGGGAAACGCTCCAGGGAAAATCTTTTGAGGAATAGAATGGCGAGGCCGATGAAATAGAGTGATGTGCCTGCAAGAAGAGAACCGAATTTTCGATCGCTTTTAGATGCTGCAGCGACAGGGAGAGACCTCAAAGCACCAAGGAGGAACAGCGCGACAAGTAAACCGACAAGCAGGTAGATGGACTGATTGATAAAGTACTTGGCACAAAGGAAAAGAACTATTCCAGAAAATAGTAGAACTATGATGGAGTGGAATAGAAAGAAATGGTGCTTTTTGCGCATGATGAAAACGTATTTTGGGTTATTTATCCGGTAATATAGCTATTTTTTGGTATATTTTACCTATGACCAAATATCTTTTTGTGTTGACAAGTTCCCCGAAGGACTTTTTCTGCGAGCAGACGCTCGTGGCAATTGCTTCGTTGCGTGTCCATAATCCGAATGCGTTCGTGACGCTTTTGACGGATGATAAAACTGCTGAAACTTTGACGGGATCGCGTGCGGTCTTGAAGGACGCTGTCGATGAACTCAAGGTACTCACGCTTGATGAAAAGTTCACGCCGATGTTGCGCTCCCGTTACCTCAAGACGGTGATGCGCAATGTGGTCGATGGCGACTTCTTGTACATGGATTCGGACATCGCGATTGTTGATGATTTGACGATTCCGGACGAATGGCGCGGTGGCATTTATGCCGTGCTCGATTTCCATACGAACTTGTCAAAGGCGATTAACCGCAAGAAAATTTTGAACAACGCAAAGATGATGGGCTTTTCGCCGATTCTGAACGACGAAATTTTTAACGGGGGCGTGATGTTTGCCGCCGATACGCCGGAAGCCCGCGAGTTCTTCAAAACTTGGCACGAACTTTGGCTTTACTGCGTTTCCAAGAACTTCCCGTACGATATGGCAAGCCTTGCTGAAACCAATTACAAGTTCGGTTATATCACGAAAAAGATGGATGGCGGCTGGAACTGCCAGCTTGCTTATGGCAACCGCTTCTTGCCGACGGCGAAAGTGTTGCACTTCTTTGGCTCGCGCATTATCGATACGCGAGGCCGCAAGGTGCCGGAATCGATGAACATCTTTTTGCCGAAGATTTTGCGCAAGGACTTTTATACGAACTTGAAGAACCTCCCCGTGACGGTGAATGCGGACAAGTCCATTCACATCAACGAGTATTACGATGATGTGATTGCGCATGCGAAGGATGAATTCATGTACCAGACGAACAAGGTGGGTGCTGCGGGTGCTTACATCATCCGCTCTTACGCGTTTGCAAAATCGCTCGCTTGGCTGTACAAGAAAATGCCATTCCTTGTGAAGCCTTTGGAAATCCTGGGCAAGCTTTTCTAGGGGGCGTTTTATGAATTTGCTTTTTAATCTCGTGGCTGTGCAGCCGATTCACAGTGCAAAGTTTCACGGTGGCGGCAGCTATGGCGAAGTGATTTTCTGGGCGCTTGTGAAACGTAGCGCAAAGTTCAGTTGCGTTTACGATAGCCGCAAATACTTGTCGCCGGATATTCTCGAAGCATGCGAAAAGTGCAATATTCCGCTCTTTGACATTGCCGAAAAGATGCCGCAGCAGATTATCGACGAAAATGCGATTGATGCGTTCTACACGCCGCTTTATTCGCTCGAAGGCAAATGGCAAATTCAGGTGAAGCGTTTTGTGTTCACGTGGCATGGCGTGCGCGCTCTTGAAATGCAGTACAGCTGGCAAGGCGTTGGCTTTGCAAAAAAGCTTGCACAAAAGCTCGAAGCGCTTGTGCGTTACCGCGACTGTTGGAAAAAGTATTTCTATGCGCCCAAGTACCGCGATTTGGCGGCCCGCATTGCCGACGGCCGTGCCGAATGCATTACCGTGAGCGAACATAGCCGAGCTTCTATCAAGTCCTTCTTCCCGGAGCTTTTGGACAAGGAAATCCCGGTTTTCTATAGCCCGATGCTGGATTACGAACCGGAAGGATTCTTGCCGCCGGGTGTGAAATCGAAAAAGTTCTTTTTGCTCACGAGCGGTGCCCGCTGGGAAAAGAACAATCTGCGTGCGGTCAAGGCGTTCGATGAACTCGTGACGATGATGCGCTCGACAAATCACTTGTTCGACATGAAGCTCGTGATTACGGGTGCAACGAACGTAAAGGTTTACCGCAAGCACATTCGCAACAAGGATGCGTTTGTGTTTCTCGGTTACGTGGAATCTAAGGAACTCGAATTCTTGCACAAGAACGCGTATGCGTTTATTTTCCCGAGCTTGAACGAAGGCTTTGGCTATCCACCGGTGCAGTCGATGCGTTATGGCGTGCCTGTGGCGGCAAGCGGTACGACGTCTGTGCCCGAAGTCTGCGAAAATGCATCACTTTATTTTGACCCGTATTCCGTCAGCGAAATCAAGAATCGCATGATTCAATTGCTGGATCCGGATATCTATGCGATGTATGCTTCTCGTGCTTTGAAACGTTATGCTGAAGTGCATAAACGCCAGCAAGAAGACCTCGAAAAAGCAGTTTCGTTTGTCCTTGGTGAATGATTAATGGGGCGTAAACCCTTACGCTTGTCACCCCGGATTTATTCTCTTTGACCACTTAGAGCTTTAGCTCTTACGTGGTCATGATCCGCGAATGGGGACGGGGTCGGCATATCTTTTGTGTGAACACTCTTGTTTGAACAGTTTCTTTTTTTATAATTTGTAATTATGATAAAGAAAATCTGTTTCTTGGTTGTTGCGTTTGCGTGTGCAGCTTGTGCAATCATTATCAAACTTCCTGATCGTACTTGTATCGAGGGTGGCACGGATCATTTCTATATCAATGGCGAACAATGCCGTATTTTAACTCATCCGCTAAATGAATATATAGCCAAGCATTATTCAACGTGGCCATTTAGGCCATCGATTCGGGATTGGAATTCTGCTCCGATATATACGTATTTCAATCCTGAAGAAGGCGGTGGCTATTCGGCATATTGGAGTCTTCATGATTCTTTGCTTTACTTGGATAGTGTACAAATAAAATCGTATTCACGTTCAATAGCTCTTCCTGATAAATTTTTCAAAGGAAAAGAATTGGACCCTAGAATTGTTTCGGTAAGTATTCCTCCGCAAGAAATTGTTCTGAATACGTCAGCTGAAAAACGAACTTTTAAAAAACAGAAGAGTGAACCGTTGCTTGCTGATTTTGTCAGTGATACTATAGGTTTTGAATGTGAAAAAAGCTTTTATGAATTTGTAGTCAAAAATGGACGAACTCTATCGTTGCCCAAGGTTCGTCTTTCCAAGGATGGTTTGTATAAACTAAATAAACGGGGTGGTTTAAAATTTTGTACGATTCCCCATTCTTATGTAGAAGAACGGTATGAAAAAAATCCTGAGATTTACAAAGAAACAACTTCTCCCTTTAGCGCTTATTACAAGGTTCTAGATAGCCTTCGCCAAGTGCTAGATGATAAAGGCTGTGAAAAAATTTTAAAAACATTCCGTGAAGACTCAAGATTTAAACGCTTTGAGGACTTCTTTGATATCAAAGCTGTAGCCGGTCGAACTCATTCTGAAGATGATGTTGAATATTCCGTTTATGTATCGCTGAAAGGGGAAACCCCTTTTAATGAACTTGTCTTAAAACTTCTCAAGTATGAAGATTTTTATGAGGACCCGATTGAATCGGTCAAGCTTTTTTTTGAAAACTTTGATTGCCGTTCGTAAAAATCCGTTGTTTGAAAAATGGTTGCGTTATAAAAATTCTCTGATGAATTACACAGAGGTGACTTTGACTTATCGAGATTCATTGGGCCTATTCTATCATGTTCCAAGAGACTCTGCTTGGAAAGATGTGGGAATGAGGGGAGAATATGTTGGATCGCTGCAATATGGAGATCTTTATTATGAATTTGCATTGAGCGATAGCGGTGATGTTCTAGTGACTACGGCTTGGGTGGCTGATGGCGATAATTTGCTTAATATCGAAGATGATAGACCCTATTTTAGAGGCTACAAACGACAAGCTGAAATTATACCACGTTATATGCCGGATTCGACACATTTCTATGATTATATCATCATCCATCACGACGGTACAATCGAATACGGCCCGAAATCAGGGGATTTGTAAAAAAGGAGATGCCCGCTCGGTGGCGGGCATGACAAGTGTAAAGTGGCCGGGATGACAAGTGTAGAGTGGCGGGCATGACGCTTTATATGTTGCGGGCGTGTCGCTTTTGAGTTGCAGTTGAAACGCGGAACTTTCTACAGTTTCATCACGCGCTTCATCTCGAGATTCTCGTAGCCTTCGGGGCAATGCGTCGAAAGGTAAACGGTCGGGTTGTTGGCGATAAATTCGCGGACACGGTCGAGCGTTTCGCGGGCGGCTGCAATGTCTTCAAAGACGATGCTTAACTTGTTCGCCTTGAGGGCTGCATCGCAGTAGGTTACGTCGCCATGCATCATGTAGAAGAGTCCGTCGTTTTCGGCGATGATGATGCTGTTGCCTTTGGTGTGTCCCTTCGCTTCAATGAAATAGATTCCGTCTGCGATTTTTTCGCATTTCGGGAAGTTGTGGTAAGGCCCGTCCTTGTATGTACAACGCACGATGTGCGGACCTTCGAGTTTCATGGCGTCGGCATCTTCGGGCGAGACGAACACCATCGCGTTTTTGAAGTACTGGATGGCGGCAGAATGGTCTGGGTGCTTGTGCGTGATGAGAATTTTAGTGACCTGGTCGGGCCTGTAGCCGAGTTCCGCAAAGGCTTTGGTGTAGTCCTTTAGCTTTTCACCCATGTAAAGCGGTGCGCCGAGTTTCTTTTCGGGCGCTTCAAAATCGTTGACGAACCCTGTATCGACGAGGATGACTTCGCTCCCGGTGTCGATGAGAAAGTTTTGCAGACTGCTGCGGTAGATGATCTGTTCGTCGAATTTGTCCTTGCCTTCTTCACCGCCAAAGGCAAACGCCTGGTTCATGAAACCATGGTCAAACATGCGTACGGCTTTAATTTCCATATGCTTCCCCTTCTGAAAATGTATGCTTTTATACCAATATATACTCAAAAGGTCCCAAATCAAAATAAGGCGTTATTCCAATTTGGGGCGTAAGCAAAAAATATGGCTATTTGCGGGGGCTGCCCGGCGGTTGAAATAAAAATTTTTCAGGTTTAGTCTTTGCAGATGGCTCAAGATTTCTATTTTTGTGCGTGGAAAATCCTTTTCTATCCAGGAGTCTTATATGGGCGGCTTTTGTGGTGTTATTTCCAAAGAAGATTGCGTTTGCGATCTCTTTTACGGAACCGACTACCATTCTCACCTTGGCACTCACCGCGGCGGTATGGCTGTTTTGAAATCGGATGGTGTTTTCCATCGCTCGATTCACAACATCCAGAACACTCCGTTCCGCAGTAAGTTTGAACACGATTTAACACATTTTTCCGGCAAGGTTGGCTTAGGCGTCATCTCTGACACGGACCCGCAGCCGCTCGTCATGACCTCCAAGCTGGGAACGTTCGCAATTGTGACTGTTGGTCTCATCACGAACATTGAAGATATTAAGAACGAACTTTTCCGCAACAACTGCATGCAGCTCCAGTTCTCGACAACGAGTGGCATGGTCGGTCCGACCGAAGTTGTTTCAGCGCTTATCGCTACGCAGGATTCAATTATTGACGGTCTCAAGTATGTTCAGGACAAGGTGAAGGGAAGTTGCTCCGTGCTGATTATGGATAGTGCGGGGCGTTTTTATGCGTGCCGTGACAAGTGGGGCCGTACGGCTGTAATCCTTGGTAAGAAGGATGGCGCCATGATTGCCTTGCAAGAAAGCTGTGCACTCCCGAACCTCGGTTACGAATACGTCCGTGATCTTGGTCCGGGTGAAGTGGTCGAGCTCACGCCGGATGGCGAAACGGTGCTCGTTCCGCCGCGCAAGAAGATGGCAATTTGTTCGTTCCTCTGGGTGTATTACGGTTACCCGGCCTCCAGCTACGAAGGTCGTAACGTTGAAATGACCCGTTACCGTTGCGGTTCCGCTCTTGCGAAGCGCACCCCGACCGAAGCCGATGCCGCTTGCGGTATTCCGGACTCCGGTACGTCTCACGCTTTGGGCTATGCTCACGAAGCCGGCATCAAGTTTGCACGCCCGTTCGTGAAGTACACGCCGACTTGGGCACGTTCGTTTATGCCGCAGGACCAGCGCCAGCGTGAACATGTCGCCTCGATGAAGCTCATCCCGATTCCGGGTCTCATCAAGGACCGTCGCCTCGTTTTCTGCGATGACTCTATCGTTCGCGGAACACAGCTCGGTAAGCAAGCCCAGAAACTTTATTCGATGGGTTGCAAGGAAACGCACATGCGTATCGCTTGCCCGCCGCTCGTTTATCCGTGCAAGTTCATTAATTTCTCCCGCTCCAAGAATGAATACGACCTCATCACGCGCCGTTACATTCGCGACCAGGAAGGTGAAAACGCCGATCTCGACAAGTACACCGATCCGAATGGCCAGCCGTACAAGGACATGGTCGAATACATCCGCAAGAAGCTGAACCTCACGTCGCTTGCGTTCCAGCGTATTGACGACTTGATCCAGGCAATCGGCCTCCCGGAAGAAGACCTTTGCACTTACTGCTGGACTGGCAAGGACTACGCTGAAACGGGTGACTGCTATCATTGCCCGTGCCATTGCCACGATAAGGAAAAGGAAGAAGATAAGTAGTGTCATTCTCGTCATCCTGACGCCGAAGGCGGAAGACAACTCAGAAGGCGAGTGTTGCAAAAATGAGCTTGCTCATTTTTATAACCGAGCCAAAGAGTTGGGACTATAGCCCCATCCAGTGACATTATTACATCAGAACTTAACTGGATTCTTCAAGGCTTCGCCTTTCAGAATGACGCTAGAAATTGAAAAATCCGACCTCATGCGAGGCCGGATTTTTTATATCAGGAGATGTCTATGGGACTTTTTAGTGACGTTTCTTGTTGATGGTGACAGAGGGTGCGCCACTGCAAGTGCCGTCATACGGGCCGATTGCCTGGATGTTGAATCTGTATGAGCCCGGATGAGCTTGCATTTTGAATTTCAGTGCTGCAAGCGTCTTTGCTGCCTGTTCACCGGTGAATTTTACGTCACCTTTATACCAGGAGGGCTGCTTGAAGCTGGACCATGGAATGAACTTCGTTGTGCCTGCAGAGCTTTTCGGAAGCATAGCTGCTGGGTAAGCGAAGCCGATGTCAACGTCATTTTTTTCGCCAAGGCTCATTTCAAGAGACGGGGCTACTTCAGAAGTGTACGTGATGCATACGCCGCCCATGCCGCTTGCATTGACAGTTTCGAGTTCGCCTCCGTCAATTGTTTCACCGGCAAGGGCGAAACCGACTCCTACGAACGGATGGTAGGTTAAAGATCCGGCATCCAAAATAGCTGTTCCGCACAGACCGTTGCATTCGGCTATAATCGGGTCCATGGCGTCGGGGCTGTAGTCGTTGCCTGGGGTAACAGGCCATCTAATTGTTGATGCTCCACCGTCTGCGTCATCGCTGTAGCTAAACCAGTAGCCGGAAGTTTCTGTTCCGTTATCATAACCGGTGTTAATTTGTGCTTCACCAGTGTATCCAAACCATGTCTCAAAATTATTTGAAGTCAATGTGGGCGGATCGATGGGAATAATCGTGTCCACTGGATTCGGGTTTCCCATTTCAGGCAAATAGACTGGGAGCTGAGAGGCTTGGCAACCATCATAAGGGCCTACTGCAGTGATGTTAAATCTGCCGAGAGTCCCATTTGCACCTTGGAACTTGAAATTGAGAGATACAAGCTGCTGGGCTGCTTTATCGCCAGACATCTTGACGAAGCCCTTGTACCAGGATGGCTGCTTGAATTCAGACCAGGAGATGTATTTTGTTGTGCCATACGGGCTCTTGGGGAGATTCACGTACGGAACGGCGTAACCGATTTCCGCTTCTGCAGCTTCGGTGAGTCCCATTTCGAGTGATAATGCCATTTCAGATGCGTACGTGACGCAGACGCCGCCCATACTGGTTGCATCTGCCGCTTCTGGGGTTAGGTCACTGTCGCTTCGTTCTCCGACCAAGTTAAAACCGACTCCAACAAACGGGTTGTATGTCAAGGTGCCCTTTTTGAGTAAGTATGCACCGCAAAGGCCACCACAGTACTCGATAATCGGGTCCATCGCTACATCGCTGTATTCGTTGCCCATAGGAACAGGCCAAATGATTTCGGAGCGTCCGCCTTCGTCGTGGTCGTCTCTAGGGTACCAATAGCCGTTTGTTTCTGTAAAGTTGCCGAATCCGGTTTGAATTTGCGGCTCGCCATTGTAACCGTACCAAGTTTCAAATAAATCGTGTGGGCCAGCAAATGAAGAAGATGATGGTACGTGATTGCTAGATGAGCTTGCCTGTATCGGATGGTCATCTGCTGGATCGTGCGGATTTAATACATCGTCGAGACAGCCGCATCCGGTGAAAAGCATAGATGCCGCAGTTGCTGCAAATATGGCTTTTTTAGAGATATTTTTTTTCTTTGTCTTATTCATCAGAATTTCCTCCTGTTTTTATTCTGTTAGACTTTGTAAACATAAATAAATTAAAATGAAAAAGATGAACTTATTTTTAGCTGAATTTTGTGTAAAGTAATTTATATGATTTTTGTATTCTTGTATAATACATATAAATTTTGTATATGATACGGATAAGTTGCTTGTTTTGTATGGAGTTTTATGCTGGATGATACAACGAAATCGCTGTTTACAATACGCGTTGAAATATCAAAAAGGTAGATTGTAAATTATTACTTTACAAAGACGGTGCAGGAGTATGCAAAAAAAGCAGGCATCCCGTGTGGAATGCCTGCCTTGAATGTTTAAAAGGAGATTCCCGCTTACTTCGACTGCGCTCAGCACAGGCTCTGGCGAGAATGACGATTCGCGAGCCCGCTATTAGCGGAGTTCTTCGAGCGCCTTCGTGCTCTTCGCAATAATGGGCACTTTCGCTTCGCTCAAGTGCCAAATGCTGGCCTCGGTCATGTGCAAATGAATTTGCACGCGACTCTCGGCCTACGCATTTGCACTTCGTGCAACACCCTTCGGCTCGGATATACGAAAATAAATTTTCGTGCATCTCTCGCCTTGTGGGTGTTTGTCGTTAGAGTTACTTCAGCTCTTTAAGTGCTGCTTCGTTTTTGGCAATGATATCTTGCTGTGTAGCGAGCTTGGTGCGTTCGGCGTTCACGACTGCTTCCGGAGCACCGTTGACGAATTTTTCATTCGACAACTTGCGTTCGATAGAAGCGGCGAATGATTTGGCCTTTTCGATTTCCTTTTCGAGGCGTGCGATTTCTGCAGCCGGGTCAAGGATACCTTCCAGCGGGATGTAGAGTTCGCCACCCGGCACCACGGAGCTTGCGCTGAACTTCGGCTTTGCGGCCTTCACGGCTACAGAGAACGATTCAAGTCCACCGAGTTCGGTGATGATTGCCTGGCAATCCTTCACGCTTGCTTCTGTTTCGGCGGTATCGACGCTCACGACAGCCTTGAGCTTGGTAGCCGGGCTTACGTTGTAGCGACCGCGCACGCCACGCACGCTTTCCACGACGGCGAATGCCTGGTTGAAAGCGGCTTCGATCTTGGCGTCGATGAGGCTTGCGTCGGCCTTCGGCCATGCGCTGTTGATCACGCGTTCAGAACCCGGGAAGAGCGTTGCGTTCAGTTCTTCCGTGATGAACGGCATCACCGGATGCAACAGGTCAATCACGCCGCGTAGCACGTGGCTGAGGATTGCCATAGCGTTCTTCTTTTCGGCGGTGAGCGTTTCGCTGTTGATCACGGCCTTCTTGATTTCCAAATAGCTAGAGCAGACATCGTCCCACACAAAGCGGTAGAGGAAGCCGGCGAGTTCAGCAAAGTGGAACTCTTCGAGCATCTTCGTTGCGTCCTGGATGGTGGAGTTCAAGCGAGAGAGAATCCAGCGGTCTTCGAGAGCGAAGATCGAAGAATCCATCGGGAGCATGTCCTTGGAAAGTGCGCCAGCCTGTTCCAAGTGCGGGAACAAGAAGCGGCAAGCGTTCCAGAGCTTGTTCGAGAAATTACGACCAATTTCGAACTTTTCGCTCGTGTTGATGACGGAACCGTCTTCCTGCTTTTCCTTCTTCACCGGGAGTCTAACGTCCTGGTTGTCGGTGCAGAGGCTTGCCATCACGAAGCGGAGTGCGTCCGTGCCGTACTTCTTTTCGATATCCATCGGGTCCACGCCATTGCCCTTGGACTTGCTCATGGTCATGCCATTGCCGTCCAAAATCTTCGGGTGGATGTACACCGTGTGGAACGGAACCGTACCCATGTTTTCCTGGCTGAAGAGCACCATGCGGGCGACCCAGAGCGTAATGATGTCGCGGCTCGTCACAAGCACGGAAGTCGGGTAGTACTTCTTGAGCGTGTCCGTCTGTTCCGGCCAGCCCATCGTGGAGTGCGGCCAGAGACCACTGGAGAACCACGTGTCGAGCACGTCTTCTTCCTGCACAATCTTGTGACCGGCAACAGCGTCTTCGGAGAGGTTTTCTTCTTCGGAGCAGATGAGCCAGATGCCGTTCTGTGCCTTGTAATAGTAAATGTCGTTACGGCCTGCGAATGCCTTGTTCAAGTCCTCTTCGGTCGTCGTTTCGTCGGCGTGCCAAATAGGAATGCGGTGGCCCCACCAGAGCTGACGGCTGATGCACCAATCGCGCTTTTCCTTGAGCCAGTCGAGGTACTTGTTTGCATAGCGTTCCGGAATGATCTTGATTTCGCCGCTCGTGACTGCCTTCATGGCGTTGTCAGCGAGCACATCCATCTTCACGAACCACTGGTCGCTCAAGTACGGTTCAATCACAGTCTTGGAACGGTCGGAGTGACCCACCTGCATTTCGTGGTCTTCGACCTTGATGAGGAGGCCCAAGTCTTCGAGACCCTTCACCACGGCGTCGCGTGCGGCCTGACCCTTCATGCCCTGGAACGGACCGGCGTTCTCGTTGAGGCTGCCGTCGTCGTTCATGATGTTGATCATCGGGAGCTTGTGGCGGAGGCCCGTAGCGTAGTCGTTCGGGTCATGAGCCGGAGTCACCTTCACGGAACCCGTACCGAATTCCATATCGACGAGGATTGCGTCTGCAATCACCGGAATTTCGCGGTTCACGAACGGAACCTTGAGCATCTTGCCGATGAACTGCTTGTAGCGTTCGTCGTTCGGGTGCACAGCGAGAGCCGTATCGCCCATGATCGTTTCCGGACGAGTCGTCGAAACCGGGATAAAGCCCGAACCGTCGGCGAGAGGATACTTGAATGTCCAGAAGTGACCCTTCACAGTTTCGTAATAAATTTCATCGTCTGCCACAGCCGTCTGGAGCTTGGTGTCCCAGTTCACGAGACGCTTGCCGCGGTAGATAAGACCCTTCTTGAAAAGGTTGAAGAAAGCGTGGCGGACAGCCTTTGCGCAAACCGGGTCGAGCGTGAATCGCTGACGGCTCCAGTCGCAGCTAACGCCGAGGCTCTTGAGCTGCTTCGTGATGCGGGCTTCGTATTCGTCCTTCCACTTCCAAATGCGTTCCACGAGGGCGTCGCGGCCAATGTCGTGGCGAGTCTTGTGTTCGTCCTGGAAAAGTCTCTTTTCGACGACAGCCTGCGTGGCAATGCCGGCGTGGTCCGTGCCCGGAATCCAGAGCGTGTCGCGGCCAGTCTTACGGCGATAGCGGACGAGAATGTCCTGCAGCGTGTCGTTCAGAGCGTGGCCGAGGTGCAGAGCACCCGTAACGTTCGGAGGCGGAATGACGACGGAGAACGGTTCGCCCTTTCCGCTCGGGGCAAAATCATTATTCTTGTTCCATTGGTCGTGCCAACGGTCTTCTACAATTTTCGGATTATAACGAGTTTCCATTTCCATAATGCGCCAAATTTAGTAAATAGTGTGCAAGGCGAGTAAAGCGCGAAATTCAATTTCGCATTTTTGAGCCGTAGCCACGGACGCCGAAGGCGTCAAAGGCGAGCGTCGCGACAATCGTGCTTGCACGAATTGTCATGACCGAGCCGTACTAAATCGCCCGAAGGGCGCCAATTTAGTAAAAGTAGGAAGTAGGAAGTGAAATGCAGCGGGAAATGCGCTAATTGCGTCATCCTGAGCGTAGGCGCAATGCGCCGAAGTCGATATATGAAACTAGGCTCTTTAGAGCCTTAGTTGAATTAGGTTCGTAGGAGCAGGATCTAGTAAAGTCTTGGAAAATAGGGTAGGAGGGGAAAGCCTTCCCCTCGCTTCAGCCGAATGTCATTCCCGGCTTGACCGGGAATCTCCTTTCGGCTTCCGCTACCCCTTCGAGCGGGCCCTCATTCGCCGGCCCGCAACGCCCCGGCTAAAAAAGCTGCTGCAAAAATGCAACAGCTCTAAAAGTTAATTTGCTTGAATTACTCCGCCAGATAATTATTCCGCCCAGACGATGCGGCCTTCCTTGCGGGGGTGTGCTGCGGGCTGTTCGCAGTCGGCATAACCCAAAGCGCAGTGAGCGATACCAACCCATTCGTCAGCGTTCAGGCCTAGTGATTTGAGAATTTCCTTGCCCTCGTCGCTTTCGACTTCTTCCTTGGCGCGGTGAATCCAGATGCTGCCGAGCCCGAGGCTGTAAGCGGCGTTCATGAGGTTGCCCATGGTGAGGGCTCCATCGTACAGGTAGGTCGGAATTTCCTTTTTGGCAAGAACGAGGAGAATTACGGGTGCTCCGTAGAACGGGTCGAAACCCTCGTCCCAACCGCCGATCTTGCGGTTCATTTCGGAGATGCGGTCGCGTAGTCCTTTGTTCGTGATGGCGATGACGGCGGTGGATTGCTTGCCCATGCCGCTTGCGGCGTAGATGCCCGCTTCGGCGACTTGTGCGATGAGCTCCTTGCTCACGGCGTCAGATTTGAATTTGCGGATGCTTCTACGGTTGAGCAAAGTCTTGATTGTTTCATTCATAAAGTTTCCGGGAAATGGGGTGATAAATTTAAATCTATAAAAAATGTAGGGAAGTGGCGTTGTAATCCGTGACTTGACCGGGGATTTCCTTCTTAAGCCTTGTATGTTCTTCGTTTTTCGGCTACGGCGCATGGCATGGGACCTCGCTTACGCCTGAATTTGGCTTTGGGAACTAGGCGCATTTGAATGCCCATGGCGGCAAGGACTTTGAATACCGTTTCAAATCGCGGATGAGCTTTTTCATCAAGTGCCTTATAGAGACTCTCTCGTCCGAGACCGGACGTTTCCGCAATTTTCGCCATACCCTTGCTACGAGCTATATGACCGATAGACCTCAGTAACAGGGCTGGGTCGTTTTCTTGGCAAATGAGATTGAGATACTCAGCGACAATTTCTTCGCTGTCAAGATATTCTGCAATATCCAATTGAGTGATTTTATTTTCTTTCATTTTTGATTCCTTGCCAAATATTCTTTGCCCTTGCGATGTCTTGATCTTGTGTGGATTTATCGCCGCCAATTAAAAGAATTACGATTGTTTTGCCATCTTTTGCAAAATAAAGTCTGTAACCTGGTCCATAATTGATGCGTATTTCTAGAACGCCGTTCCCGACTGATTTAAAGTCGCCGAGATTTCCTCCTTCAACTTGGGTCAATCGCAAAAGAATATGCGCCTTTGCTCGAATATCTCGTAATTTCAGCATCCATTTTCTAAAATCGGGTGTTTGATTTACGACCATTCTGTTCCTCCAAATGTATCTAATCGGATACAAAATGTCAAGAGGCGAATAAGAAAACTCATAAGTTCCAAAAGGGAACGTGAGGTTATTCTGCCATGTCTTTGAAAAGCGTGGATTTTTTATAATAGAAACCAGAATGTATGAGAAATATGCAAAATTTGCATATTACATCTAGGTCCTTTTCTTTTTCATCTTTCTCTCCGGCCCTCAAACACGCTTGAAATTGCGGGTCTTTTCTTCTGATTTGCGATTATTTCAACAGCTTGTTTTCGCCAACGGATTCTAGCACCGTCATCTGCGAGATTGCAATCTGGTTCAATTTCAATAGACGTTCCGATTGAGGAACCCCGTCATTTATCAGTACGGAATTTAAAGATTCCATATTCGAAAGGCAAATCAGCTGGTTGACCGTAGCGTAGTCGCGGACATTTCCCTGCAAATCCGGGTGTGCGTCTCGCCAGTCCTTTGCCGTAAAGCCAAACAGTGCCATGTTCAGAACATCAGCTTCGTTTGCATAGACAATGCTTATTTGCTGTTTCGTGAGTGCCGCGGGAATCAAGTTCTGCTTGATGGCATCCGTATGGATGTGATAGTTGATTTTGGAGAGTTCGCGACGCACCGACCAGCCTAATTGAGCTTGCTCTGCGGCCTTGAGACGCTGATATTCGTGCGTAATGTACAGTTCAAATTCAACGGAAATCCAGTTGGCGAAATGGAATGCAATGTCTTTATGTGCGTAAGTTCCCCCATAGCGTCCAGATTTGCAAACAAGTCCGATTGCTTTGGTTGCGGAAATCCATTTTTGCGGTGATAGAGTGAATGCGTGCAGCCCTGCCTCTTTCTTAAACCCCTCGAATTCGAGGGGTTTAAAATCGGGATTGTATAGTTGCTCCCATAGCCCTAGATATTCGAGAACGTTGCGGTTTCTTAGCCAGTTGGCGATAACCGCATTTGCATCGGGATTTTTCCATTTCGCAATGTCAGTAAGACAAATGAAGTCCTCTACCGCACCCGTTATGATGCGAACTTCCTTATCTTTAACAACGATTGTCTTTGATGTCATCTTTACCTCCATCTGCCTACATGCAAAAAAGACAGAAAATAAGTTATATTTTGTTCATTTGAACATTTGTGCACTAAATATAATTTCAAAAATGACGGCTGTCAATAGGCCGGGGAGAATTTTCTGAAATTTGCCTTTATCACCTTAATTCCGTATATTGCGCACTCCATTTTTGATATATATTTGCAAACAAGGTTTCCCATGGAAGTGAATAAGAAAGACCTCTCCGAACGTGACATTGTCAGCAAGTTCATTTTGCCCAGCATTATCAATGCCGGGTGGAGTCTTGATACGCAAATTCGCGAAGAGGTTTCGTTCACAGATGGTCGAATTTTTGTGAAGGGCAAGACCGTCGTGCGCGGGCAAAAGAAGCGTGCGGATATCATTCTCTATTACAAGCCGAATATGCCGATTGCTGTGGTAGAGGCGAAGGACAACAAGCATTACGTTAGCGATGGCATTCAACAGGCTCTTTCTTATGCGCAGACTCTGGATATTCCCGTAGCGATTAGCAGTAATGGCGATGCGTTCTCGATTCGCTATCGTGAAAACTGCGGCCCGAAAGATTGTCAAGGAAACCCTATCACAGTTGAAGAACGCGACCTGGACCATTTCCCGACGAGCGAAGAAATTTGGGCTTGCTACAAACGGTACAAAGGTATCGATTCTCCAGAAGCGGAATCCACGGCGACACAAGATTATTATGTCGATAGTTCAGGTTACAATCTGCGTTATTACCAGCAGATTGCCGTCAACCGCACAGTAGAGGCGATTGCAAAAGGTAAAGATAGAATCCTTTTGGTAATGGCTACCGGTACCGGAAAAACGCTTACTGCATTCCATATCATTTGGCGTTTGTGGAAAAGCGGCTGGACAAAGAACAAGGTTCCGGGCAAGACCCCGCGAATTCTTTTCCTTGCTGACCGTGATAACCTGATTACGCAAACCAAGCGCGGAGACTTCAAGCCTTTCAAGGACAAGATGACGATTGTCCGCCATAAGCAGATTGATAAGGCTTATGAAATCTATTTGGCCTTGTATCAGGGGCTTACAAATTACGATGAAGATGCCGACGCATACAGGGAATTCTCACCCGACTTTTTCGATTTGGTAGTTGTTGACGAATGTCACCGCGGGAGTGCTGCCGAAGATAGCGCTTGGCGAAAGATTCTGGATTACTTCAAGAGTGCAACTCACATAGGTTTGACTGCAACACCGAAAGAAACAAAAGACATATCGTCTTCGGAATACTTCGGCGACCCGATTTACACTTATTCCTTGAAGCAGGGGATTGATGACGGATTCCTTGCTCCTTATACAGTTTTGCGTATTGGCATCAATGTTGACCTGGAAGGCTGGCGACCTGAAAAAGGTAAACGCGACAAGAACGGAAACATCGTTGAAGACCGCATTTACAATACGAAAGATTTTGACCGCAACTTGGTGCTAGATGACCGCACGCCGATTGTTGCCCGCAGGATTGTAGAATTCCTGAAGCAGAACGACCCCATGGCAAAGACCATCGTATTCTGCATTGACCAGGAGCATGCTAGCCGCATGCGTGATGAACTTTGGAAAGCCGCTCCGCCCGAATGGCATGAAAGGTCTGACGAGTACATCATGCGCATCACCAGCGATGACAAAGAAGGTCGGCTAAAGCTTGATGATTTCAAGAATCCCGAAAAGCCTTACCCCGTTATTGCCGTTACTTCAAAGCTATTGAGTACAGGTGCTGATACAAAGACTTGCAAACTCATCGTACTGGAATCGAATATCGGCTCTATGACCGAATTCAAGCAGATTATCGGCCGTGGAACAAGAGTTTATGAAGAATATGATAAACTCTACTTCACGATAATGGATTTCCGTAACGTAACGAACCTATTCTCTGATCCGACATTCGATGGTGAGGCCATTCGCATCAAGGAAGTCAAACCGAATGACCCGATTCCTGCGGACAGTTCAACGGCTGGTGATGCTCCCGAAGACCTGATTGATCCGGTTACGGGCAGTGAAGTTGTATTCCCAGAAAAACCGCCGTATCCTACACCTAATCCTCCTGGTGGAGAAGTTGCGGACAAGCCTTCAAAGGTCTATGTAGCGGGAGTTCCGATATCAATATTAAATGAGCGTAAGGAGTTCCTCGACCCCTCGGGCAAACTCATTACAACTACGCTCCGCGAATTTACCCGTCAAGGCATTTTAGGCCGTTACCGCGATTTGCAAACCTTCTTGCAAGAATGGAACAGTGCCGAAAAGAAAAAAGCGATTATCGAGGAACTTGAAAAACAGGGTATCATTGCCGAGAACCTGCAAGAAGAAATAAAAAAGGACTTGGATATTTTCGACCTGATTTGCCATATCGCATACGACGCTCCGGCGCTCACACGCAAGGAACGAGCCGAAAACGTCCGCAAACGCAATTACTTTACCAAGTATGGCGACAAGGCGCGAGCCGTTCTGGAAGCCCTTTTGGACAAGTATGCTGAAGAGGGTATCGGAAATATCGAAGATACTGCAGTCCTAAAAGTGGACCCCATTACTAAATTTGGGACCCCGAAAGAAATTGTTGAACTGTTCGGCACCAAGCAGGATTACCTGAAAGCTGTGCGCGAACTGGAAGATGAAATTTATAGAGGAGTAGCCTAATGGCCGACATCGGTGGAATTATCAAGACCCTGCAAAACATCATGAGAAAAGACCAGGGTGTTTCTGGCGATGCGCAGCGCATTGAACAGCTGGGCTGGATGATTACGCTCAAGATTATCGATGACAAGGATTCCGAAATGGAACTCCTGGATGATGACTACAAGTCGGTAATTCCCGAAAAACTGCAGTGGCGCAACTGGGCCGCCGATAGCGAAGGCATGACGGGCGACGCCTTGCAGGAATTCGTTGACAACAAGTTGATTCCTGGCCTGAAAAAGATTGACGTTTCTACAGGCAACAAGCGTGCCATCCTTATTCGCGACATTTTCGACGGCATCAACAACTACATGAAAAACGGCACCATCATCCGTCAGGTGGTGAACAAGTTGAACGAAATCGATTTCAACGTATCCGAAGACCGCCACCTATTCGGCGACATCTACGAAACATTGCTGCGAGACTTGCAGAGTGCAGGCAACTACGGTGAATTCTACACCCCGCGAGCCATCACCGAAATCATGACGGAAATCGTGAACCCGCGACTTGGTGAAAAGGTGCTAGACCCCGCTTGCGGTACAGGCGGTTTCTTGACCTGCGCTATCGAGAATATCCGCAAGCAAGATGTTCATTCCGTAGAAGACTTGAAAACGCTCAACGCGACCATTCGCGGGCAGGAATTCAAGCCGCTCCCGTTCATGCTCTGCGTGACGAATCTGATTTTGCACGATATCGAAGTGCCGAACATCCTTTACACTGACAGCCTGAACCGTGAATACACGAGCATCGGCGCTAAAGACCGCGTGGATGTCATCTTGGCAAACCCGCCTTTCGGCGCTTCCGTCAGCGATGGCGTAGAGACGAACTATCCCGCATCTTTCCGCACCACAGAAAGTGCAGACCTTTTCTTACTCCTGATGATGCGTTACCTCAAGGACGGTGGTCGCGCAGCAATCGTGTTGCCCGATGGCTCGCTTACCGGTGACGGCGTGAAGGAACGCATCCGCAAGGAATTCTTGACACAGTGCAATGTACACACCATCGTGCGACTGCCCAATTCCGTTTTCCAGCCCTACGCAAGCGTCGCGACCAACCTGCTCTTCTTTACCAAGGGCGAAAAGACCAAGGATGTCTGGTATTACGAGCACAAGGTGCCCGAAGGAATGAAGGCGTATTCCAAGACCAAGCCCATCCAGAAATCGGAATTCGAACCGCTCAAAAAATGGTGGAACAAACGCAAGAAATCCGATGTCGCCTGGAAAGTCTCGATAAAGGAACTCGAAGAGAACGGCTATAATCTCGACATCAAGAACCCCACCGTCCCCGAAGAAGAAACCGTATATACCACCGCCGAACTCATGCAGAAACTCCACGAATCCTTCAAGGCAAGCGAAGAACTCCTTGCCAGTTTGAAAAAAGGCTTGAAGTAAGGAATAGAGGGTTGGATGGAATTTTCTGAATACTATGTAGCCTACTTTGATGTTTTGGGGTATAAGGAAGCCTTAAAAAAGTCAGAGAATGATGCTGTAAAGCTGATTGAGTCTATTGAGTCTTCAATTGATTTAATGAAAAAGATTGTACAGGCCGTTAATGACGCTTTTGGCGATTTGACCGAAAAGTTACTTGAAGTAGAATACAAAATTTTTTCAGACAATGTCCTGGTCTGCAATAAGGGAAAAAAAGACCCTTTATCGGCTTTGTCTTTAGTGTACTTCTTGCGATTGGTGGCTACTATACAACGAGTTTTCTTTGAAGGCTCACAATTGATTGTTCGTGGGGGAATAACCAAAGGTCTTTTATACTTGACAGGTGATTTTGTAGGTGGCAAAGCTTTGGTTGATGTCGTCGGGATCGAAGAATCCGCTGTTCACCCAAGGATAGTTGTTGATGATTGTATTCTTAATGAATTGAATACATTTAAAATGCAAAACGACCTTTTTAAAAGCATGGTTGATGCGTCTTGCCAGGATTTGTTAGTGAAAGATGTTGATGATAAGACATTTTTAAATTACATCATGTCTTATGACGCATGGATACCGTTTCCCAAAAACGGTTCACAAATAGAACCCGTAGGGAGTTATGAAGAATTGGAAAAAAATCTTAGAGAAGGGCACCAACGCAAACCGATATACAAACCTGAATGTCGAAATGATGTTTTCGTGATATTGAAAAAGCACAAAGATTTTGTAGAGAATAAGGTAATTGAATTTAGTCAATCATCAAATGATGAAACCGAAGAAGCGAAAAGGCTGAAAATCCTGAAAAAATATCTGTGGTTGGTCTCTTTCCATAATAAGATTTGTGATCATGAATTATACAGGATGTCTGAATTAAAGATTAATTTAAAATCGGAATTTAATGAACAGACTCTGGCTTTTGATGTGAGTGTAGGTTGATATGAACGAATGGAAGAAAGTAAAGATTGGTGAGTTTCTTAAACAGTATCGAAATACTATTTATGTAGATGATGCGCAACAATACCGTCAAGTAACCATTTCATCAAAAGATGGTGTTAAATATCGCTGTACAAAAATTGGGAAAGAAATCGGTCGAAAACGGCAATTCTTGATTGATTTGAAAAAATATCCAAATACAGTTATTTTCACTCGTCAAGGTTTGCATGAAGGTTCAATAGGGCTTGCCCCTGAAGAAGTTGATAGTTGTATCGCGACAGAAAATATGCCAATGTTTTCTGTTGATGATACCGTGATTGACACGCAATATTTGAAAAATCTTCTTCGGTCTCCCATTTTTGCCAATCTAGTTTCTACACTAACTCCGACAGGATCGGCGCAAAAATCTATTCATGAAAGAGATTTACTACCTCTTGAAATATCGATCCCTGATTTACAGACACAGAAAAAGATTGTCAAAGACATTTCATCTCAATTAGAAAAAACAGAACAACTCTCGTTTGAAATCGCAGAACAAAAATCCTACGCAAAACAACTCCGTCAGAACATCCTCCAAGAGGCCATAGAAGGAAAACTAACCACAGATTGGCGTAAACAACACCCCGTCCAAAAAGGCAACCCCGACTATGACGCCGAAGCATTATTTGAACAGATTCAAAATGAAAAATATCACACGGATTTGTTCGCACCTGACGGTGCTCACGCAAAAAAAGCGAAGAGCGTTAGCTCTGAGCCAATCCGTGTGACAAAGAAAGAAAAATCACTGCCACCGATTACAGAAGACGAAATCCCCTTTGGAATTCCAACCGGCTGGAAATGGGTAAGACTCGGAGAAATTATACAAGAGCCACCAAGAAATGGTTATTCACCTAAAGCTGTTGACTTTGAAACGCCAATAAAGACACTAAAATTGGGTGCAGTAACTTATGGAGTCTTTGATCCAAGTGAATTCAAATACATAAATGAAAAAATTCCTGAAGACGCTTATTGTTGGCTAAAAAATGGCGATTTTCTAATTGAACGAAGTAATTCCTTCGAATATGTTGGTATTTGTGCGATTTATACAGGAAAAGATAATGAATTTATGTATCCCGACTTACTTATGAGATTCCGAACGGCAGAAATCTTATTAAAAGAGTATATTCATTCTGCTTTAGTTTCTCCATTCAATAGAGAATACTTTATGGCAAATGCAAAGGGGGCTCAGAAAACGATGCCCAAAATTAATCAAGAATGTGTCGTAAACACACTGATTCCGCTCCCTCCATTAGCGGAACAAAAAGAAATCGTCACCCGAGTAGAACAACACCTACAAACCATCACCCAACTCGAAACCCAAATCGCCACCCGCGAAACCACCACCAAACAACTCATGCAAAGCATCCTAAAAGACGCCTTTGAGGAGTAAAATGAAATGGCTCTTAAAATTAAAGTACATGCAGAAAGTGAATTAGAAGCAGATGTATTTGTAAAATTAAATCCAATCCTTAAGAGATTTGGTTTTCGTATAACTCACGGCCATCTAATTTCTTTAAAAGAGGGTAGATCATTTATTCCTGACTGGTGCATTTTTACAAAAAATAATTCCTTTTATGCTATTATAGAAGTATCACAGCTGCCCTATGAATCATCTTTTTTTAAGAGAAAAATTGAAAGCTTATTTGCTATCACCAAATCTACAGAAGCAAGATACTTAATATTAACTAATGGGAAAAGGTATGAATTACATGATGTTACAAAAAATTTAAATGACTATCAAACTTTTTCTTCAACTACAGAATTGGTTCAGGAATTAACCAAATCTTTACAAGATAAAGAAAATTCGTTATCTTTAGAATTATATGAGATTTTAATGGGTTTAATAAATCATTCAAAGGAAAAGAACATAAAAGAATTGGGAAAAGATATACAGAGGGATTGTTTTGATTTTAAAGAGGGAATTTATTTTTTTAAACCACATATAGAAGAACTAATTGTAAAAAAGTTACTACTCAATTTCTCCCATGTGCCGCAAAAAGTCTGTCGTTACACAACGTTAAATACTTTGTTTAATATGATAGATTCTGGTAAACTTCGTATGTTTGGTGTTGCTGGAATGAATGATACGACAGAAGTAAATTATGTAGAACAATGTATTTATAACGACAAAGACATCTTGCCTAGTGAATCAATAAACCAATATTTTATTACCTCTTGTTGCAACGCTAAATATGAAGATGATTTAACCTTTTTTAGATTGTATGGCGATGACGCAAAGGGCGTTTGCTTAGTTTTCAGCATAGAAGAAAAAAATAATTTTAACATTCATGAAGTTGTATATAAAAATAAAAAGGATTCAATATTTGAGTTTCTAAGTACATTTGTCGCAGAGTGTGAAAAAAAAGTACGTTCGTTTAAATTTAAAAACTTGCATGAATGGGCCCATTTTATAAAGTCCGATGAGTATTCTGATGAAAAAGAAATAAGACTTGTGTATTGTAGATCTTCGGAACAAGAAGAAACAGGTTGGGTTCTTGCACAACCATTCAACATTCTAAATCCCTATATGGAATTAGATTTTGACGATATTCCGCTAAAATTGGAAAAAATTATTTTAGGACCTAAATGTCCTGATTCGAAAATAAACAGATTTCAAATAGATTATCTTTTGGAAAAAAAGGGCTTTAATAAAAATGGTAAAATTGATGTTGAAGAATCAAAAATAACAAGTTATAGATAATGTAGTTTATTTATATATCGTGATGAATGAATTAGAGGGCAAATCTTGCATATCAACGAACATATCAAAATAATAGATGATGCTATTTGTCAAAATTTAGCATTGATTAGTGAAGAAAATCGTGGCTTTATATCGCAAAATATTCTTGCTCAATTAAGAAATTTTGTTGAATTTACATATATCAAGATTATGAAGCCTGATGAAGATATACAGATAAGTCGGGACACTATACCAGAAGCAGAAAAATATGTAAAAGGTTATGGCCGCTATATGTGGCTACGAAATTTTCATGATTGCCTTCAACCATCCTCATCTCATTATACAAGAAGCAAGGATGTTTCAGAACGATTGATGTTGAAATATTATGAATATTTAATTCGGATTCGTGATTTTTATAGGGAAAATTATAAAATAGAAGTTCTTTCAAATATTCATAAATTCCCCTTAAATCAAGATAAAAGTCTTCAAGAATTTTATGAATTGATTGTTCCTCAAATGGAATCATCTATACATTCAGAAATAAAACTTTCCAGATATAGATATAGTATAGTTAAAAAGAAACCCTTTTTTGTTAACGATACCATTTATTATGAGGTTACACTTACCAATATAAGGTCTAAAAAAGGAAAATACGATAGAGTCGTTGCATTTACAAGATGTGATATTTTAGAAAATTATGATATAAAAATTAGTCTAATAAATGGAAGAATAAACTTTTTAAACCACATGATGCCTATTCAAATCATAAATGGATGGCAAGTGGCTATTCGTCCATGCACGTTATCTAACTTAGCAAGAGTGTTTAACCCAAATTATGGAAATTTGCCTTTAAATGCAGAAAATTTTGCATGGATGAATTTTCTGACACAACGACACCTTAATTTATTAGATGTTTTAGAATTGAATGATAATGAGTATGAAAAAGTAAAAGCGAATATATTTGACGCTGCTGGGAAAAAAGATAAAGCCATATCGAATTTATTGGATAGATGTAGGCCTTTTATAAAAAATCAATACGCAGGTTCGAATATTTTGCGTTACCTTCTTTATACAATGGATAACGACACAATAAGAAGTCAATTGAGTTGGAAAGGGGAAAAATGTGATTTGCTGAGTTCCTTGTATCTTGATTTTAGATGCATCCCTTTTGATCAAATGCCTTTTTGTACTTCTCCCGTAAAACATAACCCAGCCATTTTTGATCTGATTGCCTGTATTGATTCCGAAAATAGAACGCACGAGCTCTTTGACAGAGCGTTAAAAAATAATATTGAAAATGAGGGTATTCTCTTTACGAAAGACGATGAGTTAGAAGAATTTGAAAACAAGCAAGATCTTCTAGCAATTTTTAATCATAACTTATACAACGATGAAAATAAAAAACAAGTACAATCTCGCCGAAGAATATGGCTCAATGACGGCTATTATACGATTCGATCATATGTTGAAGATATAGAATATATATTGAATAGGCTTGAAACATATACCAAAGGTGGCATTAACGGTTACAAAGATTCGTACAATGCATGGATTTATGATAAATCAGAAAGTGATGTATGTGCCGAAAAGCGGATGATTCTCAGCAACTTGTTTACAACTTGTAATATTGCTTTGATATATGGTCCTGCAGGCACGGGAAAAACGAAAATGATTGAGTTTATTTCTCAAATTTTTTCAAATGTTCCAAAATTGTATCTTGCACATACAAATCCAGCTGTTGAAAATTTGAAACGAAAAATATCGTGCAACAACACAACTTTTTCAACAATATCAAAATATTTAAACGACCGAAATACATTACATTATGGAATCCTTTTTATTGATGAATGTAGTACTGTTAATAATTCTGATATGAAAGGTATCCTTCAAAAAGAGAATTTTGATGCAATCGTTTTAGTTGGAGATGTATATCAAATTGAATCTATACAATTTGGAAATTGGTTCGCGCTTGCAAAAAAATTTATTCCAAAAAAATGCTGGTTTGAATTGGAAACTCCTTATAGAACGCAGAATGAAGGCTTACTGAGTGTATGGTCTAAAATACGCAATCTTGAAAATGATGCCGAAGAGTATTTGACAAATTTTGATTACTCCGCAAAACTTGATGAGTCTATATTTACACCTATACAAAATAATGAAATTATTCTGTGTCTAAATTATGGTGGATTATACGGAATTAACAATATTAATCGATTTATGCAGAGTAATAATCCGAATAGGAGTGTTCGTTTAGGCATACATTTGTTTAAGGAACAAGATCCCATCTTGTTTAATGAATCTGAAAGATTTGCACCAATTTTATATAATAACTTAAAAGGTCGAATTGAAAACATTGAAACAGAACCGAATCAAGTTTGGTTTACTGTTTCTGTAGAAAAAATTGTAAATTCACTAGAAGCAGAAAATGCAGGTTTGGAATGGATTGGAGTAAAAGACGGACGAACGCTTTTAAAATTTTCAGTGGAAGGTGCAGAAAATGATGACGACGAATATGTCGATTTGAAAACTATAGTTCCCTTTCAAGTTTCCTATGCAGTTTCAATACACAAAGCCCAGGGCTTGGAATATGATTCTGTAAAAGTGGTGATTTCTAGCGATGTAGGAGAACAAATAACGCATAACATTTTCTATACCGCAATTACCCGTGCACGAAAAAATCTTAAAATATATTGGACTCCAGAAACAGAAAAGAAGGTATTCGAAAATATGAAAATCAGAAATTTTGAACGTGATGCAGGGATATTAAAGAATAGGATGATGTCAAAAAGATAATGGAATATTAAAAGGTTTTCTGCAATTATACGTTTTCAATCAAATATTTGTTATAGGAATAAAGTGATGTCTATATTAAATGATTTGTTTAAAAAACAACGAGAACTGAGAATTTTATATAAGCGATTGATTAATCCGCAAAAAGATAATCATGAAACCTGTTTGTTTTATGAATGCAAAGATAATTGTATAAAATCGCATTCAATATCACGTAATGTTTTAAAAGACATTTCAGACAATAATGAGGTCGTCGTGCCAATTATTGACCCTTGTAATATGGGTAAAGATATTTTTGATCTTGAAAATTCAGACAGTCCAAATATAAAATTTGAACGGCAAAATATAGCTTCTTCAGGTGTATATAGGGGGTTCTGTAAAGAACATGATAACAGTGTTTTTAAATCATTAGATGACCATGGAATCGTAACGCAAAGAGATATTTTCCTTCAACTTTATAGAACTGTTTGTAAGTATTTTTTTTCTTGTAAGTGTGTTGAAAAAAGCGAATGGTCTATTTTTAAGCAATACTATTATTTAAATCCAGAATATGAAAGGAAAATTTTTTTATCCATTGATGGATTGAAAAATTTCTTAGAAGATATGCTTACAGATTTTCCTGAACTTGACAACCCTATTCCAAATACGGATAAATCCATTATTATTGAACCATGGTCAAAAACCTCTGATGTAAAATGTAAAATATTGTACAGAAAACTTCCAAAAGAATATAATTTTGCGGTTGAGAATGATTTGATTCTAAAAATCAACCATACGATTTCACATTTTATTTTTGTTTTATTGCCAGGGAAGGATTATACAAGTCTGTTAGCGATTTCATCATCTGATTTAATACTTTCACTGCATCGCCGTCTTTGTTCTGAGATTCAAATTTTAAATACAATTGAGTCCATAATGATGCTTGATTCGCAATTCTATTTACCGCCATATATTGTAGAAAATTGGTTGTATGAGAAAAAACGAGCAATTATTGATGATTTCTTCTTTTTTACTGAACGGAAATTTCTTCAGGAGTATGAGATTTCAATATTCGATGATCTAAGAAAAAAAATAATCGAGAAAGAGAGTGAAGAAATAAAAAAGCATGAACTAAGAAAAATTAAAGTTCTCCCTAAGCGTTTGGATTTTAAAGAACGATTTAAGATTTACGAATATAAAACAATAAAAGACAGGCAGGATAAAATACGGTTTACGGGAAATGAAGACGGAAAAAACTATCCAATCGGAGCTCTTATTGTTGAATAAGATTTAGAGAAACGTTGGGGAGGTGGCAAGAATGGTTTGCCGGACGCTTTGAATTAAATTTGAAACTATGAAAGGTTTAGACTTTTTCACAGTAAGGAGGCCTTATGGCAGAATCGTTGAATTTTGATTGGGTTCCTTTTTATCGGGAAATCGCACAGAAGCTGTTGTCTTATAAGGACAACAGGGCTACTCTTGTTGCGGAGATAAAGGAAGTCTTCGCCTCTATCGGTCTCGCTCTTTCTAAACTGAACAAATGAAATGATGCGACGGATATTGATCCGTTTACCTTAAAGCGAGTTGGTAGTAAAAAGACTGGCCATTAGAAAATCGTCAAAGAAGATTAATAACGTGAAGAACAGATATTCTTCCAATAATCTTGTTCTAAATCTTTATTCTAATCTTCTTCTGCTTGTAGATGGATTGTCCGCCGTTGCAAATGTAGGCTACGGTGCAGACGATGAAGAATGCGGGGAGGCAATTGAATCCGAAAATTTCGCCGGCGATGAGGATCGGTGCCCAGAGCGTGTTGCTTGCACTTGCGAAAACTGCGGCGAAGCCGAGTGCTGCGGCGAGGGCGGCAGGCATTCCGAACATTCCCGCAACGAATACGCCAAACGTAGCGCCGATGGCGAAAAGCGGGGTGACGACACCGCCGATGAATCCGGCGGAGAGTGTAAGAATTGTGAGAGCGAATTTCAGAATCCAGTCGTACCCGGCGACGTTCCCAATCAAGTCGGCGGTTTCGGCGGCACTCCCCGTAGCATTCCCGGCGATTCCAAAGCACATGTCCAACAAATTTGTTCCAAGTCCTGCATAACGGCCCTGGAAAAATACGAGCAGCAAAGCGCTTATTCCAACACCCATAATTGCAATTCGCTTAATGCTGTTCGGAAACTTCTTGGCGAAGAAGTCCTGCGAGAGTCCAAGCAACTTTGCAAATCCGCCACCGACAATTCCGAAGAGCACGCCCATCAGCGCAAGCTTCACGAGGAACTTGCCGTCAAGCGCGCCTTCGTTAGTGAATACGCTTGCCGAGAATCCGCTTGCGTCGAGAACGCTGTTCAAATCCACGCTGAACTTGTGGAATCCGAGCATGCTTGAAACCTTGCAGGCAGTGAAAGCCGCTGCGGCGGCAGGGAGCAATGCGCCAAGTTCCAAATGGCCAACGAGCAAGACTTCCAATGCGAATGCTGTGGCCGCCATCGGGGCCTGGAAAATTCCGGCAAATCCTGCGGCAAGGCCTGTCACGAGCATAACATGCGCTGCGTTTTCAAATGGCAACTTCTTGCTTATGTTGTACGAAAGTGCGGAGCCTATTTGCATAGCAGCACCTTCACGACCTGCGCTTCCGCCGAAGAGTTGCGTAAGCCAAGTGCTCACTGCTGCCATCGGGATAGAGACGAGCGGGAAATCGGATTCCTTGTTGAGTCCTACGGCGAAGACCTGGTCCATGCCGCGTTCTGTCCAGCGTCCCCATTTCTTATAAGCGAATACGATAGCAGCACCGCCGATGGCGAGGGCGGGGATAAAGTACAATGGGTTTGCATCGCGGATAGCAGAAAGTCTGTCGCTGATGTCGCCGAAGCATGCGGTGAGCGCACCGATAACTGCTCCGAGAACAATTCCGAGCAGCACAAATGTCGGTGTTGCAAACCACTTGAGTAATTTTTCCTTTACGCGGGCTTTTGCCATCTTCATCATCTGTTCTTTCATCTCGGGGCTGAACTGATTGAACTGTTGGCTCGCCTTGCTGAAGTCGCTGAAATTCATGTAAAATCCTGCTTTTGTTAAAATTTTTTCACGACAAAAATAGTAAAACGGAACGCCTTGTTCCGCTTTTTTGCGTGTTGTCAAATGCTCAATCCTTTTACAACGTGAAATTAAAAAAAGAGGCTTTTGCAACGCGCCTAAATATATACTTAACTCAAGGATTGGATTGGTGTGGCGCTCAAAATGTATCGCTCAATTCTAAGGGATCAGACATGAAAAAAATCTTTTCTGGTGTAGCGTTATTTGGGATTAGTTTTGGTTTGGTTTTATCCGCTTGCGGTGATTCTAACGATTCTTCGTTTAGTCCTGCAGCTCCGGGAATTGGTGAAATTAGCTCCGATTCCAATGAAGGTCAATTGGGCGGTTGGTCCAGTTCGTCTTTTGCTCCGGGACTTTCTTCAGCTGGCATTCCGGGAGGTTCCTCCGCGGGTGTTCCGGGAATGTCGTCTCCTGTTGCGCAATCATCTTCTTCTGCGTTAAATCCCACTTCTAGTGCTCAGGTTCCGCCGGCTTCGAGCGCCGTTACTGTTATTCCGCATTTCGAAGGGAATAGCCCGGTGTTCTTCTCGGAAGTTTCTCCGACAAATGCAAATCTCAAGGACAATGACGGTAACGATCCGGGATGGGTTGAATTTTACAACTCGTCAGACGCTCCGGTGAGTTTGAAGGGCTATTCGCTTACGGATGATTTGTCTAATCCTAGTCGTTGGGTTTTTGGTAACGCAACAATTCCAGCCAAGAGCTACATGATCGTTTTCCTTTCGGGCAAGAATTATCCTGACTATGTCTTGCCTTCTGATTCGCTTAATATGATGAGCTCAGATTGCAGTTCTGAATCTGCTGCGGGTGGCATGGGCGGCTTCAACTTTGGCGATTTCGGTGGCGGAATGGGCGACTGGGGTGGCGGCGTTGGCGGCGGCTGGGGCGGCAACATGGGCGGTATGGGTGGCAATACCGGTGCTGCTTCATCTGGCAACAATGTCGAAAATTTGCAAGGTAAGTCTTCGCTCTGCTTTAGCGAAAATGGCTCTGTCCAGATTGGGTCTGTGATGAAGGTTGCCCAGGGTGGGGATTACTCTCGCGTGGTTGTCAAGACCAATAATGCGTCTAGCCTTAGCAAGGTCAACCAGCTTGTTGTCCGTGGCTTTATCACCAAAAATCACAAAATTCGTGTGAACTTTAAGGAAGGCGATTCGCTCAGCAGTTGGAGCGGCAAGAATCTCCGCGGTACGGGGGATTTGTCATCGGTGTTCTATGTCCGCTTAGATGATAATGCGAAGGACCTCAAGCGCAACAATGTAACGGCAACAACTTTTGCAACTGAAACTCAGGGAAGTGAATCGACAACCATTCAGATTACGTCGTACATTGCTCGCAATCGCGGCCATGAACCGCACGCTTCGTTCAAGGTGGACAAGGATGGCGGTGCATTGTACTTTGTAAATGCCGAAGGCGCTTTGCTGGACTCTGTTCGTTTTGGTGCTGTTCCAACGACCGCTTCTTGGTCTCGTGATGGTGCTGGCAAGTGGGGCTTTGCAACTCCGTCGCCTTATGGCAATACGGCGGGCGAGGTTTTTGCCGAACAAGTTCAAGTTGCCGAAGTGAACATTCCGCCTTCTGGTTTCTACACGTCTGCGGTGACGGCTACATTCCCGGCGGGCACTCGTTGTGAACAGGGCGGTGCCGAACCGACTACAAATTCTCCGGTAGTGCAGACTACGGTGACGATTAGCGCTACGACGGTTTTGCGTTGCCGTGCGTATGTCGGCGGTTCTTACCCGAGTGAAGAAATTATCCGTACTTACGTTTTCGAAAAGCAGCCCACGCTTGCCGCGCTCTTTGTGACGACTGATCCGCTTTCGATGTTCAGCCCCGATTCCGGCCTTTACATGACGGGCAATAATGCTTCGATGATGGATCCGAAAAAAGGTGCAAACTTCTGGAGCAACCGAGAACTCCCGGTTTATGTGGAAATGTTTGAACCTGGCAAGCCGCAGGCCCCGGCGTTTGGCGTGATGGGTGACTACAAGATTTCTGGCCAGTACAGCCGCGCAAAAGAAAAGAAGTCCTTTGCGGTGACGTTGCGCGAAGAGTATGGCGAAAAGCGCCTGAAATACACGCTGTTCCCGGATTATCCGGAACTCAAGAAGTTTAAGGCGTTCTCGCTCAGAAACTTTGGTAACAATTCCGGCGACGATTACGTGCGCGACCGTGTGGGCACTTCGATGACGGAAGGCTTGGGCGTCGATTACCAGCGTGGCCGTTATGTTATCGTGTATTACAATGGCAAGTATTACGGTATCCACGATTTGCGCGAACGCAACAACGAATACTATTACGAAACCAAGTACGGCTATGACCCGAACGATATTGACCTTCTTGCAACAACATCTAGCGGTACAGATGAAGCGAGTGTAGGTTCTTCTGCGGATTACAAATCTATGTTGGATTGGCTGCAGAACAACGATTTGAAATCGGATGCAAACTACAAGAAGATTGCAGACCAGGTTGATGTCGACAACTACATGAATTACATGCAAGCCGAAATGTTCTTGAACAATAGCGACTGGCCGCACAACAATATGAAGAAGTGGCGTGTCGCAAGTCAGAAGACGAAGTGGAAATGGTTCATGTACGATACGGACTTTGGCTTCGGCGTGTCTTACAATACCCAGACCGGAAACGTGTTCAGCTATGTGACGAATGCTAGCGGCACAAGTGGCATGGGTATGGGAATGGGCTTCGGCATGGGTGGCATGGGCGGTGGCCAGCAGCAGGTGACGAACGGCTCTATTTCTCCGCACACGATTCTCATGATTCGTTTGCTCAGTAACGAGGGCTTCAAGAATGCGTTTATCAACCGCTTTAGCGTGCTCCTTTCGATGAACTTCTCGGCGGATAGGCTCCTCAAGCGCATCAACGATTTGCAGTCGCAGGTGGAACCTGAAGTGGCTCGTGATCAGGAATTCTGGGGCTATAATGCATCTAGCATGAGCAACGCTTTGGAAACGATAAAGAGCTTTGCCCAGACGCGTCAGGCTAAGGTCCGTGAACAGATGGAATCGTACTTTACGCTTTCTTCTCCGGTTGAAATGACGTTTACGGCGCAGGGTTCCGGCACGATTCTCGTGGATGGCCTTGCTCTGGATAAGTCTTCGATGACGGTCTCGCTTTACAGGGATGTGCCGGTTACGCTTACAGCTCAGGCAAATTCTGGCAGCACGTTCACGGGCTGGAGCGATGGTGTCACGGATATGACCCGCAAGGTGAATCCGGGTGAAGTCACGTCTGTTACCGCTGTGTTCAGGTAGTTTCACTCAACAGAAATCCATAATAAAACAGCTAAACGGGAAGCCGTTTAGCTGTTTTTGTTTGCAATAGCGTGCGTAGTTTAGTCTGCGCATTCGCGCATCTCGTCTGCGCGTTTAACTTGCACAGACTGCGCAACTCGCGATTTTAGCCCAGCATTTCTGTGGTGCTGAGAGTCTTGAAGTTCTTTTCTTCCAAGACCTTGAGCGCCTTTTCGGTATCGCTGAAGCGAAGAATCATGACGTTCGTTGCCGTCGAGCATTCGGACGGGTAGGCGTACATGTAGTCAATCTGCAAGTCGCCGAGAACGTCGAGAAGGTCTGCAAGACCGCCAACCTTGTCTGCAACAGGGCATGCGACAACGTCGGTAACGGTTGCGCTGAGGCCAGCCTTGGCAAGGACATTGACTGCCTTTTCAGAATCGTTCACGATCAGGCGGATAAGGCCGAATTCGCCGGAATCGGCGAGCGTGAGCGAGAGAAGGTTGATGCCTGCATCAGCGAGCGAGCGGCAAACTGCCTGGAGACGGCCCGGGCGGTTCGACACGAAAACTGAAACCTGTGGAATTTTCATTTTTTTTCTCCTTCTTAAATCTTCTTTCTGTTGTCGATGACGCGCTTGGCCTTGCCTTCGCTACGCGGCAGAGAATCCGGTTCGCAGAGCGTGACAATCACGGAGATGCCAAGGATCTGTTCGATGGAGTGCTTGAACTTCTTGGAGAGCTGTTCCATATCGCTCATGGAGTCGCTCACCATGTCGCGAGAAACTTCGACCTTGACTTCGAGCGTATCCATGTTGTTCTTGGTATCGAGCACAATCTGGTAATGCGGCAATGCCTTTTCGGCGCGGAGGAGGGCCGTTTCGATCTGGCTCGGGAACACGTTCACGCCACGCATGATGATCATGTCGTCGCTGCGGCGGCCAATGCGGCGGATACGGCGGATGGTACGGCCGCACTTGCACTTGGTCTTTTCAATAGCAGTGATGTCGCGGGTGCGGTAGCGGAGGATCGGCATAGCGCGCTTGCTGAGCGTACTGATGACGAGTTCGCCTTCTTCGCCGTCCGGAAGTGGTTCGAGCGTTTCCGGGTCCACGATTTCGGGGTAGAAGTGGTCTTCGAAAATGTGGATGCCGTCGCGGCATTCGCATTCGCAACCCACGCCCGGGCCGACAATTTCAGAAAGTCCGTAAATGTCGTAAGCCTTGATGCCCGTCTTTTCTTCGATGTAGTCGCGCATGCCATCGCTCCACGGTTCTGCACCGAAGATGCCGCGCTTCACGTTCAACTTGGAAATGTCGACGCCCATCTTTTCGGCAACGTCGATAATGCGGACAAAGTAGCTCGGGGTGCCACCGACTGCGGTCACGCCGAAGTCCTTCATGAGCATCACCTGGCGTTCGGTATTGCCTCCGCTAATCGGCACGACTGTGGCGCCGAGGGCTTCGAAACCGCCGTGAATGCCAAGACCGCCTGTAAAGAGGCCGTAGCCGTAGAAGTTCTGCACGATGTCCGTGCTGCGGAAACCGCAGGCAAGGAGGCCGCGCTTGACGACCTGTGCCCAGACTTCCATGTCTTCCTTGGTGTAACCGACAACGATCGGCTTACCGGTAGTGCCGGAGCTTGCGTGCAGACGCACGACTTCGCTCATGTCCACAGCAAAGAGACCGTACGGATAAGTGTCGCGCAAGTCCTTCTTCATGGAGAACGGAATCTTTACGATGTCCTTCAAAGTCTTGATGTCATCGGGCGTAACGCCCTTTTCGACCATGCGGTCGTGGAACAGCGGGACCTTCTCATAGGCGAGCTTCACGGTTGCACGCAAACGCTGCAACTGCAATTCGCGCAATTTTTCTTCGGGCATAAAGTCAAGAGCCATTTCGGGCAGGACTTTGTTTTCTTCGTCGTTCCAGGCTGTAGATCGCATAGTATCCTTCAATAGAGGGTTAGGTTAAAATTTTTCGCCTTAAATATATATAATGCGCTTGCGTTGCGTTTAATTTAGGAGCGTTTCTTTTTCTTTGCGAAAATGCTCGGCTTGCCTTTATCCATATATATGGGGCCCCCTTTGCGCATAGCGTAACGCTTTCAAAAAGTGTAAAAAACGGGACGATATAACCCTTATTCCTTTATTACTGTTTATTCATCGGCGGATTGGGCTTTTTTAAAAAACTCGTGTGGGCGGGGGAATGTAATTTTTGTATTTTTGGGCAGAAAATTTAAATAAACTGCTTTTATAGGTAGGTCTATTCTGCGTTCTCGTTCGCTTTTATTTGTTCTTGCTTTGGTCGGTATGTCGAATGCCCAGTTGTTGGACATGTCGCAGATTTCCGACAAGTATATGGTTGAGAATAAGATCAACAAGATTCGTGTCGAAGGTACCCATCATATGGATGAACGTTCGGTCCTCGGACGTATCGGCATCCGTACCGGTCAGAGCTATTCTCCGACGTCGCTTTCTGAAAAAGTCCAGAATTCCGTGAGCTCGCTTTATGCTTCGGGCCTGTTTGACGATGTGACCGCCTGGGTGGATTACACTGATGATGAAGGTTCTTATGTAGACCTGGTGTTCAAAGTGAAGGAACTCCCGGCTCTTGATACCGCTATTTTGGACGGCTGTGACGAAGTATCTGAAGATGACCTCCGTTTGAAAATTCACATGATTTCTGGTCAGGTCTATAGCAAGGCTCAATTGGAACGCACGCGCCAGGCCATGCTTGACCATTATCGTTCCGAAGGCTTCTTGCTTGCTGAAATTGGAATACGCGAAGAATCGGTGGACGAATACCAGAACAAGGTGACCTTTGTGATCCGTGAAGGTTCCAAGGTCCGTATCCGCGGTTTCGATGTGAAAGGCAATGACCATGTGCCGGTCGAAGAAATCACGGACCACATGCTTTCGAAAGAAAACCAGTGGTGGGGTGGTGGTGAATTCAAGGAAAATGTCTTTGAAGCCGACCGCGATACCGTGCTGAACGTCTTCCGCCATTTCGGTTACCTGGATGCAGAACTGAACGACTACCATGCCGAATACCTTCCGGATTCCAGCTGCCTGTTCTATCTTGGACGCATGGTGCCGGTTGGAGAACGCCTGGCTCCGCTTTACACTCAGCTGAACGACGCCATTGCCGATACATCTAACCCGCTCTACAAGATGGCGGGTAAGCCGACAATGGAAGTGACTCACTATTATAGGAACATGCGCAAGGCCGGGGATAAGAACCCGCTTACAAGACGCCTGCCGCAAGTCAAGGACGAAGAAAGCGCATGGAAATTCCTGAACGACATTATCCGCTACGAAACCGCCCGAAATGAATGGCTTGGCTTGGTGGCTGACCGCAAGTGGAATAATCCGAAGATTGATTCCCTCCTCAAGATCAAGAAGCGCTCCGCTTATGAAAGCAAGCTCCTCGTGCGCTACATGATTGAAGACTTGGTTCCGGCTCTTTACAAGTACGATAACATCAAGACTTCTAGCGATATTATTGTCCATATCGACGTGACCGAAGGTCGCCGTTACTACATGGGTGGACTCCACTTTACGGGTAACGAAGTCCAGAGCGACGCCATGCTGGGTTATGTGTTCCGTCTCGATAGCGGCGCCGTGTTTGACCAGTATGTCTACGAAGCATCCCGTAAGGCTTTGCTCGATTCTTACCGTGAAGACGGTTACCTCTTTGCTCAGTTTGACGAAGAGCGCACCTTCGAAAACGATTCTGTCGTGAACCTCACTTACAAGATGAACGAAGGCTTGCCTGCCCAGATCCACAAGGTCCATGTGCGTGGCAACACCAAGACGAACGAAAAGGTGATCCGTCGTGAAGTTCGCCTGTATCCGGGCGATACGTACCGCCAGTCCGCTTTGGAACGTAGCTTCCGTGACATTATGCAGCTCAACTACTTCGACATGGTCGTGCCCGATATCAAGGTCGTGGGCGAACAGGAAGTGGACCTCGACTTTGCCGTGCAAGAAAAGCAGGCCGGTACTGGTCAGTTCAGTTTGGGCGTTTCTTATAGCGAAAGCGATGGCTTTGTCGGTACGGCTAGCATCTCCATCCCGAACTGCTGTATGGGCGATGGCCAGCAGGCTGCCTTGAACCTCGAATACGGTGCCGACAAGAAGAGCGCAACGATCAGCTTTACGGAACCGTGGTTCCTCGACAAACCGATTACGCTTGGCGCAAGCCTCAGCTACTCTTGGTGGAACATGGAAGATTACGGTGACCCGGATATCACGCGTTACGGTGGAAGCATTTTTGCCGGTAAGCGCCTCAAGTGGCCGGATGACTACTTCTATGGTCAGATCGGTTATAGCTGGCTCATGAACGACCAGGGCCCGAACATCGCGAACAGCTATGTGGTCTACACGGGTATTGAATCGGCGTTCAACTTCCGCATCCAGCGTGATGATAAGAATTTGCCGCAGTTCCCGACCGACGGATCCCGCTACGTGCTCGACGTGCAGTGGGCAAACGCCGCCTTTGGTAGTGACTTCGAATTTGTGAAGGCGGACCTCTCCATCAAGTGGTGGTTCCCGCTCTTCCGCGACCGTCTCTCGATTGCCCTTACAAACGAATACGGCGTAATCTTTGGCGACAAGTTGCAGCACCGCACTCTGTATAGAATGGGTGGTGTGCTTGGCTACGACGGCATGCTCCGTGGTTATGGTTCTGGCTCTATTGGTAACAGCCGCCTTGGCCGCAGCTACCAGTACATTGGTGCAGAACTCCAGTTGGGACTTGTACCGCAGACGTTCTACCTCTTGCCGTTCTTCTTTGATGCCGGTAACGTGTTTGGCGAACGTATCGATACGAATAACCGAATCGACAAGCCTAAGAAGAACCCGCTCAGTGAATGGGATCCGACGACACTCAAGAAGGATATCGGATTTGGTTTCCGCGTCGTAGTCCCGATGCTTGGCATTATCGGCTTCGACTTTGCTTGGCCGCTTGACCCGGGTGAAGCCTACAATGGTACGAAGTACTCTAAGGTCGGCGATATGGAATTCAACTTTGTCATTGGCCAGGCTTTCTAACCTGGTTGGAGGAGCTCTATGATTCGCAAGTTGATAGTTTTACTTTCGGTTGTCTTTGCATGCGTGAGCTTTGCTGAAGACGGTCTTCGCATTGCCCATGTGGATTCAAAGATTATCTTTGACGGATACAAGGGCACCAGGAAGGCTCAGGAAGAATATGACCGTCAAGTGGCTAAGTGGGAACAGCAGGCAAACCTCTTGCAGAAGGAACTTGCTGCCATTAAGGAAAAGCTTGATAAGCAGGTCCTGATGCTCTCTGACGAAAAGAAGCGCGAACTTGAAGCCGAATACAACAAGAAGGATACGGAACTCAAGTCGTTCATTGACCGCGTCTATGGCCGTAACGGGGAACTTATCACCGAAAACGAAAAGGTGAGTGCCCCGATTATCCAGCTCATCCGCAAGGCTGTGAACGAAATTGCGCTCCAGGAAGGTTATGACATGGTCATTGACCGTGCCACCGGCGCTGTGCTCTTTTGGAAAAAGGAAAACGACCTTACGAACAAGGTGCTGAATTATCTGAATAATAGATAGTTTCCGCCCTCGTCATCCTGAACGAAAGCATGATGCACCGTCATCCTGAGGGCGAAAGCCTGAAGGATCCAGTTAAATCTTGAAAAAGAACATCCCGCAGTTTAGAGCGCTGCGGGATTTTTTTATTGCCTCATGTAATCGCAGATGGCGTCTACGAATTGCTGCCCGAATTTCCGGATTTTCATTTCGCCAAAGCCGAATACATCTTGCAGCTCGTTTATGGAAAGAGGCGCCTTGTAGGCGAGGTCCTTTAGCGTGCGGTCAGAAAGTACGACGTAGGCGGGCCAATTGTTTTCGTCGGCGATTTGCCTGCGGACTTTTCGCAGAGCTTCGAATAGGGTATTGTCTTCGTCGGAGTCTGAATAGTGCGCGTAGGTTGTGCGTGTACTGCCGGCAGAAGTACGCGAAAATGCGCCGTGACCGCTTCTCGGCTTTGCGTCTTCTTTGGCTTCTATTTTTGCGGCGATGGCTAGTTCTGCTGTTTTCTTCCCGAAGAGGACTTCGTTACCGCTCTCGGTGATTTTAAGGTGGTTGTTCTCGTTGTAGGCAATTTCGATGTAACCGAGTTGCAGCATTTGCAAAAGGTAATCGTGCCAATGCTTGAGCGTTGTCTTGCTGCCGACACCGAATGTCTTGAGTTTATCGTAACCCTTTTGGACGATTTCGTCGCTGAGCGTTCCCTTGAGGATGTCGGCGGTCATTGAAAAGCCGATATGCTCACCAGTTCGTTTGATGGCCGAGAGCGCCTTTTGCACGAGAATTGTGCCGTTGAAACGCTGTGGCGGGTGCTTGCAGATGTCGCAATTCCCGCAGTTGCTATTGTTGTTTTCGCCAAAGTAATTGAGCAGAATGCGACGACGGCAAACTTGCGATTCGGCATATTCCTGCATGCGGTCGAGCTTCTCGGAGTTGATGTCTCGCTGGCCGCTCTCGTTTACAAATTTGCGGAGCGTGATGATGTCCTGGAAGTTGTAGAACAGCACGGTTTCGGAGGGGAGACCGTCGCGGCCCGCGCGCCCAATCTCTTGATAAAAACTCTCGATGCTCTTGGGGAGATTGTAATGGATGACATAACGGACATTGCTCTTGTCGATGCCCATGCCGAATGCGATTGTCGCACACACGACATCGATATTGTCGTTGATGAAATCCTCTTGCACATTGTTGCGTTCTTCGGCGGTTAGCCCCGCATGGTATGCCTTCGCGTAAACGCCAGCGTTGATGAGTTCTTCGGCGACTTTTTCGGTGCTCTTGCGCGAAAGGCAATAGATGATTCCCGATTCGTGCTTGTGCTTCGAAATGATGGACAAAATCGCCTTCAGCTTTTCAGAGGCGGAATAACCGCGCCGCACATCGAGACTCAAATTCGGACGGTCGAACGAACTCACGAAAAGTCTAAAATCTCGCAAGTTCAGCTGCCTGACAATATCTTCTTTTGTGAGCTTGTCTGCCGTTGCCGTCAGCGCCATGATTGTTGCACTCGGGAACGCTTGGTGTAATCCGCCGAGCTGCGTGTATTCTGGACGGAAGTCGTGCCCCCATTGTGAAATGCAATGCGCCTCGTCAATAGCGAACAGCGAAACGCTCAAGTGCTGTTGCATCCACGGAATTTCACGCTGTAAGCGCTCCGGCGAAATGTAGAGAATCTTGGTTTGGCCCGTTTTGCAGCGCTCCCGGATGGCCGCGTTTTCGCCTTCTTCGTTGTTGCTGTTCAGTGCATCTGCGCCAATGCCGTTTGCATTTAGCGCGTCCACCTGGTCTTTCATCAGTGAAATCAACGGTGAAATAACGACCGTGATGCCCTTGAACATCAAGGCTGGAATTTGGTAGCAAATGGACTTTCCGCCGCCAGTCGGCATCAGCACAAGCGCATCTTTACGCGATACGACATGCTCGATGATTTCTTCTTGCATGGGGCGGAATGCATCATAGCCAAAGACGGATTTTAAAATTTCGTGAGCGGTGGGCATTATTTTGAAATGGGTCTATGAAATGTTTTATCCAAGCAATACATTTTTCATTTTTTCATAATGGTCCTGAATTTCATTTACTCCGTTTTTGTCCATTAGCAGTTTGCCTTCGTCCCATTCAGTATAAGCCATCATGATTCTTTGCTTGATGCTGTCAAGATTTTCGCTTTGCTCATAATGTTCTTTTTTGGCGAGAGGCATATAATTGCTCAATCGAGAATTCTTTGAGTTGCTGATTAGGCAAAGGTTGCCAAAGCAATCAAGATTCTCTTTACTGATTTTATAATCAGGGCCTTCAATGGGGTTTTGTGGATAATAGTGTTCCACAGAACTTCTGAATGTGAATTCAAATGACGCTATTCTTGAATCATTTCTTAATTTTTCATTGTCACCGATAACGTCAAATGCTGATTTTGTGGTTCTGAAATTTTGCCAAAGCAAATAATCCAGATAGTTGAAAATGAAGTTTTCTACAGCGGTTCCTGCGTTTAATGCATCTATGTATAATTGATTCTTGTCAGTGTTTAGAACATTGCAGGAATTTTTATAAATAATTTCAAAGTAATCCAGTGGTGATTTGGACAGGAAACGATCTCGTAAGAACGCTTCTGCCATCTTTTCCAAATATTCTTTGTAGGTTTTTGCTGTAATCGGTTCTGACTGTTCAAAACACCATTTTAAAGCGCCGTTTAGCCAGTGCTTATACACAAGCGTTGGCGTTGATACGTGGAACATCGAAAGTAACATTATGATTTCGCGATTTTCTTCGCTTTCAATATCGGGATTTGATGTATCGCTAAATGTTCCGACATATGAATAAGAACGTTTTTTACCTTCGTAAATACGAACTCGCTTTAAACTCCATCGATCACTTCCACCGACAAATTCACGTTTGATAATGTATTTGTCATATAGGAATTTCATTTTCAGAAGGTTGTAGCCAAACTCTTTGACAAACTGTCGATTTGCTTCTGGTTTGTCTGATTTTACGTAGGGCTTAAACAAATCGAGCAAACGCTTGTCGTCAAGAGGAATATCTGTTTTTGTTTGAATACGTAAAACATGAAGCAGAAAATTTGAGAAGTTGATGACGGTGTTAAAACGGATGTTTGTATCTTCGTTATCTTCTTCTTTTACGCTGATATTGGTGTCATTTTTTGCAATGGCTTCGAGACTTTCTTCGCTTTCACTTTCTTCATTTGAGTTGTGAAGATTCTCGTAAACATGCTCAGGGTTGTTGTCAAGAACATCCCATAGGTTTCCGTCTTTTTCATTGCCTCCGAAAATAGCGTTGCGCTCGTTTTTAGAAAAGCCATATTGAATATAGCGTTCCATATTGGCCGCTGCTTCCCAAATTTTATTGAAGGACACGCGGTCTTTCACATCGAGGCATTTTAAGCATTGAGCCTTGAGAACTTCGTGCTTTTCAAGCTGTTCTCCACGGCTGTTCATGATTTCAAAATAATGGTTCAAGTCAGTATCGCGTGGAACTGGAACTCGTAAAATGTAGACTTGATTTGCTAAGTATTTAACAAAGTCCTTTTCTTCAAGATTCTTTTCTTTTAGAATTTGCGTTAAGGCTTTTTCTGCATCACGATAACCTTGTATGATGTTCATGTTTGGGTTATCGTATGATTGCTTATCCAAATTAGAAAGAAGCTTTAGCGATTCTGTGGATCTTGGGCGACTAGCAAAAGACAATATATTCCCGCGGAACCAACCTAATTCATTATGGAACCAATCTAATTCTTTATTTTTATTGTATAAGAGATTTAGAATGATGCTTAATGTGGTTAGTCTTTGCTGGCCGTCTATTGTTTCATAAATGGTTTCGTAATCGTCCTTACGTTCGTAGACAATTAGTGTTCCGATGTAATAATTGCAATTACTTTTATCTTTTGCATAGTCCGCAATGTCTAAAATTAGCTGACGGATTTGAGGCTCTGTCCAAGCATAGTCTCGTTGATAAATTGGAATCTCGTAACGGATTTTTTCTTCTTCAAAAAGGGTCTTGATTGACAATGGTGTGAGATTGTTAGCCATTATAATAACCTAATGTTTTAAATTTCGCAATAATTTTTTCTTCTTTGGTTGCTTTGGTATCAGAAAGAGTGCCCAATTCTACATTTAAAATATCCTGTGGCTTATTTGCGTCTCGGATTATTTTAAACATCGCAATCTGTGAATGTCCCAAATTTAATGCGTAGTTGTCCATTGATTCAATGTCGACACTATGCAACTTTAATCGTAGTGTATAAGCCCAAATAAACAGTTTCTCTACAATGCGATCGATGTTTTTTTGACCGAATTTATCGATATAGTCAATTAGGGCGCAATAGAATAGATTGCGTACATAACGGTCTCCAGTCCTGTTATATCCATCATAATTATGTATAATGTCTAGAATTTCATGTGATCTGTTGCTTTCTATTTCTTCACGCATTTGGGCGTAATGGGATACATATTCGAAGAAACGTTTCCCATTGATGATTACCTGATCAATCTGAAATGGAAAATCGAATGATTCATGCAAAATTTTGGAATGGCAAGATGAATTGAATTCGTCAACGTAATAATGGGCAATACGATAAAGTTTTGTGTATGGGAAGTCTTCTTCAAGATTTGGGCTGATACCTTTGAATGTGTCTACATCGTCTTTCGTAAAGTACCGCGCCGATAGATCGCGACCCCAGTTTTTGATGCGATAAAGGTATTGTGAGAATAAACTGGACAACTCGTTGGGCTCCATATTTTCCCATTTCTTTACCGCGTTTAGACGTTCTTGCTCTGTAGAGGAATTGTTCATTTCACGAAGGTGATACGCTTTCAACAAATCGTGCGGTTCCAAGTCCTTGCCGCGAGCGTTTTGAGAATCGAAAAACTGGAATGCTTCTGAAACGTCGTCAATTACAATTTTCACGAATTGGCATTGATTAAAGAAGAATTTTAAGAAATCTGCTTTTTCTAAATCAGATTTTCTACGTTCCATAGCCTTGAAATTCTTCTGGACATTTTGCTTGGTAATAACGTTGGAAAACTTGAGTGTTGATTGAGGCTTGAAACTATTGATGGAATCGCCTCGTAAGAAAACGTGTCTTTGTAGGTCGTTATTTTCTTCGATAAGAGGAAGAATTTTAATAGCAAGAAGAAATAATGTTATTGTTCGTTGCTGCCCATCGACAATATCAAGTTTTCCTTCTTCCTTGTTATTGTGGATGACGAGTGTTCCGATGCGGTAGGCTGATTTGTCAAGGTTGTCGCGAATGTCGTCAATAAGTTGATTGACATTTTTTTCCGTCCATTTGTACGGACGCTGGTATTCAGGAATTCGCAAATTTGGAATGGCTAGTAATTGCTTGACTGAAATAATTTCTGGTTTTAAAATAGTTTCACTCATCGGGCGCCTGTATAAAAATCAGTTTTTCGTGTATTTTTCCCAAATATACATCATGTTGATGTCATAAAATTTTAAAATGCAAAAAATCTTCTATAGCTTCAGTTTCTTTTCAATATCAACCATTAAATCAATACGAAATACGCTGAAACCTGCAAAATATTGCGGTTTTTATATTAAAATGTATGACCTGATATGATTTGTCAATGAAAATCTGCAATATGTTGCGGATTCTTTTGTTTTTGAGGTCATGGAGAATCAAAAGCTCTTTTTCGCTATATTGGGTAGTGATTGGGTAGGATTGGGTAGGATTGGGTAGTTTCTTGATCCTCAAAATCAGTTTTAAATTTTTGCTTATATTTGTTAATAGAGGTCCCTATGCCAAATACACTCCCTGATCCGATGACGGTCCACCCGATTGCGGGCTACGACAAGGAAATTTACGTGAAGCCGATGCTCAAAAATCCGCAGATTGTCGTGGGCAATTTCACCTACATCGCTGATAGCGATTTCGAGAGCCACGTGACGCATCTGTATCCGTGGAATGGTGATAAGTTGATTATCGGAAAGTTTTGCCAAATTGCTGCGGGAGTGGAGTTCGTGATGAATGGGGCGAACCACCAGATGAATGCGGTTTCGACGTTCCCGTTCTACACTTTGCAGGGGTGGAATATGGCGCCTCCTGCCAAAGAAAATTTGCCGCTCAAGGGCGATACGGTGGTTGGAAACGATGTGTGGATTGGGCAGAACGCAGTGATTTTGCCGGGCGTGCATATTGGCGATGGGGCAATCATCGGCGCAAATGCGGTTGTTGGGAGCGATGTGGAACCTTACACGATCGTGGTGGGGAATCCGGCACAGTTTATACGCAATCGTTTCGATGAGGAATTGACGGCGCTTATGCTCGAGTGGAAATGGTGGGATAAGCCTGTCGAAGAGATCAATGCGTTGATTCCGATTCTCACGAATCCGGACTTGGCTTTTGTCAAGGGGAAAATCAAGGAATACCTTGCGAAACCTTGATGCATAAGGCTTGCGCCGTAACGGATGGCGAATTGTGCCTAAAAAATATTTCTATATTCAGATCGACGAAGATAAGGAAAAATAACTGGATCCTTCACATTCGTTCAGGATGACTTCGTCCTGAGAAAAACTTTTAACCTCATACCTCAATGGACCGAAGGTCCGCGCATTCTTGAAGCGAAGAGAGTAAAATATGGCCGAACAAAACAAAGCAGAAAAATTCGTTTTCTACATGTACAAAATGACCAAGTCCTATCCGCCTAACAAAGAGGTGCTGAAGGACATTTCCCTTAGCTTCTATTATGGTGCTAAGATTGGTATTATCGGCCAGAATGGTGCTGGTAAGTCGACGCTCCTCCGCATTATGGCGGGTATCGACAAGGAATTCCAGGGCGAAGCTTGGATTGAACCGGGCCGCACTGCAGGCTACTTGCCGCAGGAACCGCAGCTTGACCCGAACTTGACTGTCAAGGAAAACGTGATGCAGGCCGTTGCGAAAAAGCAGGCCGTGCTCGACCGCTTCAACGAAATTTCCATGAAGTTTGCTGAACCGATGGAAGACGACGAGATGAACAAGCTCCTCGACGAACAGGCTAAGCTTCAGGATATCATCGATGCTCAGGACTTGTGGAGCCTCGATCGCAACATTGAAATTGCAATGGACGCTCTCCGCTGCCCGCCGGGTGACTGGCCGGTCACAAACCTTTCCGGCGGTGAAAAGCGCCGTGTGGCTCTCTGCCGCTTGCTCCTTGAAGAACCGGATTTGCTGCTCCTTGACGAACCGACGAACCACTTGGATGCCGAAACGGTTGCATGGCTCGAACGCCACCTCCGTGAATACAAGGGCTCCGTGATTCTCGTGACGCATGACCGTTACTTCCTTGACAACGTAACGAACTGGATTTTGGAAATTGACCGCGGTCGCGGCATTCCTTGGGAAGGCAATTACGCCCAGTGGCTGGACCAGAAGCTTGAACGCATGAAGAACGAAGAAAAGGGTGAATCTGACCGTCAGAAGCGCCTCGCTCGTGAACAGGAATGGGTCAAGCAGAGTCCGAAGGCTCGCCAGGCAAAGAGCAAGGCTCGTCTCAAGGCATACGAAGAACTCTTGGCCGAAGATTCCAAGGAACAGATCAAGGTTGCTCAAATCCACATTGCAAACGGCAAGCGCTTGGGCGATGTCGTCATTCAGGCGGAACATTTGCAGAAGGCCTTTGGCGAAAAGGTGCTGTTCGACGATTTGAACTTCAGCTTGCCGCGCTCGGGTATCGTGGGCATTATCGGTCCGAACGGTGCTGGTAAGACGACTTTGTTCAAGATGATTATGGGCCAGGAAAAGCCGGATGGCGGTACGCTCAAGATTGGCGAAACTGTCGAAATCATCAGTATGGAACAGGGCCGCGAAAGCTTGGACGATTCCAAGACGGTTTGGGAATCCATCACGGGTGGCAATGACGAAATTTTGGTGGGCGACCGCAAGATGAATGGCCGTGCTTACTGCGGTCTCTTCAACTTCACTGGTGCAGCTCAGCAGAAGAAGCTTTCGCAGCTCTCTGGTGGTGAACGCAACCGCGTGCTCATGGCAAAGAACTTGCAGAAGCCGGGCAACCTCTTGTTCCTTGACGAACCGACGAACGACTTGGACATCGAAACGTTGCAGGCTCTTGAACAGGCAATCCTCAAGTTTGCAGGCTGTGCTGTGATCATCTCGCATGACCGCTGGTTCCTCGACCGTATCGCAACGCACATCCTCGCTTACGAAGGTGATTCGAAGGTCGTGTGGTTCGAAGGCAACTGGAGCGAATACGAAGCTGATCGTCGCAAGCGCCTCGGTGAAGACGCCGACAACCCGAAGCCAATCAAGTACAAGACTCTCACGAGACAGTAATTACAAAAGGCGGCCTTCGGCCGCCATCTTTGTATCATAGTCACTTTGGATTAGCTTGTGGTTTGATGGTTTAATCCATTTCGTATCTTATGATGGCTCCGCAGTTTGCACAACGAAAATCCTGGGCTATTTTGCCAGGTGTGTGTTTGACTTGTGTGGTAGAATCACAGACGTCGCAATAAACATGTTCTGAATTGCAAAACGAACAATATCCTACACGTGATTCTGTTATAGGAAAATCGCTGTTTTCTACGGCGTTCTCGTAACTTTGATATACGTCATAAACGTATCCTCCTATTTTACGAGCAGCTCCGAAACCTGAGCCTATTGCAGTAACGGCGTTTGACAGAAGTTTTACGGCATCTTTTCCTTGTTTAAATAAATTTCCTTTAAAGAATTTTACGGTCCTTTCGCAATGTTGGCATTTTCCGATGAATACGGAAGTTGGTATGCACCAGCAAGCTCCCCAACAGGAATAACTATTGCTCTTGGTGACCCATTTAATGATCGGTTTCCCGTTTTGATAAGTTTCTGGTTTTCCGTCAATATAGAATAAACGTTGTATGTGAGTTTCCGAGCCTCCGCCTTCTTTTCCGCATTTAGGACATTTAGAAAGAAATGTTATATTGTGTTTTTGTTTGAAATATTTAAGCTCGACTTTATGATTTTGGGGGTTGACTATATTTGTAACTTCTCTAGAAACTTCTTTAGCAGCATCTTTTATAAAGTTTAGAAACGACATATTTTATATGGTCTTATTTGGGGTTGTAAAAGGATGATGATGATTCTTTTGAAATATATATATTTATTGGGCTATATCGTAATTTAAAAGAATAAATCTAAAAATTATGCTGCTGAAAATGGCAAAATGCAAATTTAGTAGCATGAGAAAACGCTTTTTATTCGAAAAATTTGCAGACAAAAGAAACTTTATGCTACAAAAACGGCAGAAATTCAAAATTAGTAGCATAAAATGGCCAAAATCGTACTTCGCGTGCTTTTAAATCGCCCTTGCTGTCGCTCTTTTTGCTAAGTTCTAGGTTAGATATATGCTCCACGTTTTTAGACACGAACTTCGTTTGATCTTTAGGGATCCGCGTTTTTGGATTCCGTTCATCATCCCGCCGGTGATACTCGCCGCGAGTCAGGCGATTGCCGTGTCGCGTTACGGTGGCGAGATTATGCAGGGCATGGAAAGCTACATGATGCTTTTGCTCGGCTGTCTGATGGCTCCGATGGGAGCGCCCTTGGCGGGTGACAGTTTTGCGGGCGAGCGCGAACGCAATTCGCTGGAGCTTTTGCAGCTTTCTCCGATTGCGCCTGCGAAGCTCTTTTGGGGCAAGCTGTTTGCGATTCTCCCGTTTCCGTTAGTGTTTGCGCTTTTGGCTCAACTGGGCTACTGGTTCTCGCATTCCGAAATTACGGTGACGGCGGCGGTGGCGTCAATGCTCGGAGCGCTTTCGGCGGTACTTTTGACAACTGCGTTTTCTCTGATGGTTTCGCTTCGCGTAAAAACAGTCCGTGCGGCGACCCACATGACGCTCTTTTTCATTATCCCGCTTCTGTTGCTTGTACAGCTTGGCCACGAAGTTTTTTTGAGTAATTTGTTTGTGCCTCTGGTGACGTTAGTCGTGTCGGTTCTCGTAAGCTTGGCGGTCACTTTTGCGGGTATGAAGAAATTTGTTAGTTTGTAGTCTTCAAGGATGTTCTGATGCATTATTTAATTGTCCCTGGTTATAGCAATTCTGGTCCTGAACATTGGCAGACTTATTGGGAGCATAGCCTCCCTAATGCAACTCGCGTTCAGCAACGCAATTGGGAACATCCTACCAAGGCGGAATGGGTCGATGCTCTCGACAAGACGGTAGCCTCCCTCAAGTCCGATACGATTCTGATCGCGCATAGCCTTGGTGTTGCGACGACTGTATTTTGTTTGTTGAAAAACGTTGCAGAGGGAAGGTTACCTGCGAATGTAAAGGGCGCTTTCCTTGTGGCTCCAGCCGATATTGACGCAATTGACATTGTGGATGACTTTGCTCCGATGCCATTGCAAAAATTGCCTGTTCCTACATGTGTTGTGGCTAGCCGAAATGATGAATATGTGACTTTTGAACGTGCGAATTTATTTGCAAAGTCCTGGGGCTCGAAGCTTTTTGACGTAGGATGCTGCGGTCACATTAACGCGCTTTCTAATCTCGGCGCGTGGGACGAAGGCCGAAAATTGTTGGCTGAATTTGAGAAAGATTTGTAAATGTGTAAGAGAATTATAAGAAAGGAGAAAAAATGAAAAAGCGTTTGCTTGCACTTGGAATACTTACAATGTTTGCATTTACCGCTTGCGATGATTCCGCATCGAGCGGTGACAGTAATGGTTCTGGCTCAAATTCAACGAGCGAAGTAAAGGGAAGTTTCCCGCCGAATGGGGATGAAGGTTTCTATTGTGTCGTTACGGATGGTACAAATGAAGATGGTTCGTATTGGAAACAGATTAAGGTGAATATTCCGAAATACAAGGGACATGTGGAAAAGTTTACGTTTGACGAAAACGGTACTGGAACGCAGTACTATGAAGATTCCCATTTTTATATAACGCCTCATGAAAAGGCGGCCCTGTGCTTGGAATTCGAAGATGGAATAAAAGAAAGTTCTCATAAGAGAAATTATACAGAAACCTATTGCAAAAACGGAGTTTCCTACTTTGTTATTAGTTTCCAAAACATGAGTTTGGGATCGCTTAATTCGGCAATTGTAGAATACGAAGAGGACTGCGAGGATTACAAACGAAAATGGAAAGATGGAGATTATGATGAAGTCATCAAAAGAAGGACTTCGAGATAATTTATAAGGAGAAGGCTTCCGTTTGTCGCGGAAGCCTTCAAAGTCGAGTAGTTATAAGCCGGGTTCTGTACTCCTTGCGGAGCGATGACCATCTCTCTGGACGAATCGTTACCGACCGCCTCAAGCGACCTACCCGGATATCCAGCTGGCACGGGCCGCACCAGGTTCTTTCGAACGGAATCCTGCTTGGTCTTGCACCGGATGAGGTTTACCATGCCACTCCTGTCACCAGTCGTGCGGTGAGCTCTTACCTCGCCGTTTCACCCTTACTCGCATTGCTGCGGGCGGTCTATTCTCTGCTGCACTTTCTGTCGCGTTACCGCGCCTGGACGTTATCCAGCATCTTGCCCTGCGGTGCCCGGACTTTCCTCCAGCCTTGATTGCTCGCAGCCGGCGGCCATCCGCCACTCGTTGTGAAATGTAGAAAAAGCAACGGGAAAGTGCAAGTATAGAATTCGGCGAAATCTCTCGTCTCTAGTCTCTCGTCTAGCGTCTAAAATTGTATATTCTTCCCGTGAAAAAATTGATATTTTGTTTGTTGAGTTTTATCGCTGCATCCTTTGCCGATGCGGTTGATTCTAGTGCCGTTTTTCGTGTCGATGAAATTCGCTATAAAATTGGCGATGCCTTTGACGATTCCAAAGCGCATACGAAGTACGACCGGTGGGCGTATGACATTTTGAACTGGGTTCATATTGAAACTCGCGAAGCCACGGTTCGAAAACTTTTGCTCTTTGATAAAGGGGACTTGGTCAACTTGAACTTGCTCCTTGAATCGGAACGTTTTTTGCGTGACCAGAAATTCCTTTCGGATGCAAATATTTCTGCAACGGGGGAGGACGGCAAGAATATCGTTACGGTCCAGACGAGCGATAACTGGACGCTTACCATTCCTGTGACGTTTGGCTTTTCGGGAAGCGAATGGTCTTATGACAACTTGGTCTGGGGACTCGGCATTCAGGAAAGCAATTTCCTTGGGCTTGGGCAAAAGCTCGGGTTTTACTACGGTCATGACGAGTTCCGCAACATGTTGCAGGTGGAATATGGCGACCCGCATTTCCTTTTCCGCTACAACCACTTGGATTTCTTGTATAGCTACAACACGGATGGATACCTTGCAAGCTGGAAAATGTATGTGCCGTTCCTCAGCCGTAGCGTGAACCAATGGGCGTACACACTTGAAGGCTTGAAAAACAAACGAATCGCGTACATTTATGGAAATGGCGATTTACCGCATGGCGCGGTTGAAGTCAAACCGAAAAAGAGTCTGGATTCGTTGCAGCAGTTCAATGGGAAAAAGTCTGTTAAGTTGATTCAACTTGAAGATTTCATTACTGATTCATTGAGTTTTCGCTTGAGCCGTTCTTTTGGCGGGACGCAACGTAAGCTTTACTTGGGTGCAACGTATGATTACTTGCGTGAAACTGCTGATGAAGGTCGTGTATGGCGTTATCAGTTTGCCGATGGTGAAAAGGCTTACGCCATTGATTCTGCGGTCACGGCAGAAGACTGGGTGCCGGAGCGCAAGGATTCGCGCCTTGGCTTTTATGTCATGTACTCTAATTTGCGTTATGAAAAGCTCAAGAATTTCCACAACGTGAGATGGACTGAAGATGTAGATAAAGGCTTTTCTGTAAAGGCTCAAATTTCAAAAAATTACGAACAACTTGGTTCCGATAATAATGATATCCGTTTAGATTTTTGGACGGACCTTTATCTTGGTCGTGATAATCATCATTTGACGCTTAAGTCTTATATGAAGTTTTATCTGGACCATGGTAAACGTCATGACTTTTATGGCCGTGTGAATGGTGAATATATTTTCCATCCGAGTACTCGATTCTCGACGGCTTTGTCGGGCCAGCTGGATATGTATGATGATGCCAAGCTCGGCTACCAGTTGACCTTAGGTGGCTCTGATGGCTTTGTCGGGTTCCCGACGGGGTACTATTCTGGACAAGCTCGCGTTTACGGAAATTTGGAACAGCGCTGGTTCCCGGATTTTGAAATTTTGACACTTGCTCCTGTCATTGTTGCTTTTGGAAGCGTTGGCGAAACGGCGGCACGCGTGATGGATATCAATCGCAAGGATTTGATTTATGTGGCTGGCTTTGGAATCCGTTTGGCACAGACAAAGTCTATTAGTCGCTTGATCAACAAGATTGATGTGAGCTTCCCGCTGAATGGTAAACGCAAGGGCGATGCGCATTACTCTGTGACGACATCGTATACATTGTAATTTTGTAGATGAACTTTTTAAAGGTTGTTGAACATGGCGATGGACGAAGAAAAACAACAAGACGAGACGGCTCGCGAGAATCGTCGAAAAAGAGCCCGTGAAGTCAAGCGCATTTTTATGCGTGTCGAAATTATCATCGGCATTATCGCCATGATTGCGGGTGCATGGCTTACCGTTCTCGTGTGGAGCGAAGGCTATTTCCCGGGAGCCTTGATGCTTGTGATGACGGGCGGTATCAATGTGTTTTTGGCTGCGAAGGAACTCATCAATCCGACCGACCACATTTTCCATTGGCAGTCTATTTTCTTTTTGATTGTGCGCCGAGCCATGTTCTTCTTGAACGTGGTCTTGATAGCCCTTGTCTTGGGCACGATGACGCGCTTGCTCTAATTTTTAATGGACGCCGTCCTCGTTTGCCGAGGGCTTCTCGTTGTACCAGGTCTGGATTTTTTCTTTGGCGGTTTCGTTGAATGCGGAACCGTCTTTTAATATGTGCTCCGCACGTTCGAGCGTTTGCGAAATGAGCTCCTGGTCGTGAATCCAGTCGAACCAGCGGAATACCCAGGCGCCGCTTTGTTCGTTGCCTTCGAGGTTTCCGGCGCCGCGTGTTTTCAAGTCTAGCTCTGCGATTTCAAAGCCGTCTTCGGTGGCGGCGAATTGCGAGAGGCGTTCCATGCTTGTTTCGGCGGCTTCGCCTTCGGGCGTCATCAAGAAGCACCAGGCTTCTTGATTGCCGCGGCCTACGCGGCCGCGCAGCTGGTGAAGCTGCGCCAGACCAAATCGGTCTGGCTGGTCGATGACCATGAGATTTGCGGCGGGGACGTTCACGCCGACTTCGATAACGGTTGTGGCTACGAGAATCTGGATTTCGCCTGCGGCAAACTGCTTGATGATTTCGTCTCTCTGCGTATCGTCCATTTGACCGTGGACGCCTGCGACTTTGAGCTTGGCGATGTTCACATCGGTGTGGCCGAAGGCGGCGATAAAGGCTCGCATTTCGTTCACGATGTCGTCGACACTGCGTGCGTTTCCGTCGCTTGCTGCTGAATCTGCTGACGATAAGGTCGCTGAGCTAGCCGAAGCGTCGGCGTTCACGCGGCTTGCAATCCAGTAGCATAGATTTCCGCCGGCGGCTTCCTTGCAAATAAACTGCTTCATCGATTCGCGCTTTGCGGCGTTCACGAGACGAGTCTTGATGGGCTTACGGCCTGCGGGCTTTTCCTTGATGCTGATGACTTTCAAATCGCCATATAGCGTCATTGCGAGGCTTCGCGGAATCGGCGTGGCGCTCATGACGAGCATGTCGGGGTAGTCGCCTTTGGCGAGCAGCGCTTCGCGCTGGCTCACGCCGAAACGGTGTTGTTCGTCGATAATCACGAGCCCGAGTTTTGCAAAGAAAACGTCTTTGCTAAAGAGCGCGTGCGTTCCAATGACAACGTTGCAAAGCCCCATCTGGAGTTCACCGAGAATCACTTTCTTTTCGGCGGCGGGAGTTGCCCCGACAAGCAGATGCACGCGAATGCCTGCTGCATCAAAGAACGGCTTGAGTGACTTGAAATGCTGACGTGCGAGAATATCTGTCGGGACCATCAACGCGCACTGTTCGCCTGCTCCGCAGACGGCCATAATGGCGAGCATGGCGACGACGGTCTTTCCGCAGCCCACGTCGCCCTGCAACAGTGCGTGGAACTGCTTTTTGCCATTGAGACCGTCAATGATTGTATTCAGCGCCGCGTCCTGACCTGTGGTCAGTTGGAACGGGAGGCGCGCTTTCGCGGCCATCACGTTCCCCAAATCAATCTGGCGTTCATGTCCGCGAATTTTTTGATTTTCGCGGCGCTTCACCATGCGCAGGCAAAACGGCAAAAGTTCCAAAATCTTGAGCTCGCGCTTCGCTCTATAAATGGAATCAAAGTCTTTGGGCATGTGGAGCGCACGGAGGTTGTCCATCACAGGCGCAAAATGCAAATAGTCCGTGAGCTCGCGCGGGCACGCGTTCGGGAGTGTGAGTCCCGGAAAGTTGAAAATCGTTTTGTACAAATTGCGGAAGAACCGCTGTTCCATCTTGGCTTCGCGGCATATTTCGCTTATCGGGTAGACGGGGAGAATTTGTCCGTTAAACGCTTCGCCTTCGTCGAACGGCTGCATGTCCGGATGCACCAGTTGCAGCCCGCGGTACGAACCGACTGTCCCCGAAACAAGCCAACGCGTCCCTGGTTTTACACGGTTTGCGATGAATCGCGTGCCTCGGAAAAATAAAAGCGAAATCTCGGCGGTGCCATCGGTGAGGACTGCCATAAAGCGCGACATGCGTCCTTTGACAATCCCTGCGCGCGTGATAATCCCAATCACGACAGCGCGTTCGCCATCGTGCAAGTCCGCAATCTTTGTAACCTTTGTCTGGTCAAGATAGGTACGCGGAATGTTGTATAAAAGATCGGCAATGGTGCTTAATCCGGACTTGTTCAGCTTTTCAAGTCTCTTGGGACCAAGTCCGGGCAGGCTTGATAAATCCATTTAGTTGCCTGCTTTCTTTTGTTCTTGTTGAGCCTTGGCTTCTTCCATTCGCTTGCGCGCCTTATCGCGAGCGTTGTCGCCGATGATGTTCATGTTTTTCCATGTAATCAGCTTGATCGGCTTGCCGTCTTTATCCTTGAACCCAAGATTCTTTGTATCAATTGCAGCGACGGCTTTGTTGAGTCCGTCTATGATGTTGTTGATATTCTCGATGAGTTCCTTGGACTGCAAAAGCGTTTCGGAATCAATTCCTTTTTCAATGCTCGTGATGACGTCGTTTGTCTTCTTTGCGTTTTGTGTCAGCGAGATGACAACGGAGTCTACAAGCGAGAGCTTTTCGTTCACAGTCGCCGTGGCGGTCTTGATGGCGGTATCTGCCTGGAGGGCCGTCTTGGTCAGCGCCTTGCTCGAAGAATTCATTTGCTTGAAGAGCTTGTTCATCTTGGGACCGAGCGTTCCGACCGTCTTTTCGGTGTGGGCGAAAATGTCCTCGATGGAATGCATGGCTTCTTCGTAGATTTCCGGAGCGGACTTGTGTGAGGAATCTCCCTGGGCGAGCAATAGAATTGTCTTTTGCACGGCTTCAAGTTGTTCGTTTACGTTCTCGATGAGGCGCAGCGTTTCTGCAATGCCCGGTTCAAAATGTCCTTGGAATACGTGGTTTTCCGGCATGAGTTCGCCTGTCTTTGACGGAATGATTTCGAGACGGCGTTGCCCCATGAGCGCATAGTTCACGTTGTTGAATTGAGTCCCTTCGCGGATCTTGAGCGGTTCGGTAAAGTGGATGACGACTCGGGAACGATCCTTGAGCCAGGTGACGCTTCCGATGGTGCCGACGCGGTAGCCGCGTAACACTACGGGGTCTTCGGGTTGCAAAGAACCGAGTTCATTAAAATCGACAATCGCCGTTTGGCGCACGTTCTGGTGGGCAGCCCACATGCCAAATGAGATACCGCCGAAAATGCAGGCAAATACAATGAAAGAAATGTAACCGAGCGCTCTGTCCGAAAGTTTCATGTTTTTGAAAATAGAAAAAATAGAGTTCAATGCTTTGGGAAAGCTGCTGTTGTTGTAAGTAAAATAGGGATGCTTTTTTAATAAAAATTTTTCGTCCCTCTGTTCTCTCGTCTCGTGTCTATTCTATATTTACAACGTCTAAAATTTTCCATAAGGACATTCAAAATGGCTAAAACAGAATCCAAGAAGAAAGTCGTCCTCGCTTACAGCGGTGGACTTGACACCTCCATCATCATTCCTTGGCTCAAGGAAACCTACGACGTCGAAGTGATTGCATTCGCAGCCGACCTCGGCCAGAATGACTTCCCGAACGCAAAGGCTCTCGAAGAAAAGGCTCTCAAGACCGGTGCTTCCAAGTGCTACGTTCTCGACCTCAAGAAGGAATTCCTTGAAGAATACGTTTGGCCGACCGTTCGCGCCGGTGCAAAGTACGAAGGCACTTACCTCCTCGGTACGTCCTTTGCTCGTCCGCTCATCGCTAAGTACCAGGTCAAGATCGCCGAAAAGGAAGGCGCTTACGCTGTTGCTCACGGTGCTACCGGTAAGGGTAACGACCAGGTCCGTTTCGAACTCACCTACGCTGCCTTGAACCCGAAGCTCGAAGTCATCGCTCCGTGGAAGGACCCGCGTTGGACATTCCACAGCCGCGAAGATGCTATCGACTACGCCGCTGCACACAAGATTCCGCTCAACGGCATCAGCAAGAAGAAGATCTACTCCGAAGACGGCAACCTCTGGCACCTCTCTCACGAAGGTGGCGTCTTGGAATTCCCGGAACAGGAACACAAGTACGAATTCCTCAAGCACACCAACACGTATGAAAAGGCTCCGAACAAGGCTGATCACGTGACGATTTCCTTCGAAAAGGGCAATCCGGTCGCTATCAACGGCAAGAAGATGGGCGCTGTTGAACTTCTCGAATTCTTGAACGAAATCGGTGGCAAGAACGCTTGCGGTCTTTTGGACATCGTTGAAAACCGCCTTGTCGGCCTCAAGAGCCGCGGTGTTTATGAAACTCCGGGTGGCACGCTCCTTTACAAGGCTCACGAATGCTTGCAGCAGCTCGTGCTCGACAAGGAAACTTTGTTCGAAGCCCAGAAGATGTCTATGACATACGCAAACCTTGTCTACAATGGCCAGTGGTTCACTCCGCTCCGCCAGGCTATGGACGCCTTCTTCAATGAAGTGAACAAGGTTGTTACCGGTGACGTTACCCTCAAGCTTTACAAGGGCAACATCATCCCGGCCGGCATCAAGAGCCCGTACAGCTTGTACGACATGGGCCTCGGTGGCTTCACGGACGTTGACATGTACGACCAGAAGGACGCTACTGGCTTCATCCGCTGCTACGGCCTCCCGCTCAAGACTCGCGCTCTCTTGCTCGGCAAGAAGACGAACGTCGACTTCGGTGGCGTTCCGAGCCTCAAGAAGTAATTAGTACTTCTAAAAGCATTCAAAAATCCCGACTCATCCGAGCCGGGATTTTTTGTATATTCGTAGTATGAATAAATTTGTTTTTTGTGCTTCTGTTTGTATTTCGCTTTTCCTTGCCGCCTGCGGCGATGATAGTAGTCCCGCAAAACCATCTTTGAATGAATCCTCGTCAAGCATTGTTAAGTCGTCATCATCGACTACGACTAAGAAATCGTCTAGTAGCAGTTCTGTAAAAAGCAGCAGTTCTGCAAAATCAAGTTCTAGCTCAAAAACATCGTCATCTAGTAAAAAAGTCGAACAATCATCTTCTTCTGTCATCAAAAGTTCGTCTAGTGTCAAGCCGAACATTGTTGACCCATCGACTGTAGTAATCGGATCCTTGACGGATTCTCGCGATGGTCAGACCTACAAGACCGTAACCATCGGTACTCAGACTTGGATGGCGGAAAACCTGAATTATGCCTATTTGCTGTCTACTGAGGAATTAGATTCCTGCAGTTACTGTTATTGGAATAAAACGAGTAATTGCGAAAAATATGGTCGCCTTTACATGTGGTCGGCTGCCATGGACAGCGCGGGAATATTCTCTACGAATGGCAAAGGGTGTGGTTTCGAAACGACGTGCTCGCCGACATATCCAGTACGTGGCGTTTGTCCTTCTGGTTGGCATTTGCCGACGACAGCTGAGTTTGACTCTTTATTGGTTGCTGTTGGCGGTGAACGTGATGCTGACTCAAAGCTCCAATCGACAAGTGGCTGGGACGACTATGATGGAAAAAAACGCAATGGAACGGATGATTACTCGTTTTCTGCGTTGCCGGCTGGCTACTCGCTCTACGGTGGCTCTTTTGAAGATTATCATGGTGAAAATACAGATGCTGTCTTTTGGGGGGCTACGGAGTACGGCGGCGTTCTCGCGTCTCGCTTGAAATTAAATCACGTCAATGGTGTGTCCTTGTACAGCTACGTCAAGGTTGATGCGTACTCAGTCCGTTGCGTCAAAGACTTGTAGCCGCTCGCGGCGTTCTCTGGTCTAACTAAAATTTATACGCATACCCGACTTGCCAGAGCACCGTCGGTTCGTCATGTTTCATAAAGTAATGGACAGGAATCCCAATTTGCGTAAACGCCCCGTAGATGCTTGCGCGCACTTCGACAGAAATATCAAGTGATTCCTTGTAGTTGTACGAACGGACCATCCTCTCGTCGTTGGCCTTGTTTAAAGCCTTGAGGTATCCGTTGGGAGCCTTTGCAAAAGCGTATCCGCCCCCAATGCCGAGGTCTAGCGTAAACGGTAATTCACGGAAAAATTCCCAGGCGAATCCGCCGCGGTATCCGACCCAGAAATCATCGGTGCCGAAGTACATTCCGCCGCCCATGGCCCTGAAAAAGATGTTATTGTAGCCGACCCCCGCATTGACCATAATCGGGGTGGGGCGCCCAGCTGAAATGCCGGCTTCAAAAGTCCATGGCGATTTCTTGGAAACGTCCTTTGCGAGAACGTTTTCGGTGCAGAAAATCAGGAATAAAGCTATGACTAGGCGCTTGAGTAACATGTTTGTAATAATAGTAATCGAAAAATGCATTGAATCTGTTTTTCTCTTAAAAAAATGTTATCTTTAAGTCAAACAAAAAGGTCTATGGGAAAGAAGGACCATAAACAAGGAAGGAATATGAAAAAATCATTATTCGCACTCGGTTGTGCAGCTCTCATTTCTGCATCGACGGCATTCGCTGAGGGGGGCATGTTTGAAGGCTATCTCCCTGAAAATATGACTGCCGACGTGGTCGCTGCCGTTAAGTTCACTCGCATGCAGTTTAACAACTGGAAGTTCGAAGACGGTACATCTTCTTACACATGGCTTTTCAGCTATGATGCCGACCTTAAGAATCACTGGGAAGTCGTTGACTGGCGCAACAAGCTGAACCTCGCCCTTGGTTACACTTGGACGGATGGTCTCGGCAAGCGCAAGTCTGCTGACAAGATCTTCTACGAAACCATGGCCGACTTTAACGCCTCTGAAAAGATTAAGCCGTACCTTGGCGCCCGCTTTGAATCCCAGTTTATTAGGGGTTACGCTTATAGCGAAGATGAAAACGGCGACGAAATCAGAACGACCGTTTCTCACTTTATGGCTCCGGGTTATGTCACGCAGATGGCCGGTGTGGGCTTTTTCCCGACCGAAAACTTCTCTACGCGCCTTGCTTTTGCAAACCGCATGACCATTTCGACGGACTATGCCTTTGCAGACGATCCCGATACGAAGAAGATTGAAAAGTTCAAGGATGAACCGGGTCTCGAAAGCATCACGGAATACAAGTATGCATTCTCTGATCTCGTGACGTTCAAGAGCCGTCTGTGGGCATTTGTGAACTTCAAGGGTGTTGATGAAATCGACGGCAGGTGGGAAAACCTCCTTGCAATTACGCTTTCTCCGCTACTTGAATTCCAGGTCAGCTATGACATCGCTTACGATAAGGACTTGGACAAGGATTCTCAGCACAAGAACGTGATTCTCGTCGGTGTGACCTGGCGCTGGTTCTAATCTAGAATCAAATCAAACTATTTAAGGGAACCGCTTCGGCGGTTCTTTTTTCTATCTTTGTACGTGTAAAAGTTAATGAGGTTTTTATGGCTATTACTGTTGTGGATTACAATGCTGGCAACTTGACATCGGTGATGAATGCGCTTAAGTTCATTGGCGCAGACGCCAAGGTGAGTCGTGATCCCGATGAAATTGCAAAAGCTACGCGCTTGATTTTCCCGGGCGTGGGCGCTGCTGCTTCGGCCATGGAAACTTTGACTAAAACTGGAATCGGCGAAGCCATCAAGGCTGTTGTAAAAGCAGGTAACCCAGTGCTTGGCATCTGCATCGGCTGCCAGATCATTCTTGAAGAAAGCGAAGAAGACGGTGGCGTCAAGACGCTTGGACTCATTCCTGGCCGCGCGGTGCGCTTTAAGGATGAACCTGGCCTCAAGATCCCGCACATGGGCTGGAACCAGGTGAACTTCACGCGCGAACACCCGATCATGAAGGGCATCCGCAGCGGTTGCGATTTTTACTACGTGCATTCCTACTACCCGCAGGTCCCGGCGGAATATTCCTTTGCCGAAACGACTTATGGTTCGCAGACCTTTACAGGGCTTTTGGGCAAGGATAACTTAATTGCAAGCCAGTTCCATCAGGAGAAAAGTGGCGAAGTTGGCCTCGCCATGCTCAAGAACTTCTGCGACTGGAATATTTAGTAGGCTTTAGAAAATAGGCTATGAAGGTGCGGGCTTTTTGCCCGCTTTTTTTGTGTTTATTTACTTTAGTATCATAGGAATTGATTTTTGTAAAAATTTGCTAAAAATTACTTAATTTTGTTCGAAAAACAAAAGCTAGTATCATGAAATGTTGCTTGGAATGATGAAATAATGTATATTTTTGATTATGAAGTCCGTCACGGAATATGAAGACTACCGCATTTATATGCAGGATTACTACAACGAGAAAAAGAGACTCTCGTCGTTTTCGTGGCGTGAATTTGCTCGTGCTTCGGGCTTTACGTCCCCAACTTACTTAAAATTAGTGTGTGAAGGCAAGACCCGCCTTTCGCCTCAAGGGGCCGAAAAGGTCGGCAATGCAATGGAACTGGCCGGGTTTGAACTTGAGTACTTCAAGTCAATGGTAACGTATTGCCATTCCAAAAATGACCAGGAACGCAAAATCGCTTATGAAGCCATGCTGGAATTGGCCGCAAACAACAAGGTCAAAATTATCGATGGCGATGCGTTTAAATATTTTCAGTCTTGGGTACACCCCGTTGTTAGAGAGCTTGCTCCGGTAATGCCGGGGGCTACTCCGGGTGATATCGCAAGGCGCTGCTGCGAAGGCGTTTCTGCCGGTGAAGTTCGCGATTCGCTCGATTTTATGGTGCGAGTGGGGCTGTTGAAAAAGAATGGCGATACCTATGAACAGGCGGACAAGCATCTAAAAGGCCAGTCATCGGCGGTGTCGCTTGCTTTGCGCTATATGCATCGCGAAATGGCCCATTTTGCAGAAGAATCTATCAATCGATTTGCGCCCTCGGAAAGAAACTTTACTGGGCTTACCATGGGGATTTCTGCCGAAGACTATAAGAAGATTTTGCAGGAACTTGATGTTTGCCGAAAGAAAGTGGCCCAAATTGCTTTGAATAGTCGTGGTACAGAAAGAGTTTATAGGTTGAATTTACAGTTGTTTCCGTTGACATGGAAAGAGGATAAGTCCGATGCTCGGTAGAATTCTTAACTTATCTATATTTGCCGTTCTGATTGGTGCAGTCGCATGCTCCAAGGATTCAAATTTTACGGGAATTACAGAAGAGGGCAATTCTGTGGCCTATGACCTGTGGAATGGCGAAAGCGGCATGGCCCGTGTCAATATTAACGGTAATTCCGGTTATTGGTTCAGTGTGAACGACGAAGATGAAGAGAGCACGTCGTTGATTAAGTTCCCGACTATTGAGGGCGATAGCCTTACTTCGGACAACATTGAATCTTTGGTCTCTCATTGTGGCGGCCTTTGCGGTACCGTGGAACTTGGTGATGAAGCGGTCCCGAGTGCGGGCGTGGGCATTGCCCTGACCGAAAAGGATACGACCGTCGATATTTCAAAATGGGACGGCATTTGCGTTTCTTACGAATCGGAACTCTCGATGGAAGGTGTGATTGGCTATAAGGAATCAGCTGGATCCTCGAACGAAATGCCTTCAGTCAATTTTGACAAGACGGAAAAGGGAGCCGTGGCTGCTCGCTGTGCTAAGTGGGCTGATTTCAAACGGACGTTCTCTGATTCTAACACTGGTATTGAAGCGTCGAAAAATGCAAAGTCGATTATTTTCAAGTTTGTTGGTGAAGCTAAACAAAAGGGCTATTTCAATATTAAAGGCGTGAGCTCTTATAAGCACGGCGTTGCCAATCTGGATTCTGTTGAAGCTGTTGAACCTGCGAAGGATGAAGCTTGCCTTTGGAATGGAACCTCCAGCGTGCCGAGCAACTTTGCCTGGGAAGATACGTCGGGAATAAAAGGCGGATTGTGGTATTCCTATAATGACCGTGGAGAGAACGGTAACTCGTTGTTGTACTGGTCTGCAGAAGCTCCAAGTTACAAAAACGTTATCGAATGGTTGACGGATAAAGATTTGTTTGAAGGCGGACTTTCGGCAAGCGTCACTTTGGATAAGGGCAACTCTACACGTGCATATGCAGGCATTGGCTTCAAAATGACCGTTAAGGATGATGTCGGCGATACGACTTTGGTTACTGCAGATATTAGCGACTGGGGTGGTCTTTGCGTGTACTACATGGCCGAAAGGAATATGCGCATCGTACTGGCGGCAGATTCTCTCGAAGCTGAAAATGTTTTGGAGGCTACTACGGTTCCTACTGAAAAATGCTTTACTTGGAACGACTTCTCTGATTCTGGATTGGAAAAGAACGCCACAGACGTCAAGTTCGAAGTGAGCTCGGACGAGAATTTGTACAACCAGATAAAAATCAATATTATCGCTGTTGGCAAATACTTGGTTGATGGCTCCTGTACCGTAAACACCTCGAAATTGTCTTCATTCTAATTATCGCCTGGAATTGATTTTTCTTGAGCCCGCTCGTCCGAGTGGGTCACTTTTTTACGCTTCTGTATCATGAATATAAAATGTATTTTTAGAATTTTTTATAAAAATGCTTTAAATTGATAAAATTTCGATAAATAGTATCATGAAATATTGCCTTTTTGAAAAGGATAGTGTATATTTGTTATTATGAAGCCGATTACGGAGTATCAGGATTATCGCTGCTACATGCAGGACTATTACGATGAGCGGAAACGTGTATCATCGTTTTCGTGGCGTGAATTTGCCCGTTCTGCAGGATTTACATCGCCGACGTACTTGAAACTTGTTTGTGAAAAGAAAACGCGCCTTTCGTCTGTTGGGGCCGAAAAGGTCGGTGCCGCAATGCGTTTGGTAGGTTATGAGCTGGACTATTTTAAGCTCATGGTAGAATGTTGCCATGCCAAAACGGATGATGAACGCAAGGCCATTTTTGAGTCCATGCTGAAGATTGCAAAAGACAATGCCGTGAAGGTTGTCGATGGCGATGCTTACAGGTATTTTGAAACTTGGATCCATCCAGTGGTAAGGGAGCTTGCGCCGGTGATGCCTGGAGCGACTCCGGGTGAAATTGCTAGGCGTTGTTGTTTGGATGCCTCCGCGGGGGAGGTCCGCGAGTCGCTCGATTTTATGGTAAATGCGGGACTCCTAAAGAAAAATGGCGATGCCTACGAACAGGTCGATAGGCATCTCACGGGTTCTCCAGAAATCATGTCGGTGGCGATGCGCTCTTTGCATCATGAAATGATCCATTTTGCGGATGAGGCTCTTGAAAAATTTTCTTCGACGGAACGTAATTATTCTGGGCTTACCATGGGAATTTCGGACGAAGATTACGAGCAAATTGTGCAAGAAATTGATGCTTGCCGTAAGCGCATCGCTCAAATCGCTTTGAAAGGCCGTGGCGTCGGTCGTGTCTACAGATTGAATTTACAGTTGTTCCCGCTGACGTGGGAGGAGGGAAAAAATCATGCTTAAGAATTTTCTTAACATATCGGCATGCGTTTCTGCATGTGCGTTTGCGTTCGGCTTTGTGGCGTGCTCGGACGACAATACAGCGGGAGTCACGGAAGATGGCAATCCGATTGCCTATGGCGAAAGCAGTTCGTCTATTTATGACGAAAGCTGTTCGTCTGTTGTGGGCGGCTCTTCTGCTATCGAAAGCTCTTCTGCCGTCCAGTCCTCTAGCAGTGTAGTGGCTGTTCCTAAGTTTGACGTGTGGAATGGCAAAACGGACAACAAGATCAATACCGGTAATGAAAATACGGGATATTGGTTCAGCTTTAGCGATGATGCGGAAGGGGGCCGGTCAACCATCACTTGGCCAGTGCCGATGGGCAATGAATATACTGAAAATGCATTGGATCCTGTTTTTAAATATTGTGAAGGCGTATGCGGAAGCGTTGAGTTACAAAGCTCGGAATCAAAGCCTTGGGTGGCTCTTGGTTTTACGCTTGCCGAAGAAAATTCGACGGTGGATATCTCTGCGTGGGGCGGTATCTGTGTGACGTATGCCTCTGAATACCCGATGAGTGTCTATCTCAATGTGAATGTTGGTGGTTTAGATACGATTGATTATGTGTATCCGGGTATAGCTTATCCGGGCATTACGCTTCCGAATACTTTAACGAATACTCCAACGCTTATGAATATGCTTGGCCCAAATGAGGCTATTACGCGTTGTGCCAAATGGAGCGACTTTAAGGTGTCTAGCTGGGCGGAATACAATAAGGCAAAATTGAGCAAGATCTATTCAGGCGAAGAGGCTGCTAAAGAAGTCAAGGCAATCAACTTTGTATTTATGAGTAATTCCGATGGCTCGGGAGAATTCAATATCTTTGGTATCAGTACTTACGATGAAAATCTTCCGCAGTGGAATCGCGATGACGGTACGAATGAACCGGATTTAGGCCTGGTTACTACAAACGACGATTCCTTGACCTGCCTGTGGAAGGGCTTGAATAGGTCTGGCATTGTAAATACGGGCTATAATGATCGGGATGAATTTGTCGGAATGTTGTTTGATTTCGATGTTTCTCCCGAGGGGGCGTATACAAGAATAGAATTCCCTACGTATAGGGGGATGGAATATGAACCCTATATGTATAATCCTATTATCTATGTATGTAAAGGCTTTTGTGGAACGATGGAGTTTACTTTGGAAAAAGCCGATTATGCCGCATCTGCTGTAGTGTTCTATATTGCTGAAGATTCATTGACTTCTTGTGAAGGAAACACTTGCTATGGAACGCCTAAATTTGCCGATATCAAGGATTGGGGTGGCATTTGCATCACTTACTATTCCGAAAAGGATGCTTACTTAAATGTTGTTGTAAAAGATGTCCCGTACGAAAATTCTCCGAAAGCCTCTCTCCCTGCATCGGGAGGGCTTATCGAAAAGTGTGTTGCCTGGGATGATTTTCAACCGAGTGTCCCGAATCTGGGAACGGCTGTGAGTACGGTGCTGTTTGTTGTAAAGAGCTATGAAAACGGCGATAGGAACCAGTTTAATATAGCGGGTATTGGAAAATATTCTGCTAATGGGGCTTGCTCCATCCCCAAAACCTCTTACACGCCGATAAGTTCTTCGAGCCGAACCCCGCGCAGTTCTAGCAGTAGCAAGGTGTATAAAGATGAGTGCTCTTTCAAAAATCTTAGTCCGGTTTGGTATGGTCCGGATGGTTATTTGAGTGTGAAAACTGGGTATTCGACGGTGACAAGTGATGGTGGCCATTGGTATGCATTCAAGGATAACGATGAAGTCAATGAGACTTATCCTGTACAAGTGAATAGCGAGTTAGGTCAGGATTCGTTGCAACCTGTTCTAAACCGCTGTCAGGGACTTTGTGTCATACATAAAGGTGCTGGAAATGCTGGCTTCGGATTTAACATTGCTGATAAAGATGAAAATGGCAAGTTGCAGGCGAAAAGTCTCAAATATTGGGGAGGCATGTGCATTGTTTATGCTTCAGAGAATGATTTACATATTGCAATAAATGATGCTGAACAAAATGATTTTGCAAACGTATCTAAATTGCCGGGCGTGACGTTGCCACAGACTGATGGTTATGCCAAGATTGAATGTAAATCTTGGAATGAATTTGTTGACAGCGAAACAAGGGCACCTATCGATCCTTCCAAGATATCGTCGATTTTATTCTATGATTATGCCAAGAATAATGCCAGCAGTTCGTTCAATATCTTGGGAATTGCCCCGTATCAAGAACTGGATGGCACATCCTATTTAAAATGCCAAGAACCAGCCGTTCTTTAAATAGAGTATAAACAAAATAAAGGAGTGTTGTATGTTCAGGAGAATTCTTTGGGGGATAATCCCGACCTTGTTGTTAGGCATTGTCGCCTGCTCCGATGATACTTCTTCGGATTCGTTTACGGCTTCGCCTGTATATGGCGAAAGCTGTTCCTCCGTTATTGGTGAAAGCAGTTCGTCTGTTGCGGAGTCGAGCAGCGTTGTAGGCGAGTCTTCAAGCAGCATAATCGCGAATTCCTCAAGTAGCGCAAAAACGCCGAAGAATACTGCCGCCTGCATGTGGCGGGGCTTTGATAAAAAGACATACGTGAATACGGGTTTTGTTAATGAGGATATCGATAATTACGCCGGACTTTGGTATAATTTTGGCGATGATCCTGATGGCGGAATGTCTACAGTTGTTTTTCCTGATGTCTGCGCGTTTGAAACTCCTGAGTATGAATGCATGGAAAGCTTGCTTGAGTATTATGGGGGATATAGTGGAACGATTGTCTTGAAAAAAGGCATCTTAAATGAAGCGTTAGCGGGTGTTGGATTTAATGTCGCCGGGGTTGAAAATCCTGAAGAATATTATACGGAACATATCCAGCGGTATGGTGATATCAGTGGCTGGGGCGGTGTTTGCGTGACGTATGCAGCCGACAGGAATATGTTCTTGCAGCTTGGCGCGGATTCTGTTACTTTCTATGAAGCCAAGCTAGATAAGTCTGCTGAATTTGTAGAAAAGTGCGTTCCTTGGAGCGAATTTGTTGGCGCGACAGCAGCAGCGACATCGACGGCTGCTGAGGCGGCTAAACATGCACATTCCATTAGAATTGTGATGAAAAGCACCGAGGAAACGAGAGGACATTTCAATATCGCTGCAATCGGTAAATTTGATGTGACTGGAGCGTGCGAAGTAGATGGTTTCGCGGAGGTTGTTACTAAAACCAATGGAGCTGAAATTGGGACGATTATATTGCGTAGCTCAAGCAGCTCAGGCAACGGGAGCAGTTCGTCTTTAGCTCCTTCTGGCGATTGCGTCTCGCCTGAGTCCGTTAGCGAAATGTGGTATGTCCCGAGGGCTGTCGATAATAATGATTATCATGTAGAAACAGGGCTTGACAACGGATCCGAAACTTCTGGATATTGGTTCAGCTTCGGAGATGATATGTCCGGTGTTGGTTTTGTAAATTTGCCGCAACCGCTTGGGATTGAATATACGACGGGCGATGAAATTTATGATTACTGTATGGGCGCTTGTGGTGAATTGCAATTTGCAAAAGAAGGTTATTTGGGTGTGGGTTTCCATGTCGCAGGCATAATTGATCCGCTTGATGGTAATTCACCGGCTGCTAAGGCTAATATCTCAAGTTGGGGAGGCTTGTGTGTAACGTATGCTTCGGAATCGGATTTAGATGTTGTTTTGGTTTATGCACAAAATGATGGTTTTGGAAATCTTTCTAGAATGCCTAAGGTTACATTGCCAAAGTCCATTGAGTTAAGGACGGTATGTGCCGATTGGGATAATTTTATGACGGTGTTTAGTGAAGTCAGTACGACATTTATGACATCGATTCTCTTTGCAGTACAGGGCGAAGCGAATACCAAAAGCCGAATTAATATAAGAGGGCTTGGCAAGTATTCCGAAAAAACGAATTTTTGTTCGACGGGCGAAGACCCGTTCGTCTCTGGGAAAAAGGGCCTCGTTATCAAATAATATGAAGCCCGTCGCAATCGCGGCGGGTGTTCACTGGACATTTGTCTTACTTTGTCACCCCGGACTTGTTCCGGGGCGGAATCCCTTCTTCGTCATCTTGAGCGAAGCGAAAGATCCAGTTAAGTCTTGTCGATAACTACGGCAATTCGCCGCCAATCAATTCCATCTGCTTCTTGTAGATTTCCTTGCAGGCGTTCTCGCCGAGGTCGAGGAGTTTGTTGAGCATGTTGCGGTCAAAACTCGCGTGTTCGCCCGTGCCTTGCACTTCGATGAAGTTCTTGGCGTCCTGCATCACGACGTTCATATCGACGTCGGCGGCGGAATCTTCGACATAGCAGAGGTCGCAAAGCGGATTACCGCTCACGACGCCCACAGAAATGGCGGTGATGCCATGCTTCAAGATTTGCTGCGTGATGCCGAGGCGTTCCTTGATTTTCTTCACTGCAATCGCGAGTGCGACAAAGCCACCGATGATGCTAGCCGTTCGCGTGCCGCCATCGGCTTCAATCACATCGCAGTCCACGACGATGGCGTTCTCGCCGAGTGCGGCGAGATCGGCTGCGCCGCGCAGCGAACGGCCCACCAAGCGCTGGATTTCCTGCGTGCGACCGCTCGCGCCCTTGCGCTCGCGTTCTACGCGCTTGCCCGTGCTCTGCGGAAGCAAGCTGTATTCAGCCGTGATCCAGCCTGTGCCGCGACCGGCAAGCCAGTCCGGAACTTTCGGGAGGAGCGTTGCGTTGCAGATGACGCGTGTGTGTCCCATTTCAATGAGTACGGAACCATCGGCGCTAGAGATAAAGCCCGTGGTCATCTTGAGATTGCGAAATTCTTCAGGTTTTCTATCAGTACGTGTGTAGGACATATATTCTCCTTGCTTTGTCACCCCGGCCTGTCATCCCGGATTTATTCCGGGATGACAGGCCGGGGTGACAATAGTGCTTAATAACTCAACTTTTCCGTTGTTCCTTCGCGGAAGCTTCCGAGGCGGTAGATGAAGTCGGTGTACTGCTGCAATTCTTTGAGCGCTTCAACGACATTCGGGTCCTTCGGATTGCCTTCGAACGAAAGGTGGAAAATGTATTCCCACGGGCGGTCCGGATGCGGACGGCTCTCGATGCGCGTGAGGTTCAGCTTGCGCTTGGCAAAGCAACCGAGCGCTTCGTACAAAGCGCCAGACTTGCTGGAATCGCTCAACATCAAAAGGAGCGTCGTCTTGATAGGCGGCTTGCCAGTTTCGTTTGCCTTGAAGTCCGGCAGCTCAATTGCGGTCTTTTGGATGGCATAAAAACGCGTGAAGTTCACGCCCGGCAGATTCTCGAGTCCTTGCTTTAGAATGTCAAGACCGTAGAACTTGGCTGCATAAGCGCTTGCAATTGCACCGATGTGCTTGTCGCCGCGCTTCGCGATTTCTTCGGCGCTGCCTGCGGTGTCGTAGAATGCGGTGCTCTTGATGTTCGGGTGCTGTCCGAAAAAGCGGCTGCATTGCGCGAGCCCCTGCGGGTGGCTCAACACTTCGGTAAGGTCTTCGAGCTTTGTGCCCGGCAATGCGCAGAGCGTATGTTCAATCTGCAACTTGACTTCGGCGACAATCGGATGGCGCCACTTGTAAAGCAAGTCGTAGTTGTCGTAAATGGAACCTGCGGTCGAGTTTTCTATAGGGATGGCGCCACCGTCAACGACACCTGTTTCAATGCCCTGGAATATTTGTTCGAACGTGTCCATCGGCACGACTTCGATATCGTTTCCGAACAGGTGGTAGGCGGCACTTTCGCTATAGGCCCCGCGACGGCCCTGGAATGCTATCTTTTTCATGTGGAAAAAGATAGTAATTACTTAAATCGTCTTGCGCCCTTGTATTTGGATGACCAATAGTTATCGTCCATGGAGGTAATCACCACGCCCTTACTCGTACTGGCGTGAATGAATCGGTTGCCCTTCAAGTAAATACCGACGTGGCTGATTTTCCAGAAGTTCCCGAAAAACACGAGATCGCCTTCTTGCAATTTTGAGCGCCTGATAGAATAGCCGCGTCCATCGTCATAAATATGTTGTGCGCTATGATCGAGTGATATCCCGTAAAAGCCTTTATAGACTTGCATCACGTAGCCGGAGCAGTCTGTCTTCTTTTTGCTCGCAGCGCCATAAACGTACTTGGCGCCAAGCCATTCCTTGGCGTATTTCTCAAGATTTGTGGGCTTTGAGGCGGATTTTGTTTGTTTTTTTGTTTTTGAAGCTACTTCAGCTTTTTTGGCGGGTTGCTTTTTGACAGAATCCTTTTTCGTGGTATCAACTTTTGCTGTTGTGTCTTTTCGAACTACTGTCGTGTCAGGCTTGCTTTTTAAATTTGATGTATGAGATGCGGAGTCCGACGAGTTTGTTTTTTCTTTAACGGCGGGAGCAATCGAGTCTGTACTTGTTGTTGATGCGACTGCAAGTTTTTCTTCTTGCACCAGTTCTTCTTGTGGGTCTACTGCAGTGGTATCGATGGGCTCTGGAGCCGTAGTGGCTACTCTGTATCGCTTGTAGGTACCGCTCTTTCTGTCGTATCCTGGGCGTACGGGAAAAGCGCAGTTGGCAAGTAACACCAAACTGCATACCACTAGAATTCCCGTAAAAATGCGACTTTTGAAAGCCATCGATGGAAATTTAATTAATTACACCTTTCAAGAACAGATTTTAAAGGTGTTTTGACGGAATGTGTAATAAATATCATAGTCTAGGATAACATTTGTGCGCGCGTTCCCTTCAATAATCTGGTATTTATTGTTATAGCTATATCTTATAGCTACCTATGATAAAATAGTATATCTCTATGCCTTGACATTGCAGAAGGTATATTCTAATTTTATAACACACAAGAACGATAGGGAATTGAAAAGTCTTTCACTTCACCTTGGCTTTCGAAGGAGCATATATGTGTAGCGACTGTCGAATGCCGGAAGGCATTCTGAAAATAAACTAACCAGAAGCCAATTATCCTTTGGGCTTCAACGGTTATAGAAAAGAAGTCAAAGGAATCACAACAAATCAGGATAACATGTGTCAAGGTTTCGAATGAAACCGCTTTTACCGGTGTATCCGTAAAAATCAAAAAGGAATTTCAGAATGAGTGAAAAGAAAGTTATCGTTATTACAGGTGCCGCACAGGGAATTGGCCTTGCCGCTGTCAAGAAGTATGTCAAGGAAGGTTGGGCTGTTGCCGCAACGGATATCAAAAAAGAACAGCTCGATGGCGAAGTTGCGAAGCTCACCGCTCAAGGTGCCGATGTGACCGCTTACGAGCTGGATGTCGCTAATTACAAACAAGGTCAAGAAGTCGTTGCTCAAGTCGTTAAGAAGTACGGACGAATTGATGCCTTGTTCAATGACGCAGGCATTGTTGGCCATCGCAAAAACGTGCTTAGCTTTGACCCGGAAGAAATCAAACAGGCCGAAAATGTGAACCTCTGGGGGAGCCTTTATTTGATTCAGCATGTAGGTCGTGTCTTTATTGAAAAGGGCATCAAGGGCGCTATTGTGAACGTTTCTTCGTTTGTCGCCTCCTTTGCAGAATGGACTCCGTTTGCTTATGGCATTTCAAAGACCGCGGTCGATGGGCTTACACGTGCTGCAGCGTTCCATCTAGGGCGCTATGGCATTCGCGTGAACTCTGTAGCTCCGGGCTTTACCAAGACCGAGATGGCTATCAAACATGACTATTCGGATCCGAAACTCCGTAAGGCCGCTGAAGACCGTAGCATTTTAAACCGTTGGATTGAACCTGAAGAAATTGCAAATGCGGTATTTTTCCTCACGAGCGATCAGGCTTCTGCAATTACAGGCATCAAGCTCCCTGTAGATGCTGGTTATACCGCCACCAAGGAAGACAACAAGGTCAATATTTACGGTGATGCTGAATAAAATAATCTAATCCATTAACAAATTAAAATTTTAACAAAAAAGGATTCTCAAATATGTCTAAAATTCATAAGTCTATTGCTGAACTCGTTGGTAACACTCCCCTTGTTGAACTGACTAATTACGAATCTAAGTACGGCCTCAAAGCGCACATTATCGGTAAACTCGAATTCTTGAATCCGACTGGCTCTGTGAAAGACCGCCTTGCTCTAGCCCTTATCCGTGATGGCGAAAAGAAGGGCGCTATCAAGAAAGGTGATACGTTGATTGACGTGACGAGTGGAAATACAGGTATTGCGCTTGCGGGTATTGGTCACGCTCTTGGTTACGAATATGTCCCTTATCTTGAACCCGGTACGACGATTGAACGTGTTCAGATTTTTGAAGGCTACGGTCTCGATTTGCAATCTTTCTATGACATTAAGGAAGTGGCCGACTTTGAAAAGAAGGGCCTTGTGCTCGATGATCTGATTGCGGGTATGGAACGCCTCGCCAAGGAAAAGGGCCAGTATTACACGGGCCAGACTCTGAACAACGCCAACCAGGAATATCATTACCAGACAACAGGTCCTGAAATCTGGAATGATACGGATGGCCATGTGGATTACTTTGTTGCCATGGGCGGCACTGCAGGTACTATCGTAGGTACGGGCCGCTACCTTCGCGAAAAGAATCCCAACGTGAAAATCATTGGCGTGCAGGCCGCTCCGACTTCTCGACCGGACAATCCTGATTTTACGGGCCACATCGTCGATGGTACGCTCCCGCTTGGCCGTGTCGATGAATCCTTGGTGCCGACGATTATCAAGGATAACCGCAATAACGGTTTTGAATTTGATGAAATCATTGACATCAAGGCCGAAGAAGCTTACGAAACGGCTCAGGAAACCGCAAAGACTGATGGTCTCTTCCTTGGAACTTCGGCGGCTGCAGCTCTTACGGCAGCAATCCAGATTGCAAAACGCCCCGAAGCGGCTGGCAAGAACATTGTGGTGATTTACGCCGATAATGGTTACAAGTATCTCTCCACGGATTTGTACAAGAGAAAAAAGAAAAGTGAGGCTGTGTAATGAAATTAAACTTTGTTCAAAATCTAGATTTTAGCGCCTCCAAAAATGGAAACTATCTCGAAGCGGTCTTGCAGATTGTCAAGTATCTCAAGACAAACGAGGTCGTCACGCCGCATGGCAAGTACTGGAAAGCAAGCCCGGAACCGGGAAACGAGTACAAGGGCGATTTGATGATTACGCCCAAGGGCCTTTATGCCGGCTCGGCTGGCATTGGCCAATTCTTCTTGCAACTTTACGATGTCACTCAGGACGAAGTGTATTTGCAAGAGGCAAAGGATGCCGCAGAATACATCCTCAACACGTACGAAGGCAAACAGTTCTTTGATAATGTGTTGAACGGAAACGACGGCGGTGTCTGGCCGGTCAAGGGCTGGGGAACGAGTGTCTATGCGTCACCGGCGGGGCAGGCTATTTTCGTGGAACAGCTTTACGAACATACGGGCGATCCACGTTATCGTGAATTCCTGATCCGCACGGCTGACGATTCCATCGCTGCAGGCGTTGATGACGGTAACACGCTCCACTGGAGTACCGAAGCCGACCTGATGGCCGATGGATCTTACGCGTTTTTCTTCCTTTACGTCTATCGTAAGACTAAAGACAAGAAGTATCTAGAAGCGGCCAAAAAAGTTGTCGCTTTTACAGACACGAGAATTGTCCATGCCAAGGAAGGCGGCATTTACTACAAGAACGTGGACTTGACGCTTGTTGGCTGGAAATCCAAGGAATCTGTGTTCCCTAACTTTAGCCATGGTGCTGCTGGATCCGCTTTCTTGAATGTTCTCTTGTACGAAGAAACCAAGGAAAAAGCTTATCTCGACAAGGCGAATGAAGTTGTCAAGTTTCTCTCGGCAATCGTTGAAGGCGATGAAAATGGAGCTTTGATTCCGTATCTCTACAATCCGGAAAAGGGGCGTTTCCATGACTTCTATTACCTTTCGACTTGCCATGGTCCCGTGGGTACAACACTTTTGTTCCGCAAACTTTTCGATGTGACTCAGAACAAAGAAAACTTGGAATGGGTGGACTTGCTCACTAAGGGAATCCTCAAGACCGGCGCTCCACTCAAGCATACTCCGGGTTATTGGAATAGTTATTGCCTTTGCTGCGGAGCCCCTGGCGTTCTCGCTCATTTCGTGAAGACGGCAGAAGTACTGAATGATGAATCCTACATCGAACAGGCGAAGCTCACTGCAGACAAGCTTCTCGGTGATTCTTGGAACGATGACAAGGGACGTCGCTGGTTTGCGGCTTGGACTCGCAAATTGCCGGGTTTCGTAGAAACCTACACGGGGCTTTACGATGGCGCGGCTGGTGTCGGTACAGCATTGCTTTATCTCTACGCTCACGAAAAGGGCTTAAAGATAAAAACGGAAACGGTAGAATATCTCTTCTTGAATCCGGTAAAAGCTGTTTAGAATTTAAAACATAGAATCCGGAAGCGTTTTTGCAGAAAAGGGAATCTGCGAAAACGCTTTTTTATTTTTAGCCGATAAATCCGTGCGGCTTGAATCCGAGACCTTTCACAAGTTCGAAGTCCTTGCAACTGTTTACGCCGGCGGTGGTGAGCATGTCGTCCGTGATGGCCGCATTTGCGCCGCTCTTGAAAGCTCGCTTGCCGTCGTCGCCGAGTACGCCGCGACCGCCCGCAAGACGGATGAACGCCTTCGGGTTGATGAATCGGTAAATCGCCACAATGCGGCAGAATTCGTCGTTCGTGAGCTTCGGGAGCTTTTCGTACGGCGTTCCGGGAATCGCGTTCAGCACGTTCACCGGAGTGGACTTCACGCCGAGCTTGCGCAAATCCAGGCACATGTCGATGCGGTCTTCCATCGTTTCGCCAAGGCCCATGATGCCGCCACTGCAAATTTCGAGGCCAGCCGCAAGAGCGTTCTGGAGAGCGCCAATCTTATCGTCGTAAGTGTGTGTCGTGCAGACATCCGGGAAGTGACGGCGGTACGTTTCCAGGTTGTTGTGGAAGCGGGTGAGGCCTGCTTCCTTGAGCTTGTCGAACTGTTCCCTGTTCAGGAGGCCTGCCGAAAGGCAAATCGAAAGCTTCGTCTCTTTTTTCAGGCGGCGGAGCGCTTCGCTAATCTGCTCCACGTCGCGGTTCGAAAGCGTACGGCCCGAAGTCACGATGGAGTAACGCGGGATACCTGCCGCTTCTTTCTTCTTGGCGTCGGCGACAATTTCGTCGGCGCTGAGCAACTTGTATTCGGGGGCGCCGGTGTGGTAGTAGCTGCTCTGGGCGCAGTACTTGCAGTTTTCGGAGCAGCGACCGCTGCGGGCGTTCACGATGGAACAAAAATCAAAGTCGTCGCCGTGGAATTTTTCGCGGATTTCGTCAGCGGCTTTCGTGAGTTCGTCGAGGTCTTCGCTTAAAAGCTGAATTGCCTCATCACGCGTGATTTCGTAACCGCCTAAAACTTTTTCTTTAAGGTCTTGAACAAAGGACATTTGATGTCTCCTCATTTCAAAATTTTAGCCAAATATAGAAAAAAGATATGTTATATTTTCGTTATTGTTTTATAAACAAAAAAGGGGGCGGTATGCTCAAAAAAATTCTTTTATTGTCGACAGTGACTGCACTTATGTTTTGGGGGTGCGGCTCTGAAAATACGACATCGCCAGTGCTTGAAAATCAGCCTAAATCAAATCAATCTGATCCAGATTCGTTGAAAAATAACGCTAACGACAAAAAAGATAGCACGAAAAACTCGACGGGTAATAATGTGGCGTGTACGTATGAAGTCCTTTCTGATACGTCCATCGTCAGTGTTCTCAAGCAAGTTGGCGTGACAACGAAAGTGACTGTCACAATCAAGGGCGCCGTGCAAGAAATAGAATATTATAGCACCTATGCGGATACGGTTTCTTCGGCCTACATTCAATCCGTGTGTGAAGAGAATAAGGAAACTGCAGCGGCCGAACATAGAAATGCGACGGTGACGTGTGATGAACGTACAATGACGATTAAGGAAACTGTTCCTTCGGTCTCGATTGAATTCCTTGAACAAAACGCAAAGAGTGAATGCGAAAAATTTAATGGTAAATTTGCAAATTCTGACGCAACGCCGGACCGGGCGAATTGCACGTTGCGTTCTACTGAAACGGCTTTGAAAATGGAAATTTCGGTTCCGGATTCAATGAATCTCGTGTATGATGCGCAGTACAAAGACGGCGTTTTTACGACGACTTCTGAAGTCACTTTTGCGCAGAATGTTTCGAAAAGTGATGTGCAGGATTTTTGTGATCAAGCCAAGGTTAATTCGATAGAATATTCTACCAATGGTGAAACGCGTCAGACGACTTGTAAAGACCGCCATATAGTGACTGTTGAAACTAAAAAATCTTCTGTAAATCCTCTTGAAGAGTTAACTCCGCAATTTGAATCGTTCTGTAACAAAGTTGTCGAAACGGGAACGTATTAGAATTAATTGAAATTTTTTTCACATAAATAAAAAGCCCGGCGGTAATGCCGGGCGAATTTCATCAAGACTTGACGCTTACTTGTTGAACGGCGTCATCACTTGCCATAGGACTGCTTTGTGAGCGTGCAGGCGATTTTCTGCTTCTTCGAAGCTCATGTTCACGTCGAGATTGTCCATCACGGAGTCCGTGATTTCTTCGCCACGGTGAGCCGGCAAGCAGTGGCTGACCTTGCAATGAGAAGGAGCGAGCTTCAAGAGTTCGTCGTTGATCTGGAACGGCAAGAAGTGGCTCTGCTTTGTAGCCTTTTCGCCTTCCTGACCCATAGAAACCCAAACGTCGCTATAGAGAATGTCGGCGTCCTTGACGGCTTCCTTCGGATCGTGGAATACGCGGTACTGACAGCCGTGCTTCTTCAAGCCGGCCTCCGCTTCTTCGACAACCTTAGCGGGCTGTTCAAAGCCCTTCGGGCAGGCGAGCGTGAAGTTCATACCGACTTTAGAGCAAAGGGCAAGGAAAGAGTTCGCGACGTTGTTGCCGTCACCGATGAAAGCGACCGTTTTCGGCTTGTTGCCGTTCTTGAATCCGCCGAGATTTTCCTTGATCATCTGTGCAAATGCGATAGCCTGGCACGGGTGGTAATCGTCGGTCAATGCATTCACGACCGGGATGGAACCGTATTCAGCGAGTTCTTCGACGAGCTGCTGCTTGAAGCAACGGACCACAATGGCGTTGACCCAGCGGCTGAGGCAGCGGGCGACATCCTTGACGCTTTCGCGCTTGCCAAGACCGATAGAATCTGGGGAGAGGAGCACGGCGTGGCCGCCGAGCTGGTTCATGCCCACCTGGAAAGTCGTAATAGTTCGCAGCGACGGTTTTTCGAAGAACATGGCGATGTTCTGGCCGTGGAGTCGGTCAGAGACCTTACCAGCGTGAACTTCAGCCTTGAGACGCGAGGCAATCTCGATGGTTTCGAGAACTTTTTCTTCACTCCAGTCCATGAGGCGGAGGAAGTGTTTGTTGCGATCTATCATTTGGTTTCCTTTGGGGGTTATCCCTATTTATCGTTTGATTTGTGAATCAACAGATGTCTTTTTGTCGCTAAAATTGGTCACTTTTCTAAATGAAAAACGAAAAAACGGAGCTTTTACACTCCGTCTTTTACAGGAAATCACAAGAAAATGCTAACGGATATTAGCGAAGTTTCTTTTTGTGACGGTCACGACGACGGCGCTTCTTACGCTTGTGAGTCGCAATCTTCCTGCGCTTTCTTTTCTTTCCGCAAGGCATGTTGTATCTCCGTTAAAGGTTAAACTTAAAAATACGCCACCAAATAGAGAAAAATTTTATCCGCTTGTCAAGGGGTGAGTCTTAAGTTTTAACACTAAACTTAAGGCTTTAAAAAGCATTGAAAATGTAATAATGTACGTCATGCGGGCGGGGCCCCAGCTCGGAAAAACTTAAACCCATCCTGGCGCAAGCGCCAACCTTACGGCTCGACCATGACCATACAAGTATGGTCGCGGCACTCGCCTTTTAAGGTTGTGGCCGACGCTTTATTCTCTCAACGATTTTTATAAGACTAAAGTTAAGTCATTAGTCTCGCTATTAACGATATTTATTTTCTCTAGTCTCTAGTCTCACCGACGAGTTCCATTGCTTTTCGGATGAGGGCGGCGGCGCCTCCGTAAAGGTGGGCGCGGGGGCTCTCGTTGCTGAGCGTGGCGCGGAATTTGCGGGCGCCCGGGAGTCCTGCAAAAAGCCCGTAGAGGTGCTTCACGAGAATCGTCGCGGGGCAACCTTCGGCAGTCTGCTTTTCGACGTAGGGGAGGTAGGCTTCGAGGAGCGCTTTTCGCGTGGCGGGGCGTGCATTCCCGGCGATGATTTCTGCCGGGTCGTTGCTTTCAGGGCGGACATCCCCGAAAATTCTTGCATCGGCATCGTGCAAAAACCACGGATTCTCGTATGCTTCGCGACCGACCATCACGCCGTCCAAATCTTTCAGCTGTTCTTCGATCTGGTCGAGTGTCTTGATGCCACCGTTAATGCTCAAGTTCAGCTCCGGCATCTCCGCCTTGAGGCGGTGGACGAACTCGTAATGGAGCGGCGGCACTTCGCGGTTCTCCTTAGGCGAGAGTCCCTTGAGCCACGCCTTGCGCGCATGCACGATGAAAATTTTGCAGCCTGCATCACGCACGGTCTGGATAAAGTCTGTGAAAAATTCCCAGCTGTCCAGATCATCGACTCCAATGCGGCACTTGATAGAAACCGGAATCGAAACGGCGTCCTGCATTGCCTTGAAGCAATCGGCAACGACGTTCTTCTCTTTCATGAGGCATGCGCCGAAGTTTCCGTTCTGCACACGGTCCGATGGGCAGCCGCAATTCAAGTTGACTTCGCTAAAGCCTGCGGCTTCCACAAGTTTCGATGCGGCGGCAAGATCTGCTGGATTGCTGCCGCCGAGCTGTAGCACAGCCGGGTGCTCGAACGGTTCGTGCCCGAGGAACAAGTCCTTGTTCTCGCAATGCAGAAGCCCCGTAGATACGACCATCTCGCTGTACAGCAAAATATGCTTAGAGAGCAAACGCAAAAAATAACGTTCGTGGCGGTCCGTGCAGTCAAGCATCGGAGCGATGGATAGTCTACGGTTGAAGTCGATGTTCATGAACGCAAAAATAGAAATTTTGCGGAGGTGTTACGTTTGCGCGTTTTCCACGGGCTTGTCGTCTGTCCAAAGGATGACCTTGTTTCTGCCGTGTTCCTTGCCTTCGTAAAGAGCCTTGTCGGCAAGCTGGATGCACTTTTCTGCGCCCTGGCTGCTATCGAACTGGGCTACGCCAAGCGTAATGGTGACCTTGATTTCCTGGCCGCCAAAGAAAATCGTCTGGTTTTCGATCTGCTTGCGGAAACGTTCAGCGACGTGTGCAGCATCTTTTAATTCTGTTTCTGGCAAAAGCGTCAAGAATTCTTCGCCGCCATAGCGGGCGAGCACATCGTACTTGCGCAACAGACTGCGGATGGTGCTAGCAACGGACTTGAGCACGGCATCGCCTGCGGCGTGTCCGTATGTATCGTTCACATCCTTGAAATGGTCGATGTCGATAAAGATGATGCTGAATGACTTTCTGAAGCGGTTCGCGCGGTCGACTTCCTTTTCAATCGTCCTGTGCATATCGCGGCGGTTCGGCAACTGCGTGAGCTCATCGGTTCTCGAAATCAAATCCAGCTTCTTGTTAGCTTGTTCGAGCTCGTAGGTGCGTTCTTTGACTTCTTTTTCGAGCAATTCCCTGTGCGCGTTCAGCTCTTGAATCTGTCGCTTGATCGTCGAATGCATTTGGTTGAAGACCTGTGCAAGTCTTCCGATTTCATCCTGGCTGCTTTTGGCCTTGAATTCACCAATGTTGAGGTTCCCTTCGGTAATCTGGGAAATGTGGTCAATCAAGTTGTTGAGCGGTCTACAGACAATCAGAATCTGCCAAAGAGACACGAGCAAGATGGCGATAATCGAACTGAACAAAATGATTTGGCTGACATGGTGAACCGACGAAACCATTGCATCAATTTCTGTCTTTGGCTGTAAGGCGATAAGACCAAGGTCGTAAGTCGGGTTGAAAGTCCTGTTGATGAGGTAGGACTTTCCGTTGTCAAGCGTCAAAAATTTGATGGTGCTGTCTTCGTCCTGCTTGATGTTCATGTCGCCAAGGCCGAGTTCAGAAATCTTGTGGACTCCGTCAAGCCACGTTCTCATATCCGGGTGGTAAAGGATTTCGCCTTGACCATTGCAGGCAATGAGGATGCCGTTCTGCCCTACTTTGTATTCTGAGAAGTACTTCCAGAGACGGCGAATCGAAAAATTCGAAACGAGTCGACCATCGCCCATAGCTCGGTCCGAAACGACAACGCCAAAGGCTCGCTTGGGGGTTCCGTCTGTGTCGCGGTACCATGGGGAAATTGTCGGTCTGTGCGGCGAAATCCTATTGAATTCGATGGGGTAGGTTATCTTTGTTGACCCCAACATAGAGTTGTTGCAAATGAGGTTGTACTTTCTGTCAAAGAGCGATATGGATTCGCCCGAAATGAATAGCGACGATATGTTGAAGCTTTTGAGGTATCCTGCCGCCGTGAGCTTATCCATGCTTTGGATTTCGGAAGTCTTCGCCAAAAGCGAGAGGCGACTGGCGAATTGCTCCATTTCATTGTTGGCGGTGTTAGCGAGCTGCTGTAGCTGGGTTTCGTTGGTATCGTAACTCAGCTTGAGTGTCGTCTTCATCTGTTTTTGGGTAAAGACGTAGGTTCCTATCATCACAATGACAAGCATCGAAACAATCAAGAGCAACAAACTCTTGATGATGATGCTATTCGTGATGCTAGAAATTTTTAAACTCATGACGGACTTTTATTAGAAATATAACTAACGGATTGATAATTGGTTAGCGTTTCTTTCTGCGAGTGAACGCAAAAACGAACCCGAGGAGCACGGCGATGGCAAAAATCCACGGGGTGCGGCTGAAACCAGTGTCGATTTCTTCGGTCGGTTTCGGTTGTTCAGTGATATGTCTGTTCGGACCACCGTCCTTGATGCCCAATGCCTTATGCCAGGTTTCGCGGAATTCTGCGAATGTGAGGTCACCAGAATTGGAGTGGTTCAGGCGCTTATTGATTTCCTTGGAGTAGGTCGTGAGGATTTCATAAATCTTTTCTTCGGAGTAAAGCGCCGGGATTTCGAGATGGTCCCAAATGGCACTGAACATGGATCCGAGAATCTGTTCAATATCGCCCCATTCTGGAATGGCTGTGTAGGCACGCCCTGTGCCGAGCATAGGAACAAGCGTCTTGTAGTCGTCGTCCTTGGACCAGTTGGCAAGAACCTTCTTCGATGCGGGGAGCATGCCTATTTGCTTTGTATATGCATCCAAGTTTTCATCGTTGGTGAGATAAAGTAAAAGATCCAAAGATTCTTGCTTTTTGTTGCCTGTCGGGATGGCGAGGTTACTTCCGCCGATAAAGCTGACAGAACCTTCCGTGCCTGTCGGGATGGGGAGTGCCGTCACGCCGTCCTTGCCAATCTTTGTATTGATGAGGCCTCCCTTCGCACCATCGAAACGTGTCTGCATGATGACTTCGGATGTGTTCACGATAAAGGCTAGTTCACCTGCATTAAAGTGTTGCACAATCTGGGCCGTATTCATCTGCAAAGCATCTGTACTTACAAGCGTATCAAGCACAAAGCTCAAGTACTTTGCGATACCGTAAATGGTCTTTGGGGTGAGGATACTCGCTTTCCATTTGCCATTAGCGTCTTTTTCGATGAAATTGCCGCCATTGCTCCAGATCCACGGGGCGAAGTTGTGCGGGATATTCCAGTCGTTCTTTCCCGGGAATGCAAATGCGCGGACCTTGGTGCCGTCATCGAGTACTTCGTGGGCGTTGTTGACCTTGCGGACTGCTTTGACGAAACCTTCAAATGTTGCGACGTCTTCAGGTTGGATATTGTGTTTTTTGAGAACACGCTTGTTGGCGAGAATCGGGCGGATATCAATAAACCACGGCACGGAATAAATAGTTGTGTCGGAATCGATACGGGTCGTGTTCCAGCTGACAGGGACAAATCGGGAGGAGTCGATTTGCGGAAGCCATTCGTTCAAAGCCTTGATTTCACCACGGGAAGCAAAGTATGGGATCCAGGTGGTGCCGAGCTGCAATACGTCCGGAGCGTCAACGCCGGTGGCAAGTGCCGTCGTGATGCGGTTCCAGGCTTCACCCCAGTCCAAGACGGCGACTCTGGTCTTGATGCCTGTTTTCTTGGTGAAAAGGTTGAGCCTCTGTTCGAGCTTTTCTTGAGGCGATGCGCCGTTTGGCATGATCCAGACGGTCAGTGCTTCTTGTTGTTTGACGGCGGGCTTTGCGACGGGTGCCTTTGCTGCAAAAATGGATGAAACTGCAATAGCTGTAATAATGCTGGTCACTTTAGATATCGCATTCATGGTACACCTCCTTATTCCAAAACTTCAAAATGTATCAAGTATGTATGATATTTGTAGATTTATTAAAAAAATAAAAGAAAATCAAGAGAAAAGTTGTGATTGATATCGCAGGAGGGGGCTAAATGCTGGCTGTTTGTGGGATTGTACGGCGTAAAGGGCGGGTTTTGATGTGTCGTCGATCATCAAGTGTGCCGTTCCCGGGACGGTGGGAACTGCCGACGGAGACGCTGGAGGATGATGAACCCGCTGAAAATGCTCTGGAAAGGGTGTTTTTTGAACGTTTGACGGTTGTTCCAAAGACTTTAACCCCTCTTGGGGCTGTTGATTTTACTTTGGGAGAGGGTGGCCGCATGTTGGCCTACGGGGTGGAGCTTTATAAAGATTTTGTCCATATATATGGATACGATGATTTCCGGTGGGTTAAAGTTCGCGACCTGAAGCGGTTCCGGGCTCTTGAACCGCATGTGACTCTCCTCACGGGGTTAAATGGCGCATTGTAAATTTATGATACACAATGATACGTTCCTCTAGCAAATATTATGGTTCTTTCTTATATTTTTGGCAAAAACAAAAACACTTAAATATAAGGAGTTTGTAAACATGAAAAAAGCAATCCTCGCCCTTCTTTGCGCAGGTATTCTCGTCCTTTCTGGCTGCCATGGTAGCTATGGCCTTACCAAGAAGCTTCTTCGCTGGAACGGCACTTTGGGTAACAAGTGGCTCAATTCCTGCGTCCACTTCTTGCTCTGGGTTGTTCCGGTTTATGAAGTCAGTATCGGTCTTGTGGACTTCCTCGTCCTCAACACGGTTGAATTCTGGACCGGTTCCAATCCGCTTGCTGCAGACGACTCCTACTACCAGAAGGACGAACAGGGTAACTCCGTTGCCGCAGTGAAGAACGAAGACGGCTCCCTCTCTGTGCAGTACACGACATCCAAGGGTGAAACCACGAATCTCACTCTCCAGCGCGATGAAAACGTCGTCCGTGCTCTCGATGCTGAAGGCAACCTCGTTGCTCAGTACGAAATCGAAAAGTAATCAATTTATCGATCTAGTCTTTGGACGCTCTCTGGAAATCCCGGAGGGCGTTTTTTGTTTGGTCTTGACAGATTTACAACAATCTTTCGTCTCTCGTCTTGCGTCTTTCGTTTCAAATTTTATATATACTTACTACCATGTTAAGCCGGGTTGTCCATAATCGTTTGTGTAGCGCTATTGGAGCCTTGTTCGCAATTTTTGTTGCGGCGGTTCTTTGTGCTTGCAACGGGAATGACCTGAAACGTGGTGACGAAGCTCTCCGCATTGGCGATTACGACCGTGCTGTAGCGAACTTCTCGAAAGTACTTGATGCTGAACCTGCAAATCGCGATGCTCGCTATGGCCTTGCTATTGCCTACTATGCCGTTGCCGAAGACAAGGAACGTTTGAAGGAAAGTACGCTTGCGCTCTGGGAACGCACTGTTCGCGAATTCAAAATTTTGTCTGTGGTGGATTCGAGCGAAAAGTCGAAGCCTATGTATTCGACAGCGCTATTTTACCTTGCCCGCGCGATGCTTGCCGAGAATGCCCAGGCGAAGGTGATGGCGCTTTTGGACCAGTCTATTCAGCTGGATCCGGAAAATTACTTTAGCTATAATCTGAAGGCTCTAATCATGGCTGGGCATGGCGATACCAATGGTGCCAAGAAAATTTATGCGTACATCGTGACGAAGGAACCGAAATTTGCATCGGCGTATGTGAACCTCGGAAATCTCTACTGGAACGCTCATGACTACGAATCCGCATGGGATATCTGGTCGATGGGGCATGAGGCATTGCCTCAAGATGCGGTACTTGCCAAGTGGACGCGCATAGCCGAAGACTCGCTCAAGGCGATGGTTTATTCAGGTAAACTGTGAGCGGGCGTGCCATGAAAAAATCTGGAACATCGTTACTGGACTCCGTGAAGGGAGCCGCCTTGCTGCATCGTGGTGGCGAAGCCTCGATTTACCTGTTGAACGTGGGCGGCGCTCCGTATGTGCTCAAGTGGTATAACGATGGATTCTCGTTTGACGAAAGCGTTGTGGAACGTGCCTGCAAGGTGCGTGAGCCGGGGCTCTACCGCATTGAAGAATGGGGTAATCGTGATGGAACTCCCTACCTGATTTATGATTATATAGATGGCGAATCTTCGGAAACGCTTGGACGTATGATGGTGCCGGTGGCGCTTGTGGCGCTGAGGCAAGTGGCATCGGCGCTTGCGGCGTTGCGCAAACAGGGCGTGTCGCATGGCGACTTGAGCCCTGCTAACGTGATCTTTGCAGTGGATGGCGAGGGTCACGGAAACACAGATTTGGGACTGCGCACTGTGTTGATTGATTGCGGCATTGTAGGGCCGGGTGCGCTTGCTTATGCGGCTCCGGAGCGCTTTCAGGGCAAGATTGCGGATGAAAAAAGCGACTTGTTCAGCCTTGGGCTTTTGCTGTATCGCTGGATTGCGGGCGAGGATCTGATTACTGCTGATGGCTATGAGCAGTTTGCCGAGCAGATGGCGAATGTGCAGGACTTGAATATCTCGGAAAAGCTTTATGCGACGGGCGCCTTTGATTCGCCCGAAGGTGCGCAACAGCTTTCGGCGCTGGAGCCGCTTTGGTCAGGACTTCTCTGTGCGGACATCTCGGACCGCGTCGAAGACTTTGACGAGCTTGATGAAATCTTGGAAATTGCACTTGATAAAGTGTCGCATGGGGAAATTGCGCTCGCGGGTTGCGTTACCCAATATATCCAAACCCTAAAAGTCTCGGAATGCAACCTGAATGTGGGGCGAAAAGTTCCGGTGACCCTCGAAAAGGGGCTTCCATTTGTCGTTTGCAAGAAAAATAATTGGCTAAAATGGGCCGTTTTAGGCGTTTCGGGACTTATATTACTCTTGATAGTGCTGTTGCTTACGAGTGGAACAATGAGTTTCGGTATCGATGCGACAGGGGACCGGCTGTTAAAGCGGTCGAGGAACATTGAGCCGTCTGTAGAAAGCGAGAAAGCCCCGAATTTGAAGGTGGATAGCTTGCTCATGGAGCTCCCGGTGCCCTCTGCCGAATAGCAGCGTAAAACGCAAAAGGGCTTTGTTATGAAATCGGAATCCATGCTCGCTACAGAAAAGATGCTTGATGTGGTCAAGACTCTTTTAGATGAGGAACAGCCGGAGGCTCTTTTCCCGAAAATTCTCGAAGTGGCTAAAGGCGTTTTGCATGCCGATGCCGCTGTGTTGGATATTGGTGGCGAAGAACCGCTCCATTTCTCGAATCCGGAAAAGGTCTCGATTTCGATTTCGGCGGTTCGACTTGCGAAAAACGAAAAGCGTGCTGTGGTGTGGAACCAGCTCGATGACGAGTCGGCGGATTTGTCCAAGTCGATTGTGCAAAACCAGCTCACGAGCATTATGGTGTCGCCATTTAGAACGCCGGAATCCGAGGCGGGTTATCTCTATTTGCAGCGTGCCGCCCGCAAGGAACCGTTCACCGATGAAGATAGCGCTCTGTTTGATTCGTTTGTGGCGGTCTGTGAAAAGTTTGCGTTTGCCGCTTACGACCGTTTGCGCGACAAGGAATCGCTCGATACGCTTAAGAATGTTGTCCGCAAGGATGGGATTGTCTATTCTTCGAAGGCGATGGTCGATGTGATTGCGATGGCCGATAAACTTTCGCCGCTCCCGCTTCCGGTGATTATCCGTGGCGAGACGGGGACGGGCAAGGAAGTGATGGCGCGTTACATCCACAAGCATAGTCCGCGTGCCGAGAAGCCGTTTATTGCGGTGAACTGCGGTGCCATTCCGGAACACTTGATGGAATCGCTCATGTTCGGGCATGCCAAGGGTTCGTTTACGGGCGCCATTGAAAACAAGAAGGGTTTTTTCGAAGAAGCCGATGGCGGTACGATTTTCCTCGATGAAATCGGCGAACTCCCGCTCAATATGCAGGTGAAGCTTTTGCGCGTGTTGCAAGAAAAGCACATCACGCGTGTGGGCGACAATCGTGAAATTCCGGTGAACGTGCGCGTGATTAGTGCAACGCATGTGGACTTGGAAGAGGCCGTGCGCGAAAAACGCTTCCGCGAAGATTTGTATTTCCGTATTCAGGTGCTGCCGCTTGAACTCCCGCCGCTGCGCGATCGCGGCCAGGATGTGGTGCTCTTGGCGGAGAATTTTATCCAGCGCTATGGTGCAGAATATGGCCGTGGAAAATTCCACTTGAGCCGTAACGCCGAAAAGGCGCTGCTTGGTTACCACTGGCCGGGCAATGTGCGCGAACTCGAAAACCGCGTGCAGAAAGGCTTGGTGCAGGCCGTGCATGGCGTAATCCAGCCTAAAGATTTAGGACTTGATGACATGCAGGGGCAGGCGAAGGAATCGCCGCGCACGCTCAAGGAAGCCCGCGAAGCGGTCGAACGCGAAGTCATCTCTCGCGCACTCAAGGACACGAATGCAAACCTCACGCTCGCTTCTACGATTCTTGGTATTGACCGCAAGGTGCTCCGTGAAATCATGGAACGCCTGGGCTTGAAAAAAGAAGACTTTAAGGTATAGGGATGTTTTTAAAATGCTGAAGCTCAATTTAAGGAGACTCACCATGAAGAAGATTGTAATGGCATCCGCTGTGATGGCGGCGACCGCCATGGCAGGCGAAATAGATTCTCGCCCAGAAGCAAGCGTCCCGACGCCAGTCGAGGCTCGTGAAACTTTGGACAAAGTTCCGAAAATGTCTGAAAAGGAAAATGTGGACTGGCAGAAAATGCGTGAAGAACGCCGCCTTGCCCGTGAACAGATTCTCAAGGATTTGAGGAACAATTCGGTGGCCGAAAAGAAAGAGTTGCGCAATGAACTTGCAAAGCCCGCTGTTGCGGAATTGCCGCCTGTTGCCGAAAAGCAACAAGAAAAGGATGTCGTAAAGCCCAAGGACGAGCTTGTCCGCGAAAAGAAATTGGACGAAAAGGAACAGCACAAGGGACCGCAGGGTGGTATGAATCCGTTTGTCCCAGGTCGCATGGAACCGATGCGCCCGTTCGGTCCTCGTCCGATTGAACGAAATCCCTGGGAAAAGCAGAACCCGCATGAATGGGAGAAGGGACCTTTCCCGAAAAAGTAGATGATCCGTTGGTTTGGTTTGATAATGTTTGTGCTTGCAACTGCGCTCTATGCTGAGACGCAGGAGGATGCGTATTACCGAGCGATGAAGCTTGAGGAGGCTGGTGATATTACATCGGCTCTCAAGGCTTTTGAAGAGGCGGTTGCGTTGCCAGGTGAGTACACGGATGAAATTCAGGGAATTATCCGCGATTACAAATCGGCACTTGGCTTAGCGGATGGCAAAAATTCTAGTGCTGCAAGTGGGGCAAGTCCGTGGGAATTCCATTTGGCTGGCGAACTTGGGCTTTACGGCATGCACTACAAGGAAACAGGTCTAGAAGATGCCGAAAAAGGCGGTGACCTCTTCTTGAATGTGAACCCGTACTTTGATTATACAACGGCGACCTGGTCGCATACGTTTGCCGCTTCAGTGCAGGGCGATTATTTCTTGAATAACGACGAAATGTCGGTTCTTGATACGAACGACTGGAACCTTGTGCTGGGCTTGGAATACACGCTGATGGGGCATGGAATGCTCCTGGATGCGGGTTACGATTTCAATATCGAGGGCAAGGAACTTTCTTCGGATTTTTATCTCTGGTACGAAAAAGATTTGTTCCGCTTTGAAAAGCAACGTGTCGGTGCGGTGGCTTGGGCGTATTACCAAACGTCAGGTCCGATGTCGCTTGCGGCTTATGCGTCGTGGCACAGGACTGTTTCGGAAGGTTTGAATGGAACGGTTTATGTCGGGGCAAAATTTGAAGCGGATTCCGCTTTTGACTACAAATCGTTTATGGAATCTTATGCGACCTACAAACAATCTGTTAGTGCTTATAATGAATACTGGCAGTATTTGAGTGACCATGGCGCCGAAATGACCGATGATGAATATGAAATGTATGAGGCGAATTCTCCTGCGGAACCTTCTGTAGAAAGTATTGTCTACCGCCAGACGATGGGCAAATGGTTTGGTCCGGTTTTCCGTTCTAGAATTTCGTATAAGTTTAAGAACCGCTTTTCCGTTGAAGCGAAAATGAATTTGTTCTATGGATTCGCTGTTGGCGGACCGGACGAGGATTTCAAAAAAATCAAGAAGTTCAATGGCACTTGGGGCGGTTCAGCTTCGTGGAAATACAAGATGATGACTTTTTATTTAGGGCTCGAACGCAACTACAAACACATGGATTTGCCCAATTTCTACAAGGGATTGTACCGCGAAAGCACTGTGCTCACGCAGCTTAAGCTTGGGGTAAAATGGGATATTTAGGCGGCTTTGACGTTCATTGAATTTGGTAATATGGAGTTAAAAAAAAGAGGCAAGCGAAAGCTTGCCTCTTTTACGTGGAGATAGTGGGAGTCGAACCCATGACCTACAGATTGCGAACCTGTCGCTCTACCAACTGAGCTATATCCCCATAATTGGATGGTGGGCTGAATATAGCTAAAGTAAGACTATTTGGCAAGTGAATGGGCTAGGATGGGCGGACTTCTACTGGAGGTGGATGGCCTTTACCTCTTCTTGAACACGATGATTTCTGCATCGGCACCGTTCTTGCCGTATTCGCTCACGAGAATGTAATGTTCGTCGCAGGCGATACCGAAGCATCGGCCTTCGGCTCCCAGCTTTTCGACTTGGTTGCCCCAGTAGCTAGCGTTATCGTCCAAGAGCTTGACGCTATTGCCGTTGATCTTGTATTCCTGATTGATGAATGAACCTTGCAGAACGAAGAGATTGTCGATGGTTGGCATGTCTTTGATGTTAAGAGCATTGACTTCTTCAATGAACTTCTGCTTCATGGGCGAGGTGGCGTGCGGAAGTTGGTCCGCGGGGAGGCGCCAGCGCTTGAGTGTCGGGAAATACTTGCGAAGCTCCGCCTTATATTCTTCGCGGGTGAGGCTCTTGCCGGTGTTCTTGTTGAATTCATCGACGAACTGCGAGCAGAATTCGACCATCTGTTCCATGTTGAAGTCGCCGGTGAACGCGCCGTCCTTGTAGCAGTAGATGCAGTATTCCTCGTTCTTGCTACCGTCGGCGTTTGTGCCGAGGATTTCCGGTGTGAGCGGCATTCCGCAGCTCTGACAAAATTTCATTTCCATGATTTCTCCTTTTAGATTGTTATGCCCGTTGGACGGGCGTCATTTGTATTAGATCTTTTTAATTGGGTGGCGGATGACGGTCTTTAACTTTTCTGGGGCGACTTTGCGTGCGTCGGAAAGGTAAATCTCGTGGTGGCGCCTTGTGTCCGAAATGTCGTTTTCGTAGCCGTTGTCGGCGATAAATTTGTCCATTGCAGCGACAGTTGCAGGCTCATCGTCGTATGAGCCGGAATGCATGCATTGCACGCAAAGCCCTTCTTCAAGTGATAAAAATTCCACTTTCGAAAAGTCCATTTTCTTTTTGCGGGTCGCTTCTTCAGTTGCCCATTCGAAATCGGCTTTGGTGACGAAGTCTGGGAGCCGAATGACGGAAATCCACTGGAAGTTTTCCTTGTGGCTGTAATCGATTCCGTCAACATTTTCTTGCCACCAGAATCCTTCAAGCGGCGGAACCACGTAATCAAAGTAACCTTCAATTTTATGATCCCCTTTTTTGCTCATCTTGATGGTGTAGGCTATGCCGTACAGAAGTTCGATGGATTTTTTGTATTCGCCCTCTTCTTCATTCGGGTTGCCTTTGCCACGTACTGCGATGTAGTTCATCTTTGGGACTGTGACGATTTCGGGTTTGCCTTTCGGCATGTAGAATTCTTTATATTCTTTTTTAAAGTCAAAAGGCATGAAATCTCCTTCTTATAACACGTGTACAAATGTACACTATTTAGTGATTCTCGTCAAGTCCTATTCGCTCTTTTTTTTCAGAATTTGTTAGTATCGGTTTCCATATTCCTTTCGTGCTTCTGTTATGCGCTACAAGGAAGATTCTGGTAATCACACTACATCATACCCCGCATCTGACAACACTTTCAGCGCCTTCTCAAAATTCTCCGCTTTCACAAGAATATAATCCGTATTGAAAGTGGATATCGCAAAAATTCCGATGTCATTTTCAGCAAGAATAGCTGACAACTTTGAAAGAATGCCTATAAGAGAAAAATCAAGTACTCCCTGAATGCGGAAACCTCGCCATCCATCATCTCGTTCAGTTGTATTTGGGGGAGTATCATCTGTTTTGCATACGAGGGATATTTCTTCGTCGGTTTTTCCAATGAAATAGAAATCCTTGCCCGTATCAATATCTTTAATGTCCGCTACTTTACAGACGGTTAGTTTGTATTCCAATTTTTTTAGTTTCATTAAGTTGATCCTTTGTTTTAATATGGTTTACGGTCTAGCGGTTCTGTGCAGCCCCATTCCTGCGCGATCCGCTCGAAATTCTTTTTGACGATGCGCTTGAAAATGAGGTTGAAAAGCAGGATTCCTATTTTTGGATTTTTTTCGAAGCCTGTAAATTTCTTTGCTTCTGAACTTGAGAAGCTTCCGTTGCGGGCGAAAGATTGTCCCATGGCTGTGTAAGAGGCGAGCATCTTGTCGGTCATCTTTTTGATGTAGCTGTTTTCGCGATTGCGTAGCAAGAAACTGCCGCCTTTCACGAGGACGCCACCGCTGGTGCATCCGAGCTGAGCCGGGAGCGACTGCAAGAATTTTTCACCGAGTCGCAGCTGGTGACCTTCGTCAAAACCGCCGTGGAGAATGAACGAGAGTTTTGCTGGTTGCTTGCGTTCCGTGGGGAGTGTACTTAAGAATTCAAGCGACAAACTCGGCAGACATTCTACAAAGAGCGGCACGGCAATGATGATGTTGTCATTCGTCATGAATGCTTCGCGGGCTTCGTCCCATTCGGCATGGTTCGAGAGTGAATAAAGCTTGTGCGTGAATCCCGCTTGTTCGAGCCCTTCGGCAAAAGCTTGGATAATCTTATTCGTGTTGCTGTTCTTTTTGACGCGCGGGCTTCCGTTAATTATGATGATTTGTTCGGCTGAAGTGGGCGCGACGCATTTTGCAGAAGGAACTGCGGCGTTTTCGCAAGCCTCATCCTTGTCTAGCGAGATTACGCCGAGCGAATGCCCTGCCATATTTCTGGCGACTCTCATGCTCCACTCTTCGAGCAGTTCTCGGTTGCCGTCGCCCTTGTAAATGAAACCGAAATTCAGCGGGTGATATCGCAACTGATGACGTTCCCAACCGTCGCGGATTTCGATGTACATATTTAGCATCGGGACGATGCGATCCAAGACTCGCTTGCCGCGATAGTCAATAAAACCAAATTTTGTGTCTGCCACAACCCAGAAGTTCTCGGCAGCGACCAATTTTTTGAGGATGATTTCGTAATCGTCTTTGATGCTGCAAATGCCGGGAGTTTTCAGCCAGCAGTTGTTGCAGCCCATGCAATGCATAATTTTTAAATCAGCAGTATTGATGATTTCTATTTCTTCGTTCTTGCCCGCAAAAAGTGCTTTAATCTGTTCCGAGCAATCGCCTGATTCCAATGTATTCAAAACTAAAGTCATTTTAATGTTGTTCTCGCGACGGCGAGAATCTCCTTTTTATATATAACACTTAAGGTCTTTAAAAGTGTTACCGAATTTTATCGAAGTTCCTCAATTGCTTGTTGCAAGTTCGCGAGGAACTTCCCGGCGTGAGCCCCGTCCATTTGTGTGTGGTGGAATTGGAACGAAACTGGCAATTCATAGCGGAAAAGACGTTTCCTGTAACGTCCCCAAATCATAAACGGGTTGTTGAAAATGCCGGAATTCATGCCGACAGCTCCATCGATTTCCGTATCGATAATAGCCGATGTTCCGATGACCATACTGTTTTCGGACAAGTCCCAATCTTGGCAACTTTCCGCCACGATTTTTGTGTACTTGAGGTAGTCACGATTGAATGTCGCCAAATCTTCGGAATACGGGATATCGCAAGAGCTGACTTCGCCTTCGTCGTTTTTCACGATTGTGTTCACCGCAATCGAATCGTATTGCATGAGCTTGCCGTTGACCGGGAGCATGTAAAATTCCTTAACGCCTGCCGCAGCCTTGCCGATGCAGTAATCCATAAGCATATTGAATTTCAAGCCGCGCTTTTTGCTCACCTTCACGAGTCTTGTGACGTTCAGCGTTTTGAAAAATGTCACCATCGGATTCGGAGCTTGCATCCAAAACTCAAATGCTTTTGCTCTGGTTGTGCTTTTCGGATCAATTTCTTTTGCCATTTTTTGCCTTTAAATATGTTCACCGATGACTTTATCCGTTTCGACAGAGTCTCATCACTTTCACGGGGCACTTGCTGCCGCCATAAAGATTTTCGCAGTAGCGCATTTCGCCGGTTTCGCGGAATCCGCATTTTTCCATCACGCGTCCGGAGGCGGGATTGTCGATGAAAAAGTCGCTCCAGAGAACATCAATGTGTTTTTCGTTGAAGCAATAGTCTATCATCAACTTCAATACTTCAGTACAAATTCCTTTGTTCCAGTAAGGCTTTGCAATCCAGTAACCAGCTTCAGCTTCGTTCTCGCCGATGTCGATGTTGCTTTCGCCTTTGAGCAGGTAGCCGATGCAACCGATGGGTTCTCCCGTCTCTTTCAGCTCGATGGCCCACATGTGATCACCGCCGAAAATCGTGCGGATGATTTGCAGGCTTTCTTCTACGGATTTGTGCGGTTCCCAACCGGCGCGTGGCCCGACATCTGGATCGGATGCGTACTTGAACAAAGCTTCGGCATCACATTCGCGCCACGGGCGCAGTAAAAATCTATCGGTTTCCATTTGCGTATGTCTTGAAAAAATGTTGTAAGTGTTTCTCGATAAATTTGAGTGCTTCTTTTTCGCATTTTGGTTGGCGATCGACTTTAGAAATCCATAGTGCCACGGGCGCGGTGATTTCTGTTGCGAGCATTTCCGGGTCGTCCTTGACGATTACGCCTGCGGCCATCAAAGTCTCGAGAATCCTCTGGTACATTTGCAGAAGCCCGTCCACCTGATGCCTTGTCGTGATTTCGGCGAGGCGCTCGCTGCGGAACTGTTCCTGCACCAAGAAAATACGCATTTTCTTTATGATTGGGTCGCTCATTGTAAAGCGGATTTTTTTCATCGTCTCGTGGATGAATCCGTCGATGTTTTCGGGGATTGTGCCGACTTTTTTCGCGGAGCCGAACGATTCCTCGTAACGTGCTTCGGCGATGTCGATTAGCGAATTCAGAATGTCTTCTTTGCCCTTGAAATGCTTGTAAAGCGACGGCGCCTTGATGCCGACATCCTGGGCGATTTGCTCCACGCTTGTGCCGTCGTAACCGTTTTGGGCAAATAGCGTTAATGCGGTTTCTAGAATTTTTTCTTTTGTGGACATGACGCCTCTTGTTTTTGGAGTTCGCGACTTTTGCGATATTTTACAGTGGCTAATATCTGTTAGCTAAAATAGCTAATAGATGTTAGCCTGTCAAGAGGGCCTAAAACTTATCCCTTTACTTCATCTTGAACGCAAGCATCGTGATGTCGTCGAATTGCGGGGCGTTCCCGCTAAATTCCTTGACCGCCATGCGGACTTTACGGCACAGGAGGCGGATAGAATCGTCCTTGGATTCGTTCAGGACTTTTTGCAAACGTTCCATGCCGAATTCTTCGTCCTTTTCGTTTGTTGCTTCGGGGACTCCATCGGTGTAGGTGAAAATCGTGTCGCCTGGCTGAAGCTGTACTTCGAATTCCTGGTACTTGTAGCCTTCCATGCCGGCGAGGACAAAACCGCTTTTGAGGGTGGCGACTTCGAAATCCCCGTTAGCATGCTTAATGAACGGCTTTTCGTGGCCGGCGTTGGCGTAGATTAGGTGGCCGGTCTTGATATTCAACACACCGCAAAGGCATGTGACGAACATGTCGTGGACGTTGTGCTCGGCTAGTTCATCGTTTGCGCGGCTTAACGCTTCGGCTGGCGAGAGGCCGTGTTGCAAGTTGTGCCTCAACACGATCTTGGAAACCATCATAAAGAGCGCGGCAGGGACGCCCTTACCCGAGACGTCTGCAATCACGAGTGCCAAATGGTCGTCGTCAATCATGAGGTTGTCGTAAAAGTCACCACCCACTTCAAGTGCTGGGCGCATCATGGCGTAATTGTCGAAACCATCCACTTCTACGGGCTTCGATAGCGATGCTCGCTGGATAGTCGTTGCAATGGAAAGTTCGGTATGGACCTTCTGCTGCTTGGCGGTGGCTTCGGTCAAGTTCTTCACGTAATCGTCCAGTTCCTTGGCCATTTCTTCGTAGGAACGTGCGAGTTTCCCGACTTCGGAGGTGAAGTAGATGTACTGGTGGCATTTTTGCAGCGTATTGTGGATTCTTTCGTAAATATCCTTGTTCTGCCCAAAAGTCTTTGCGATTTCACTCATGCTTTCGATGGGCTTTGTGACGGTGCGTTCCATGTAGTAGAGGAACCCGAGTGAAACCCAGATGCCGATGTTCAGCAATGTGCCGATGTAAAAGTAAACGTAATTCCAGAGGTAAAGATTGTTCTCGCCGTATTTAAGTGCGATGCTTGGGTAGCTTGTAATCCCAAATGCTACTGAAATGATGATGCTTGTGGCGAGGAAAAACAAAATGAATTTTTCGTTGAGCGAAAAAGAAAAGATGAACTTTGTGGATTTTTTTTGCATTTTGCGCATTTTTCGCTGGCAAATGAGCGAGGCGCAGATTAGATACGGAAACCCTATAATCACCATCGTGATAAATTGATTGAAGAAAATGTTTGCCGAGAGCATCGAAAAATAGTGTTCGTCAAATTTTAGTTTGATGACGCTTACGACCATGAACGCTGCCGCAAGCGAATCTAGGATGACGATGAGCATGTACTGCACGTTCTTGTAAATCTTGTCGAGCTTGAACTTGTTCTTGTCATTGCGGCGGAGATAGTTCCAAATCACGGCAGGGACGTAACCGTAAATAATCTGAACGAAAAATCCTGGAATGAAAATAATCGCGTCATAACCCGACATGATATCTGCAACGAGGTTCGCGATGGCACAGCCGAGGACGCCTGCAAATCCAAAGGAAATACCGAAAAGCAGGGGGAGGGCCGCCACAATGCGGACTTCGGTCGTGTCGGAAATCCTGAAAAGTTCTCGACAGGGGTAGCCGAGAATAAAGAAAATAAGCCCGCAGATTAAAACGATAAGTATGTATTTATGAATGTTCTTCATAAAAAACTCCTTCTTAATTTTTAATATAAACATTTTTCTTGTAAGGAGTTGAAATGCCATCTTCCAATTGCGACTATGATTTAAGATGGCTTTAGGAGGGCGAAAACGGCAAAAAATGCGAAAAAAACGAAAAGCACTTCTCAGAGAGAAGTGCTTTATCGCGGGATAGACGAGGCTTGAACTCGCAACCTCCGGCGTGACAGGCCGGTGCTCTAACCAAAATTGAGCTACCACCCCAAGTGGTTCGACTGATTTCTCAATCGGTGAACCATATTTAAAAACTTGTTTTGATTCAGTCAAGGCCTTTTTGCAAAAAAAAGTGAAATTTCTTTTTAAAATGGGAATGTTTTCTATCCAAATGTTCACTATTTTTTAGACAATTTGGCGGTCTTTTCCTATATTTGCGGTCATGACGAAATCTATTGAAATCCGCGATGCTCATGAACACAACCTCCGCCATGTCGATTTGACGATTCCCCGCGACTCGATTGTCGTGGTGACTGGCGTTTCGGGCTCGGGCAAGTCGAGTTTGGCGTTTGATACGGTGTTCCAGGAAGGGCAGCGTCGCTTTGTGGAGTCGCTTTCGGCGTACGCACGCCAGTTTATTGGGCGCATGAAGCATCCGGATGTGGAAAGCGTTCGCGGGATTTCTCCGACGATTTCGATAGACCAGAAAACGGTGAACCGTAACCCTCGCAGCACGGTGGGTACGGTGGTCGAGATTTTGGACCATTACCGCTTGATGTTTGCTCGCCTCGGCGTTCCGCATTGCCCCAAGTGCGGCAAGGTAATTCAGGCGCAGTCGGTGGATCAGATTGTCGATAATTTGTACGCTAGCGACGAGAACAAAAAGATTTTGGTGATGGCGCCGATTGTGCAGGAGCGCAAGGGCGAATACCGCAAGGAACTCGCGGAGCTCAAGGAAAATGGATTTGTCCGCGTGCGTGTGGACGGAACGATTTACAGACTCGAAGACGTGCCGCTGTTGGTGCGTTACGAGAAGCACACGATTGAAGTGGTGATTGACCGCTTGACGCTGGAACGTAAGAACATGAGCCGCCTGCGCGAGGCGATTGAAGGTGCGCTCAAGCTCACAGACGGAAAGCTCGTGTCGTTCTTGTTGACTGCTTCGGAGGTGGACTCGGATGGTGCTGCGAAGGAAGAATACCGCTTGCAGGGTACGCAGCTTGCTTGCCCAAAGTGCGGAATTTCTATCCCGGAACTTGAACCGCGATTCTTTAGCTTTAATGACCCGAAGGGTCAATGCCCCGCCTGCAAGGGTCTTGGCGAAAGTTGTGAATTTGACGTTAACTTGATTGTGCCAAATCCGAATTTGTCACTGAAAGAGGGCTGCCTTGCCCCGCAAAAGAAGGATGACGGCTGCATCATCTTTAGCGATTTTGGTTGGCGCAATTTGCGCACGATTGCAAACGAAATGCACTTTTCGCTTGATACGCCGTGGAACAAACTCAAGAAGGCGCAACAGGATGCCGTGCTGTATGGAACTCCGAGCGGGAGCGAACGCGGCGTGGTGACAATCATGCAGGAACTTTGGGACATGTGGCATATTTATCACTTCCGAAAGTACATGCAGATTGGCGTTTGCCCGGAATGCCACGGCACGCGAATCAACCGCATTGCCGCCGCTGTCGATTTCCACGGTCATAACATTTGCGAAATGACGGAATGGTCCGTCGAAAAGTCCGTTGAGTTTTTTGACAAGCTCAAGCTGAGCCCCAAGGAACAGCGCATCGGTCGCGAAGTGCTGAAGGAAATTCGCGGGCGTCTTGGATTCTTGAAGGCGGTGGGCCTTGGTTATTTGGACATTAGTCGTAAGGCTTCGACTTTGAGCGGTGGCGAGGCGCAGCGTATCAGGCTCGCAAGCGCCGTGGGGGCGGGGCTCCAGGGCGTGCTTTACGTGCTTGATGAACCGAGTATCGGGCTGCACCCACGCGACAACGATAAGTTGCTCGAAATGCTCGAACGCTTGCGAGCCCAAGGCAACAGCCTTCTCATCGTGGAACACGACGAGGATACGATGCGTCATGCGGACTGCGTGATTGACGTGGGCCCTGGCGCGGGTGTCGAAGGCGGTCGCATTTTGGCGGCAGGCACGGTCGAAGAGCTGGAAAAGAACAAGTCTTCGCTCACGGGCGCGTACTTGAGTGGTCGCAAGTCGATTGAAATTCCGTCGCAGCGCTTGAAGATTGATGCAAAGACGCCGAAGCTTAAGATTTGTGGTGCTTGCGAAAACAATCTCAAGAATGTCGATGTCGAAATTCCGCTTGGCGGGGCGTTTACCGTAGTCACGGGCGTTTCGGGCTCGGGCAAGAGTACTCTCATCAACCAGATTTTGCGCCGTGAACTGGCTCGCGTGTTCTACAATTCCGAAGAACCGGTCGGTAAGTTTGACCATTTAGAAGGTCTAGAAAACATCGACAAGGTCATTGAAATTGATCAAACGCCGATTGGACGCACTCCGCGTAGTAACCCTGCTACTTACACGAAAATTTGGGACGATATCCGTGACCTCTTTGCAGGCATGGAAGAAAGTAAAGTGCGTGGCTACACGAAGAGCCGCTTCAGCTTTAATGTGAAGGGTGGCCGCTGTGATGCTTGCGAAGGCGCTGGCGTGAAGGTCATCGACATGCATATTTTGCCGAGCGTGCAAGTCACTTGCGATGTGTGCGACGGCAAGCGCTTTAACGAAGCGACTAGAGAAGTTTATTTCAAGGGTAAGAACATTTCTGAAGTTCTTGACATGAGCATCAGCGAAGCTGCCGAATTTTTCAAGGACATTCCGAAAATTGCAGAACCGCTCAAGCTCCTTTGCGAAGTGGGTCTTGGATACCTAACGCTCGGTCAGCCTTCGACGACTTTGAGCGGTGGCGAAGCGCAACGCGTGAAAATTGCATCGGAATTGCGTCGCCCGGGTACGGGCAAAACGCTTTACTTGCTCGATGAACCGACAACTGGTTTGCATTTTGAAGATATCCGTCGATTGCTCGAATGCTTGAATCGCTTGCGCAGTCTCGGCAACAGCGTTGTGGTGATTGAACACAACCTTGATGTGATCAAGTGTGCGGACTGGATTATCGATTTGGGTCCGGATGCGGGCGTGAATGGCGGCCGCATTATCGCGACGGGAACACCCGAACAAATTGCCAAATGCAAAAAGTCGGAGACGGGGCGTTACTTGGCTCCGGTCTTGGCGAAAAAGCATGGCGAAAACAAACATTTTGAACGCACGGATGAAAAGGGCGAAGATTACTCGCTCGATATCGAAGTTCACGGTGCTCGCAAGCATAACCTCAAGAACATCGATGTCACGATTCCGCGCCATAAGCTTACGGTGATTACGGGCGTTTCGGGCTCGGGCAAGTCGAGCCTTGCATTCCATACGCTCTTTAGCGAAGGCCAGCGTCGCTTTGTTGAAACACTCAGCACTTACGCTCGCCGATTCTTGGGACGCCCTGACCGCGGTAGCATTGATTCTATTTCGGGCTTGGCTCCTGCGATTGCAATTGACCAAAAGAGCGCAAGCAAGAGCCCGCGCAGTACGGTCGCAACACTCACGGAAATTTACGATTACTTCCGCATTTTGTGGGCTCGCGTGGGTACGGCTCATTGCTTGCATTGCGGAAAGCCCATCAGCTCTTATGCCACTGGCGACTTGATGCAATTTGCATTTGATCGTGATTTGAACAAGATGGTGACGGTTCTTGCTCCGTTCGAAATCAAGGACGAAATTAAGTTGTCCAAGATTTTGACGGAGAAGGGTTACCGCAAGGCATATCTCGGCAAAAAGCTCGTAGAACTCCCGCTGCCGAAAATGCCCACGCGTGAAAAGCAGTTGCTCGCCGTGGTCGATTCTGTAGTGGTCAAGGAAGAAAACCGTGCTCGCCTCGTCGAAGCGTTTGAACGCGGCTACCGCGATGGTAACGGAATCCTTTACGTGGATTGCGATGGCGAAGAACGCCTTTCTGCTAGTGAAAAGCCGGGTTGCCCGGAATGTGGCTGGTACATGGATTCTGCACTCAACCCGAAACATTTCAGTTTCAATACGCATTGGGGCGCTTGCGAAACTTGCCTTGGCCTTGGTCATTTTAAGGATGGCGAAGAATGCCCCGATTGCCATGGCGAACGCTTGAAACCTGAATATCTTGCGGTGCGCATCTTAGGCAAGAACATCATGGATGTGCATCACATGAGCATTGCCGAAGCCCGCGACTGGTTTGCGAAAGTCGATTTTGCAAACGAAGAAAATGCAACTTCTGCATCCATCCAAAGCAAGACGACAATTGCCGCTCCGCTCCTCCGTGAAATCATTGGCCGCTTGGACTTCTTGATTAGTGTGGGACTTGGCTACATTGGCCTTGACCGTGCGGGCGATACGCTTTCGGGCGGTGAATCCCAGCGCATCCGTTTGGCTAGCCAAATTGGTAGCGGCCTTGAAGGCGTCTTGTACGTGCTTGATGAACCGACCGTCGGCCTCCACGAAAGTGATACTGCAAAGCTTTTGGATACGCTTTACCGCTTGCGTGATTTGGGCAATACGCTTGTGGTTGTGGAACACGACATCAAGATGATGCAGGCTGCAGACCACATTATCGATATGGGCCCGGGTGCTGGCGATTTTGGTGGTGAAGTCGTTGCCGAAGGAAGCCCGGCAGAACTTGCAAAACCGTATGCGTTGCAACAGTTCCCGCGTAGCGAAACGGTCAAGTTCCTCACGTATTCCACTCCGGTGGCAAACCAGCTGGAACCCGTGCGTATTACGGACGATACGGAATTCTATGAATTCAAGAACCTCAAGGCAAATAATCTTAAAAACTTGTCTGTAAGGTTCCCGAAAAAGGCGGTCAGTGTTGTCTGTGGCGTTTCGGGATCGGGCAAGAGTTCTCTCGTTGTCGATGAGATTTTCCCGGCGCTCAAAAAGCAGTTCCAGGCCCGTGGTCGCAAAAAGCAGAGCGGCGAAGTCTTGTTGGTGGACCAGAGCCCGATTTCGGGAACGCCACGCAGTACGCCGGCGAGCTTTACAGGCGTCTTTGATGATATCCGCAAGCTGTTTGCCAAACTCGAACAGTCCAAGATGAAGGGCTTCGATTACGGTCGCTTTAGCTATAACCTTGCGCGAGGCCGTTGCCCCGCTTGCGAAGGCCGTGGTGCCGTCGCTGTCGAGATGCACTTCCTTTCGGATATTTGGGAAACTTGCGAAGTCTGCGGTGGCAAGCGTTACAATCAGGAAACGCTTACCGTCACGTTCAAGGGCAAGAACATTGCCGATGTGCTTGACATGCGCATTGTCGAAGCCTGCGAGTTCTTCAAGGACCAGCCGAAGATTTTGCCGAAGCTCGAATGCCTCCGCGATGTGGGCCTCCCGTATGTGAAACTCGGTCAACCTGTGACGACGCTTTCGGGTGGTGAATCCCAGCGCTTGAAGCTTGCCGCGGAACTTTGCCGCCGTCCGGCGACGGAAATGGTCTACTTGCTCGACGAACCGACAACAGGCCTCCATTTGAAGGATATCCAGATTCTTTGGAACCTCTTGCGTAGGCTTTCTGCCCGTGGCGATACGGTCATTGTCATCGAACACCATCCCGATATTATCCGATTGGCCGACTGGAAGGTGGAATTGGGTCCTGTGGGCGGTGCAAATGGCGGTTATTTGCTCGAAATGGGGGCAAATTCGTCAAAATAATAGAACTACTTTTCATGGAAGAAATTATTTTTCTAGAAAAGAAGGTTCTTTAAAGACAGGAGAGCTTATGACATTTTCCCGACTGCTTCCGCTTTTGTTGCTTGTTCCGGCACTTTCCATGGCCGACGAAGACCGCAACTTTAAATTGAATCCGGATAATTTTAAAGTCGGCAATGTTTTGGAGCATGCGGTAAACTTTGCTATCGTACTCGATAGCTCTGTTGCGATTTCGCAGGAACCAGTTTTCCCGTTGCAGCCCAACCGCCTCTATCTCCGCCACAAAAAATCGGCGAAGGAATATTTGTGGTTCTCGGGCGAAGCCAAGCCGGAAGAATATAAAAAGCTCCATGCCTTTAGCCTTAAGGATAATCACTTAGGTGCTCGCGAAGTACTTGGAATGCGTCTGTACGCCTCTCGTCAGTACAAGGCCTTCCAGGACGAAGCCGACATCTATTTTGATGCCGAATACGTTTATTCTCCCCGTGTTGCAAAGCTCCTGTTCATGAAGAATGGCAAGTGGCAATTTTTGAAGGAAAGCAATCATCCGGGCTTGGTACAAATCCAGTCGGACGAAAAGAACCTTGAAATTGTGTCGCTGAATTCGACGATTAAGCCGGGGACTAGGGCTCTCTACCCAGTAAATAACGGCGTTTATGTATTCTCGTTTAGTGCTCCGGACAAGCTGCCTTATGTGGATGCTGGAGTGCTCAAGCCGGGTGATGTACTCGTTTTCAATGTGAACTTCCCAAATCCGGATTCTGTTGTGGCTGCATCTAGCTCAAGTGAAGCGGCTCCGATTGCTGTTGTCGCTAGCTCAAGTTCTAGCGAAGCCGCTCCGGTTGCAGTTGCCTCAAGCTCAAGTTCAAGTGATGCCGCTTCGGCCGTCGCTATTGCGGGCTCTAGCTCTAGCTCGGGAGTCGTTATCCCTGATTTCGATGCTGGCGTTTCTAGCTCAAGTGCCGTTCCGGTTTCTAGCGCCGCCTCTTCTGATTCGAAAGTTTCGACTCCGGCAAAACAGTCTGTCACGCTTGAACAAGTGCTGGCTCTTAAGACGCTCGAAGAAACTGAATCCCTTTATGATGCATTCTCTGCAGATGTCGATAAGAATGTGAACCGTGTGGATACGACGGAATTCTCGAATTTCTATCCGGCAATCAAACCTGCGGATTCTCTTGGACTTGCCGAAACGGATAAGGACTATCGTGGCTACGTTTCTCACTACAATCTCAAGCGCAAAGAAGCCCAGACGTTGTGGCGCAACAAAAAGCTTGGTGCCATTAGCGAGATGTATAAGGCATTCCACGCAAAACTCGATAGCTTGCAGTCGTTGCCAGCTCAGGTTAATGTGCGCCCTGTTGCAATTGAAAAGATTATGAAAGCCTCCGATTCGAGCAAGGTTGATTCCTTGAACATCCGTTTTGGTGCGGATCATCAGCGAATTGAAGTGTCTTGGAAGGGCGTTGTTGATAGTGTCTCTATGGATACACTTGTGAAAAAGATGGCTGAGGGGGATTCCTCTTTGGTGACGACACTTTTCCTTGTGAACGATAAGCCTGTGTGGGTCTTTAAGGAAGGAGCCCTTGTTGGGCGTTATCATTATCGCTATGACAAGCTTGGCTTCCGTATGGGCGAAAAGCTCTATTTCGGAAAGGGCGAATTTACTTTGCCAAAGCACATTGCCATCGAACCGGAAGTTGTGGAGTGGCTTAGGAATCGAGTTCCTGCATCATCCTCTTCTTCTGTTATTGCAAGTTCTTCTTCTGTGGAACCTGCTAAGACGGTGGCTGGCGCCAAAATTATTGAACATGCTACCCGCGGGACTGTCGCTATCATTGATTCTGGAACGTTCCGTTATCGCGGCAAGGTTGTTTCCATGTCGCCGTATGCCATCCAGACGACTGAAGTGACTCAGGAATTTTACCATAAGATTATGGGACTTCTGGATTCTGCAAAACGCCATGAGGATAGGTCCGTATTTAAGAACCCGAAAAAACCGGTTCACAATATCACTTGGGAACATGCTCAGTATGCTTGCAAGGTTCTTGGTGGTGATCTGCCGACCGAAGCCCAGTGGGAATTTGCCGGCCGCGCAGGGAGCAACGAAGGTGTTCTTTGGACATCGGACGATGTGATGAGTGTTGGCAAGTATGCCGTCTTTGCAGAGAACTCGCTGAAGACGGGTAAGAAGGACGCCGCCTATGGTCCGCATGAAGTGGCAACTAAATCGCCAAATGCATGGGGCCTTTACGACATGTCGGGTAATGTTGCCGAATGGACTCGCGACAATTACTTTGCCATTACGTTTACAATCGAAAGCTCTAACCCGACGGGATCTTTCTGGGGCACAAGTAAAGTGCTGAAGGGCGGTTCCTGGAAGGATAAGGTAAAGAAGCTGAACATGACGTATCGCGATGATGAAGATCCGCGTTACTGGTCTGACGGAATTGGTTTCCGTTGCGTGTTCCCTCTTGATAGAATTATTCAGGATAATAAATAATGAGTAGTAAATCCGATAAGGAAAAGAATCTTTTCAAGAAACTGACGGCATTGCCGTATTTGCTGGTTTTGCTTGCATTGCTAATGCCTTTGGCTAATGTCTCGTGCTCGGCGAAAGACGATAGCAAGCCGATTGCCCAAATGACGTTATATCAGATTGCATCGGGTGTTAACTTGGATGATGCCATTGAGTCTTCTGCGCTGAAACAGATGAATCGCATGGTCAAGGAAAACCCGAAAGTCTTGGACCACTTCAAGACGCAAATGCCGAATTTCCCAAAGATGGAACCTGTTCATCATTTGTACGGCATCATTGCTGCTGTCGTTTTGGCCGCTGTGTTTGCTTGGATTGTTCCGCTTGCATCAACGGTGATGGGGCTGTTGTCCATGGTCTCGTTGTGGTCGCTGTTGATGAAGCTTTCGCAAATCGGTGGAACTCTTGGAATCCCGCTACTGAAAGTTGAAGGTGGCGTTGGGCTTTACTGTGCAAGCTTCCTGATTTTAATTGGAACGGCGATGAACATCGCAACGCTTGTGCGGCCGATGGTGATTGCCCGCCGCGAACGGAAGAAAGCTAAAGCGTCATCTTGAGTGAAACGTAGTGAAGTTTAAAAAAGAAGGTCGCGATTGCTCGCGATCTTTTCTCTTACATACGCTAGACTTGACTGGATCCTTCGACTACGAGGCTTCGCCTCTCCGCTCAGGATGACAATGCTGTTTTACACGTTGAACAGGAAGTACATGATGTCGCCGTCCTGTACGAGGTATTCCTTGCCTTCCGTACGGACGAGACCTGCTTCCTTGGCGGCGTTCCAGCTGCCGTGCTTGAGGAAGTCGGCGTAGCTCAAAGTTTCAGCGCGGATAAAGCCACGTTCGAAGTCCGTGTGGATGACGCCTGCGCACTGCGGTGCCTTGAAACCTGCGTGGAACGTCCAGGCGCGGCATTCCTTTTCGCCTGCGGTGAAGAACGTGCGGAGACCGAGGATTTCGTAACCCTTGCGGACAACGGAATCGAGTCCGGATTCCTTCATGCCGAGTTCCTTGAGGAATTCGATCTTGTCAGCCGGTTCCATGGCGGAAAGTTCTTCTTCAATCTTGCCGCTGATGACAATCACGTCGTGGCCATGCTTGGAGGCATATTCCTTGAGCTGGTCCACGTAAGCGTTACCGGTGAGGATGTCGTCTTCTTTGACGTTTGCGCAGTAGAAGAGCGGCTTTGCGGTGAGGAGGCCGAGGTCTTTGACGATGAGTTCCATTTCTTCACTGTCGTGCATCACAGTGCGGGCGGCGCGGCCTTCTTCCATCGTCGTCTTCAAAAGTTCGCAAGCGGCGAGGCGAGCCTTGGCTTCGGCGTTGCCGGTACGAGCACTCTTAGCTTCGGTAGCGAGGCGCTTTTCGACAGTGTCCAAGTCCTTGAGGATGAGTTCCGTTTCAATCACTTCGACGTCGCGGATCGGATCCACAGAACCGTTCACGTGAATGATGTTTTCGTCGTCAAAGCAGCGCACCACTTCCATGATGGCTTCGCATTCGCGGATGTGGGTGAGGAACTGGTTGCCGAGACCTTCGCCCTTAGAAGCACCCTTTACAAGGCCTGCAATGTCCACGAATTCTGTAACAGCCGGGACGATGGATTTCGGGTTGTAGACCTTCACAAGTTCATCGAGGCGGGCATCCGGGACATTGACCATGCCGACGTTCGGATCGATGGTGCAGAACGGATAGTTGGCGGATTCTGCGCCTGCGTTAGTGATTGCGTTGAAGATTGTGCTCTTGCCTACGTTCGGGAGGCCTACGATGCCGCATTTAAAACCCATGATAATCTCCGATTTGTGGCGCTTGTAATCGCTTTATCCTATAGCGATTCTAGTCACCTGATTTTTGCGATGTAAAGGTAGAAAATTGCCCTTTAAGCTTAAACGTAAAAATCTAAATTTGCCGCGGTTTTAAGGTGCTGTATGGCAACGGATGCGTTAAAGACGAATATGGATATGTTGAACGGGCCTCTCGGTCGTAAGATTCTGAGGTTTGCCGTTCCGCTTGCGGCGACAAGCATTTTGCAACAGCTGTTCAATGCGGCCGACATTGCCGTGGTCGGACAGTTTGCGGGCGATAAGGCTCTGGCGGCTGTCGGTGCAAATACGTTCGTGATTAATTTGCTGATAAACTTGTTCGTTGGCATCTCTGTTGGCGCAAATGTTGTCGTCGCCAATTCCATCGGCGCCCAAAGTTACCGTGCTGTTACTCGCAGTGTCCATACGTCGGTGATGGTCTCGTTCTTTAGCGGAATTCTGCTTTCGTTTATCGGTGTCTTTTTTGCAAGGCAAATCCTTTCGGCGATTTCAACACCTGAGGATATCTTGGACATGGCGGTGCGCTATCTCCAGGTTTATTTTGCGGGGATTCCGTTTGTCATGCTGTACAATTTTGTAGCGGCGATTTTACGCGGTAAAGGCGATACAAAACGCCCGCTTTATGTGCTCCTTGCGACGGGTGCTATAAATGTTGCCTTGAATGTTCTTTTTGTTGCGGGCTTTGGCTGGGGTGTGACGGGTGTCGCTATTGCAACTGTAATTGCAAATGCGTTGAGTGCCGGTACCTTGTTCTACTTTATGCTCCACGAGGTCGGACCGTTCAAACTTGAATTCTGGAAGTTGAGAATCACGCCTGTATTTCTCGGGCGCATCATGCGCGTGGGGCTCCCGGCGGGGCTTCAGGGCGTTGTGTTCTCGTTTAGCAATGTGTGCCTCCAGTCGGCCATTAACAGTCTCGGTTCTGCGACCGTTGCGGCTTCTGCGGCTGCACTCAATTATGAGTTCATTGTTTATTACTGGCTCAATTCCTTCTCGCATGCATGCGTGACGTTCGTGGGGCAGAACTACGGTGCGAAAAACATAGCGCGTTGCCGTAGTGCGGTCCGTTGGACCATTTTGCTTGCGACAACTTCGACGTTTGCGTTGAGCCTGCTCTGCTGTCTCTTTGCCAATCAATTGCTTTCTGTGTTTACGTCTGATCCCGAAATTATCGCGACTGGTTCTATCCGCATGAATGTCGTAGTCGGCGTGCTGTTCATCAATGTCTTCTTGGATGTGTTCTCTGGCGCGTTGCGTGGCATGGGGCAATCTTTGGCTCCGGCGCTCACTTGTGTGGTAGGTGTTTGCGGTATCCGAATCCTCTGGGTGATTTTTGTATTCCCGATGTACCAGAACTTTACCTCGTTGATGGTGGTTTACCCAGTGAGCTGGATTGTCACCATAATGGTCCTTGCCGGAATTTACATTTACAGGGTAAAACACACCCATTTTTAATGTAAATGTTTATTATCTGATTCGCCCATACGGGCGCTATTGCCAATTATTTGACATTTTGTCAACGGATGTAAAAAGGCCTTTTGAGAAAAAGGCCTTAAATAAAGATAATTTACGGGTATCCTAAAACTGCCGATTTGGGATTGGATTCAAAGGCATCAATTAGTGTTGGAGAATTGGTGCTTCTGTATCGGATGGAGACTCGGATCACTATTCTTCATGATACAAAACGTAGTGACCTTGACCGAACAGAGTTTTCAATCCCAAACGGCCTTTTTTTTGCCCCCTTTGAGGGGGCTTTTTAATTGCCTTGGTGAATGCTATTTACAGCAAGTCGTCTAAATTGATTCCGTACATTCTGACGTTATCAATCCAGATATCCGTGCCGTTGTACACAAAGATGGTAAAGCGCGTAATCTTGTTGCGAGTCACGTCCCAGCCGTGGTAGCTTTTTTTGTCCGGATTTGTGAAATCGGATGGCTTGATGGCGACACGAGTCCATTCTTCGTTGACACTTCCTTTATACGAGGTCTTGTAGTTTGTATCGGATTCTACAATCGTCTCGAGGAATACTTCGAAATCCCCGCTGCCCTTGAGCCAAACTTCCACGGAGTCGAGTCTGCTCAAGTCGTGCTGGTGCGCGGCTATGCGCGTCCCGATGACAACGTAGCGTCCGAGCTTGTTCGCCTGGTACTGCACATGCAGCATGTTCTTGCCGAAGATGGTGCTGTCTGCCTTTTCGATGCCGTTGGTCGGCTTCTGGTCAAGGTTGTTCTTGACCGTTGCACTATCGTGCGGTTGTACGTACCAGTTGTAGTTAAGTGGCGCGGGCAGTGCGTTTAAGTCGGTGCCTGCTTCGAAATTCAAAACCTCGACGCTGTTGAGAGCCTTCACGAGTGAATCGCTGAGCCCTTCCCAGACATCGACGTCTTCAATCTTTTTGGCCTTCTTGTCGCCCCACATGAGCATCCACGGCCTGACTGTATCGGCGGCGCTTTCGACGCGGATGTTGATCGTTGCGCTATTGATGGTCGTGTCCCAGCCGTCGATTTCAAACGGAATGAGGTTGTTGCTTCCGTCGTAGAGGCGAATGTCACTTCCGTCCTTTTCGGCCTTCGAGAAGTCGAAGTTCTCTTCAGTCAGGCGCAGGACGAGTACGGTCGGGAAGCTGAGCGGACGCATCCAGTCCGAAATCAAGTCGGAAGGCATAAAGCGGATGGCGTTCTCCGGAACAACCTTGTTCGGGTTCTCGATGAGGCCGAGATCCGTCGTGTCGTTCGAGATGACGCTTGCCGAGGTCTGGCCGATGGCTTCGAGGTCTTCGGAATCCCAGGCGCTCACGGTAAGGTTACCGCACGGAGCCTTCTGGATGACGAACTGTCCAAGCGTGTCGGTCTTGACAATCGTGTTCACGCCCTGAACGGCAACCCAGGCGTAATTGGCTGAGTCCGGCAAATCGACGAGACCCTTGACCGTGCCTACAGCTTCGAGCGATGCGCTGTCGAGCGTGTATTCGTGGTTCAGGTTGTTGAGCGTGTACTGCAAGACGATGGAAGAATCGCCCTTAGTAAAGTTGATGGTGTAAGAACCGTTCTGATGACCTTCGATATGCACCCAACCGTTTATATCGGTTTCGCCTTCGTAGGTGTATTTTACTGCACCCGTTTCGGCGGTGTCGGCGACATACCAAGAGGGGAGCACCTGGTAGCGCACTTTGGCAGCCGGTGTTCCGTCGTCAAAGACTCGAATAGCGATGGCGTTTTCGATTTCCGTCGTATTCCCTGCGGTGTCGCTGTTTGTACCGCAAGCAGCGAGGAGTCCAAAGGGAACTAAATAAAGAAGCTTGTTAAAATTTTTCATTTTATTTTTCCTTCTTTTTATTGAGTGCGACGGGGAATAGAGCGAGGTTCAACTGCATGACGCGATCGGGGACGATGCACTTATCGACACGGATCTGAATTTCTTTGCGGAATTCCTTGAGCATCTTCTTGAGGTCTTCGAAGCCCTTGGAATCAACAGCCATGGTGATGGTCGAAATGTCGCGGTTTTCAGGCGGAATTTCATTGAGCGAGCGGATGCCAAACTGCATGACCTTCGAATGGAAACTGCGGATGGCTTCGGCCTTCTCGGCGCCTTGGACCGTGATGTGCGGGTCGGCGAGGCGGACTTTGCTGTTATTGTTGATCGGCTGGATAAAGCCGAGCGACTTCAAAATCTCAATGCTTTCTTGCGCTTGCTCTTCGGTGATGGGCGGAATCACGCTACTTGCGATTTCCGGGATATCCACGTTGCCGTGTTTCACTTCGATAAGCGCTCTTACGACGATAGTCCACCAGGCGCTGAGATACTTGAGCTCGTTGTCCTTGAGCAAGTGGCGCTTCACGTCGCGCAGCTGGAATGCCTTTTGCAAAATTTCAGCTTTTGTCTTTTCGGACTTCGTGCGTGATGCGACTATCAACAAGTCGAAGTATGCGGCTCCACGACCGTCCAGTCCGAGCATCTTTTTTGCGGCGGGGACTGCATGAACGGGGAGATTTCGCTTTTTCTGAACTATATAATACGCATGACTTGAATCCAAGCCAAGCGTTTTGCCGAGTGTACTGAAGGAATACAAGGAGTTGTGTTTCTTATGCTCCAAGTAATAATCCTTGATCATATCCCGGTAGTCATCGTAATCAAAGATTTCTGCCATAACCAAACCTATACTAAATATACTTTAAAAATTGTTGGAGCGTGAATAGTGAGTAATTCGTAAGTAGGTGTTTGGCCGTTTAAAGCCTTTTATGTCGTTCCCGACTTAATAGGGGATCTCTCTGAGTGTATAATTACTAGAATTATAGAGGACTTATTTAATGGAATTTGTATTGTGGAAAGAAAAAAAAAGAATTGGATCGGGCGTGTTGTTTGCCTTTTGCTGATCTATGTTTTTATGTTCGTGGGGTACCAGTTTTACGAAAGAAAAGTCGAAGAACGCTTTCGATATGAAGACATGATTCATGAAACGAACGAGTGTCTCCGTATTGGTGACTGGAAGTGCGCCGAGAAAAATGTTCGGGAACTTTTAAAGTCAGAACCGAACGATACGAATTTGCAGATGCACATGGCTGGCATTCTCTTTGAACAGGAACGTTATAAAGAGTGCATCAATTACATTGAAACGTTAAGTTTCAAACATCAGGATTTAGATTACCTTGTTAAAAAGTCAAATGCTTTGGAACAGGAATTAAAAAATCTCGGCGTTGAAAAGTCCATGCATTTCCGCCTGGAATTTGACGGCGGCCCTTCGAAAAAGGACGTGATGGAAGCGCTTGCCGTTTTGGAAGTTGCCTACGATTCGATTAGTAATTTGTTCGACTATTTGCCCGAAAACAAGATGAGCCTCGTACTGTATGAGGATAAGGAGTATCAGGGAACGGGACCGCGTCCAGACTGGGTAGCGGCTGTATTTGATGGTAAGTTGCGTGTGCCGGTGAACTTGATGGCGTATCGTGATGTTTACCGCCCGGTACTATTCCATGAACTGACGCATTCGTTTGTTCGTGCGATGACGCATGCGAATGTGCCCTGCTGGATGAACGAGGGAATTGCGCAGGTGATTGATGGCTCGCATAACAATGAAGAGCGCCCATTGGGGGCTTACCCGAGCGTTGAATCGTTGAGAAAACCTTTTGTGAAAGAGAAGGATTCGGCAACGGTGAAAATGCTTTACTGGTTCTCGAGACGGATGGTCGAAGAACTTTTGTGGCGTGATGGCGGTGGCCCGGATGCCTTCCGCAAGTTTGCCAAGTGCTTGCAGGATCTTCGTGAGCTTGGAATGGAAGGCTCCTTGAAAAAACATTATGAAACAACCGCTCAGGATTTGTTGGAGTCTGTAAGATGAAAAATATCGTGATTTTAGCGACAGGCGGCACTATTGCAGGCGCGGGCGAGCAAGGTAAGGATATAGGGTACAAGTCAGGCTCAATTAAGGCGCAAACGCTGATTGATGCGATTCCGGAATTGAAGAATGTGGCAAATATCTGCGTCGAGCAGTTTTGCAATATCAATTCGGACGATGTTACTTCTGAAATCTGGATTGCTTTGGCGAAGCGGATTGAGGAACTCTTGCAGCGAAGCGATGTTGACGGCGTCGTGATCATGCACGGGACCGATACGATGGAAGAAACCGCTTTCTTCTTGAATTTGACGCTGGATGGTTCTGCTCCAAGTGCCGCCGGGAATGTCGCGAAACCCGTGATTATGACAGGCTCGATGCGGCCCGCAACAGCAGCGGAACCAGACGGCCCCGCAAACCTCCTCTTTGCCGTGAAAACCGCAGTGGACTTGTGTGAACGTAGTGTGCGAGAATCGCCGAATTCAGCATTGTCATGCCCGCCTGAAATGTCATCCCGCCCTGATTGTCACCCCGGATTTATTCCGGGGTCGCCATCTCGTGTTGCGTCATCCTGGAGCAACGCGACGGGATCCAGTGTGGTATATGTTGCCTTTGCAGGCAAATTGATGAACGCCCGCTCGGTGCAAAAGATTCATGCGAACGATTTGGATGCATTTGCTGAAATTCCCGCGTCATGTCACCCCGGATTTATTCCGGGGTCGCCATCTTGTTCTGCATTTGACGTTTCCTCCTTGCATTCCCTCCCGCGCGTCTCCATTCTTTACTTTAACGCAGATGCTGATGCAGAACTGGTGCGTTTTGCGGCAGAGCGCTCGGCAGGGCTTGTTATTGCAGGCGCTGGCGCCGGAGAATTTTCTCGCGCATGGGCGGATGCAATTGCTGATGTTATTTCTAAAAATAAAATCCCCGTCGTGATTTCCACGCGAATCAATCGCGGTCGCATTGTCCCGGAACAGCTTCTTGTGCCAGGAACGATTGCCGCTTACGATTTGCCCCCCGCCAAAGCTGCCGTCCTCTTGCGCCTTGCATTAACCGTCACGAATGATTCTGCAACTATTCAGGAGATGTTTTCTTCGCAGTAGCGTGCAAAACGAGTGTTGCGACGGGCTGCTTGCAGACCGGCATAACCGAGTGAAGCCGCTGACGCCGTAGGCGTCAACTCCGAGCTGGGGCCCCGCCCGCATGACGTACTTTTGCGTTTCAAAAACAATTAATTTTAGAGTAATTAAAAATGAAATTTTTAATACAGCGAGTCACTAAGGCTCAAGTCGATATTGAAGGTCAAACCGTCGGTAAAATTGATAACAAGGGATTCCTTGTGTTGATTGGCGTAGGTGAGGGCGATACCCGCGAAATCGCTGACCGCTTCATCAAGAAAATGCTTGCGCTCCGCATCTTTGCCGATGAAAACGGAAAGACGAACCTTTCCATCAAGGATGTTGGCGGTTCGCTTTTGCTCGTATCCCAATTTACGTTGTATGCCAATTGCAATAAGGGCAATCGCCCGACATTCAATGGTGCTGGCAACCCGACGCTCGCTAATGGACTTTACGAGTATATTATTGAACAGTGCAAAAAAGAAGTTGCCGTTGTCGAAACCGGAAAATTCGGTGCCGATATGCAAGTGAGCCTCGTCAACGACGGCCCATTTACTATAATGCTAGAATAAAGCCTTCTACGTCATTCTGACGCCGAAGGCGGAAGACTACTCTGAAGGCGAGTGTTGCAAAAATGAGTGATCTCATTTTTATAACCGAGCCAAGGAGTAGGGGCGTAGCCCCATCCAGTTAAGTCTTGTTCTGCAAAATGTTTTGGAGCTTATTATGAAGTTTTGTCAATTTATGTTCTTGTGCGCCTCAACGCTTTTCATCGCTTGTGCAGGTTCGCGCGATAGCGCTCCCGAAGGCGGCGACATGGCCGATGCTCCGTGCACGGAATGTGGCACGCAAGGCGATATCGTGCTGAAAATCACGGACGAAAAATTCTACCGCGAATGGAACCAGGTCGCGTTTAGTCGTATCGATTCCAATGCGGTTGTGGGTGTATTCCCTGCGCTTAAGGTGACGGCTACCCGTCCCGAAGATTGCAAAATGTGCCACAGCTTTAGTGCTGACGCTCTCGACTTTGACCTTGCACGTGTCGAAGATTCCTTGTTTGCCAAAGCGTTCCCGAAAATGCAGCGAGACTTGATGATTGTCGGCATGCGTGTGCCGGATGCAGATTCCGCTTACGTCGATTCTTTGTCTGCAAAGATTCTAGCTGAAAAATTCGTGGAAGGCAAGCGTCTGGATGACGTGACGCCGTGGGAAGAGCGCGATGGCGTGGAACAGACGATTGCACGCCAGTTGCCGTTTAAACTTAAAGAATTGCTGAATGGCATTGCTAGCCGTTATGAACTGCGCTACTTGACGATTCCGCTTGTGCTGAATGTGGAAATGGATCCGGATTTAGGCAAGAAAGGCGGATTCACATGGCAAATCGTGTGGAGCATGTGGGATGCTCGCTACGGTGAACTTGTCGCCCTCACTTACTCCAAATTCACCGCTGCAACGACAACTCGCGTGGCGCCCGAAAAGGAATGGGCGACGCCGTTTGCCTCTAGACTCTGGAAACTGCTCAACACCGATGTCGCGCATTTCGAAAACCACTGACCAATTACTAACTTTAAAATCATGAACACTCCTTTCTACGTTTTTATGAAGCTTTTGCCGAAGAATGCCGCAAGCCGCATTTTCGGTGCCTTTACGCGTTTACGCATCCCGTTCCTGAGCAAAATCGCTCGCAACGCCTTTGCTAGCTATTACAAGCTCGACATGTCTGAATCGGAATACCCGCTCAGCCATTACAAGAACATCGGTGAACTTTTTATCCGCAAGCTCAAGCCGGGTATGCGCCCGGTTGCCGACGGTGCCGAAATCGTGAGCCCGGTCGATGGTGTGCTTTCGCAGACGGGAACGTTCGATGGCGATGACCAGAACTTGATCCAGGCGAAGGGCAAGACTTACACGCTCAAGAGCCTTTTGCGTAGCGAAGAACTTGCAGAACGTTTCAAGGGCGGCGCCTTTGCAACGATTTACTTGGCTCCGTTCAACTACCACCGCATCCACAGCCCCGTCAAGGGCGACCTCGTGCTTTCGAGCTATTGCCCGGGCACGCTCTGGCCGGTCAACGCAGGTAGTGTAGAACGTGTCGAAGGTCTTTTCAGCATCAACGAACGCTTGACGAGTGAACTCCGCTTGGCGGACGGTTCCGAAGTGCTCGTGGTCAAGGTCGGTGCGACAAACGTTGGCCGCATTGGCGTCGTGTATAACGATTCCATTTTGACGAATGCAGGCAAGCTCCCGCGCGACAAAAAGCGCTTGGACTGGATTCCGAATCAGCAGTTCTCTTTTGACCGTGGCGATGAACTTGGCCGCTTTGAAATGGGCAGCACCGTGATTCTCGTGGTCGACAAGAAAATTCGCGAACGCCATCCGGACCTGTTCAAGGCACGTCTCGGACAGGCGGTGAAGGTGGGCGAGGCTCTCTAGTTGGTCTCGGTAAAGCGTTTTATTCACGATGAACCAGCGCTATTCAAGGCTTCGAAAGCTTTTGTAGCGCTCCTTTTCAAGTGCGCTGATCCCGTAGTTTATGTTGCTCAAAAAATGCCCACGGCAAATGAACAAATTGCGTGGACGTTGCTTGGTACGGTCTTATTCCAGGATCGTTCTTACCCCGATATCTTGCGCCTCCTCGTGAAGTTGCACGAACGTTTCCCGGGCGATAAGCTTTGGTCGCTCCCCGTGCCGAAGGGCGGTGAAATTGAAGAGGTCGTGGAACAGACGTTCAATAGCCGCAACTGGACTGTCTTTGAACATGTCTCCGGGATTTTCTGGAGTGTCGGGCTTTTTGTACGCCATCATCCGGATTTGGTCGCTTGGATGCGTGAACGGACTCCCGAAGAGATGTGGCGGGACTTGGGCGAAATCTATTTTATGGGCCGTTCGAATCCGCGCCCTAAAGCTTGTGCCGCAATTTACCGCTTGCTTGCCCCGCAACCGCTTGGCCTTGGCTTTGCGTGTCGTGACAGTTCTAGAATGCCGCCGCTCCCGCTTACGATGGGCGCTCGCCGTTTCCTCGCGATGCTCGGCCCCGCGAAGGAATCTAGCTTTGCGGAACTTGAACCATCACAAAAACAAAAACTTGCGAATGAGTATTTTGTGGCGCTTGCTCCGGAGAATCCGTATTTTGCGGCGCATTCCCTCCAGTTCTTTTTGGAGAACGGTAGCGAATGCTTCATTTGCCGCGAGCTCACGTCGCATTGTTCCAAGTGCCCGCTTTATGAGTATTGTAACTATGCCGAAGTCCGCAAACGTGATTGATGTATGCTAAATTTTATGAGTATGAATCGTTTCCTTTCGGTGTTGCCTAAGTTTGTTTGCGCTTGTGCTTGTGCGGCCACGTTTGTTTTGTGTGCTTGCGAACCGAAAGAAGAGGAATCTGTTGATTATACGGAGCTGTGCTACAACGACAGGTGGCCGATGGATGATATCCGTATCGATGAACATCCGAACGATGATATTAAAGCTCTTGTGAAGCGCGTCGATTTGCGTTATCCGATGGGGATGACGGGTGATACGCTTGATGTGACGATTCTGGAATTCAAGAGCGACGTCTATGCGCTTGATTATTACATGAACAGTGGGCGTTTTCAGGGAATTGTCCCGATCTTGCGAGGCTCGTTCTTGGAACAGAGTATTCGATCTGCGGCGCGAATCTTCATCTTCAAGCACGATAGCTTCCGCCGTTATGAACGCAGCGATCTTGAAAACTACGTCCGTCAGTTCCCGAATGCCCGTCATGGCGGTTTCCCGCAGGAATTCCTGAGTCTCCCGTTTGAACATCGTGAACCGGGGCACACATCGATCCTGACAAAGTATTTTATTGGCGTCAAGGCTTATTTCCCGGTGCTTGCCCAAAGCTATCGCGACTCCGACTTGCAGTGGAATGTCGCCCGCAGTTGGGAACAGGTTGAAGAAAACGATTTTATCGCCTGGGGCCGTCAGTTGAATATTGTACACCCCAAAGGCATTTACCGCGAAACCTCGACGCTTTATTTTACCGCAGGAGAGGGGGTGAACGGCATGGCGACGAGACTCCCCGGTGGACGTGTCGTGGCGGCTTGGGGCTATCTTGACTGGTCCGATTTGGAGCGTAAATTCTTTACCGCGAGCGATCGCGTCTACAGCGCGCGATACTAATTACTATATTCAGAATATGGCTATTGAAAAACTTGCAGAAACTCTTTTAGAAAAACTCCGCTTCATCACGAAGGCGGAAACTGTCATTGGTGAACCGATTCAGGCCGGTGATACGACTGTGGTGCCTGTGAGTCGCGTTTCCGTAGGCTTTGGCTTTGGCGGCCATCAGGGCAAGGGCGATACGTCTGCGTCTGGCGGTGGTGCTTCGGTCGATCCGGTGGCGTTCCTTGTTATCAAGGGCGATGACGTGCGCGTCATGCCGATTACCAAGGATAGCTCCCTCGTTTCGAAAATTATGGATATCGTTCCCGATATTACAAATAAATTTGCAAAGAAGCCCGCTGACAATTAAGCTGTTGTCGTTGAGCTCTCCTGAGTTTGTTGTGTCCGCCTTTGTGCGGGCATTTTTTTTTGCGCCTGTTTTTTCTGCATCGCTCGGCTCCTTGTCATTCCCCTAACGGGGCTTGACAGCTGCGGCTCGGCAATAAGAATGAGTATACTCATTCTTGCTGCACTCGCCTTGCGTGTCATTCCCGCCTTGAGCGGGAATCTCCGTCTTGTATTTTTTTTGGTTTAAAACGTGTATTTATTGGTCTTTTTCTCTGTTTTAACCTTTTTAAGAACTTTGTTAGATTTTTGAGAACATTTTGGGAGCGTGTTTAGGTGATGTATTTGCAAAATAATATTTAAAAATGCGTTTTTCTATTGACATTCGCTATTTAATAGAGTATCTTTATTCATGTAAAAACGAGAAAGTGAAAGCCTTTGGGTGAATATGGGTTAGTAATTTTGAGAACAAAAAGAAGGTTCTAAACTTATCTCGCGAGTTTTGCAAGGCCGTGTTTGGTTGTTGGGGCCTTGCAAAATACCCGGCACGGGGACATACGTGCCACGAAATCCTCCTCCAAGGCGCCGTAATGGCGTACTCCTAACACAAAAAATAGGACCTCCTCATGCTCCATGAGGAGGTTCTTCGTTTATGCACCCGGGCCTTCTGCCGGCACGCTCTGTCATGCCCGTCTTTGTTTTTTTTTGTCATGCCCCACTTGATGTCTTTGACTACTTGCAGCTATGCTGCTTAGTAGTCATGATCCGCGTATGGGGAGGGCATCTCCATTAAATGAGGTAAACGAAAAAGCCCCGGCACTAGGCCGAGGCTTTCTCAAATGCGTTACACCGCGCGGGGCGCGGCGCATTCCTAATTAACCTTAAAACATTGGACTTTCGCTTTCGCTCAAGTCCAAGTTCTTGGGCTAATTAGCCCAACACTTTCTTTTCGAAGTCGCCGAGGCAGTCAACGAGAGCCTGCACGCCTTCGACCGGCATGGCGTTGTAGATAGAAGCGCGGAAGCCGCCGACAGAACGGTGACCCTTGAGCTGCTGGAGGCCACGAGCCTTAGCGAATTCAAGGAATTCCTTGGCGAGATCGTCAGCCTTGTCAGCTGCAACGACATCCTTGTTGAATACGAACGGAACGTTCATGATAGAACGGTCTTCCTTAGCAGCCGTACCGACGAACACCTTGGAGTTGTCGAGGGCGCTGTAAAGGAGAGCGGCCTTGGAGCGGTTCACCTTTTCGATAGCGTCCACGCCACCGAAATCCTTGAGCCACTTGAGGGTGCGGTTCATCACGTACACGGCGAATACCGGAGGAGTGTTGAACATGTTGGCAGCGTCGATGTGGGTCTGGAAGTTGAGCATCGTCGGGATGGTGCGGTTCACCTTGCCGAGAAGGCCCTTCTTGATGATCGTGACAGTCACGCCAGCGCAGCTGATGTTCTTCTGAGCGCCGCCATAGACGACACCGAAGTCAGACACGTTGATCTTGCGGGCGAGGAAGTCGGAGCTCACGTCAGCCATGAGGAAGCCGGACTTCGGCTTCGGGAAGTTGTGCCATTCCGTACCGTAGATCGTGTTGTTGGCGGTCACGTGGAGGTAGCTTGCGTTGTCGCTGAGCTTCAAGTTTTTGTCGATGCGGCTGTAAGTTTCAGACTTGGTGTCGCAAGCGGCGAGAGCGTTACCGAACTGCTTAGCTTCCTTGTAAGCCTTGTTTGCCCAAACGCCGGTCAAAGCATAGTCGGCCGTAGCGTTCTGGTCCAAGAAGTTCATCGGGAGCATGCAGAACAAAAGTGAGCAACCACCACCGAGGAACACGATGTCGTAATCTTCCGGGATGCCCATCAATTCACGGAGGTACTGTTCCGTCTGGGCGAACATGTTTTCAATCGGCTTTGAACGGTGACTCATGGAGAGGATACTGATGCCGCTGTTTTCGAAGTCGATGCATGCAGCAGATGCTTCCTTGAGTGCCTGTTCCGGCAAGACCGACGGTCCTGCGCTAAAGTTATAGACTTTATTTGCCATTGTTGTGTTCCTTTTTAGGGGTTGGGCCCTTTTAGGGGCTAAAAAAATACGGTGTAAAATTAGTAAATAGGCGGTGGAGTGGCAATAGAATATATTGCTCCAAAAAACGAGAAACCCGCCGTAAATGGCGGGTTCTTCCTAATTTTGAATTAAACTCCAAGTGCCTGAATTGCGGCCTTGTACTTCTTGAGACGGAACTTCGTCTTGAGTTCGCGGCGTTCCTGACGGTGGATGTACTTGTCGTCCATGAGCACGTTCAAGATAGCGCTCTTTGCCTTTGCTGCAGTCGGATTGTCCTTGAGTGTTTCGACAAATCGGACAAAGTCCTTTTCGCGGGCGTCGTAGGTGGCGTCTTCGGCCGGCACACCCTTTTCCATGAGGTGGCAGCTGTATTCGTCAATCCATGCCTGGTTCTTGTGGTAGGTCATCTTCTGGATGAGGTCGACCATATCGGCAGGAACACCCATCTGGATCATGTCGTCCGGAGTCTTTTTAGTGGCGGATGTAATGGAATCCTGCAAAATGGCGAGAACCTGGACATCTTCGGATTCGCCTTTGTTCTTGAGATAATCGGCGACGTTCTGGAGGAAATCGATGTATGGGCCACCGGCCTTGTCTTGCTGGCCTTTGTGTACGGATTCTGCAATTTTGTAGGCGTCTTGATAAGAAAGCATTATTAACCTTTTTTTAAAAACTTCGAGCATCGACGATGCCCATGCCATGAATATACATAAAGCTTGGATAAAAATGTGCCTGTTTTTTCGACAATTCGAGAGAAAAAGCGAGATAACCCCGCTTTATGCCGATTTGTAACTGAAAATTTACGAAGTAAGCTTTAAATAATTAAAAAGTGAGACAAACTTTACAAATTAACTTATAAAAACTATATTTTGACAGAATTTTGTAACAAGCGGGTGTGCGGTCGATCACAGGAAACTGTTGAACGGAAGCACGCCTTTTTTTTATTGAAGGAAAAAAATGAAAAAAAATACCCTGAAACTTGCCGTTGCAGCTTCTGCGATGACAATGATTTTTGCCGGTTGCGGTGACGACGTTCTCGTGTCTGAGGAAGTCGCGCAGTCTTTCACGACTGTTAAATCAATCAATCCTAAAGATTGTAATGATAAGACTGAAGGCTCGATGGCCTTTGTGAAAGATGAATCTACGATGTACGTCTGTACCGATGGCGAATGGATTGCTTTGAATGACCAGGACGCTATCGAATATCGTTGCGAAACCAAGTCTTTTTCCGAAGGTGAAAAGTCCGGCGTTAAAATCATTTGCGATGGTGATACGATCGGCACTGTCTATAATGGTGAAAAAGGCGACAAGGGCAAACAGGGAAATCCCGGCGAGAATGGCAAGAATGGTAAAAATGGCGATAATGCCGACATGGACGCTGTCGAAAAGGCCATCAAGGATGGCTTGAAGGATGCTTCCGAGGAATTGGGCAAGGAAGTCGACAAGAAGCTGAGCAGCGCTTCTGCCAAGAGCGAACTGGATAACGACGAACTTGACAAGAAGTTGAGCAGCCTCGCCGAAGAATACGACAAGTCCTGTAAGCTCAACGCCGAACCGGAGTATAGCAAAGACGGCAAGACCGTCACGATCTCGGTGAAGTGCGGTGAAGTCGAAAAGAAATTCGTCGCCAATCTCGATGACGAAAACCTTAAAAAAGTCTATAAGAAGCACATCGTCGTGCGTTTCCCGGTGTATGCCGAAAAGACGACGAGTTCCGAAGATGTGTACGAAGAAATCTGGAAGAACATCAAGGGCGGTAACCACACCGAACTTACCGTGGTGGATCTTGACGAAAAGCTCAATGCGACCGGCAAGATGTTCGTGACGGACCTGTTTGCAGATGCTACCAAGAGCGGTGCGTTTGTGACGGTCGAAGAGACGAACAAGAAAAAAGTGGAATACAAGGTTGCACGTCTTGAAGGCGATATTGAAGTGACGAACTTGAGCAATCCGCTTGCTCAGCTCCGCATCAAGATGAACATGACGAATGCTTATGGTGGGTTTACGTTTGGCGGCAATGGTTCCTCTTCGACAGAGGTAATCTACAAGGCCTTCACGGACCTTTCCGATGAATCCGAAACGGTCGTAATCGACTTCCTTACGGACTACAAGGCCGAACGTGTGAAAAAACTGGTCCAGAAGGGCGATGAAACATTTGCTAAGGCCGGCGCTCAGGCTAACATAGAACTTGCTAAGGCTCTCTCCTTGGTTAAGGATCCGTCAACGCTTGCTGCCTTTGAACACTACCTGCCGGGTAGCGGCGATGGTGTTGGCCTTACCGAATACTTCAATGGCGTTGTCTGGGTGATGGCTCTTATCGATCAGGGCAACAAGGTCCCGGACTTCAATAAGGTTTACAATGAATACCGCAAGGTCTTTGCCGAAAATGGTGACTTTAACCAAGCTATCGAAACGACTTACGCAGGCAAAAAGCAGAGCATGTTCTTTGTGGATTACCTTGCTTTGCTTATCAATGCAAACTTCTTCAAGTGGAATTGCGCATTGGATGCAGATGGCAATGTGAGACCGATGATGCTTTATAATGGCGAATGCGAAACGGATGATTATCTCGGTCATGATGAAATCTATTACAAGATCCTTCAGGATGGCTTTGTTAGCGCCTACAAGCTCGATACGACCAAGGCTGTTGAATTTGATAAGGACTCCAAGATACAGAAGCCCGAAGTCGAAGGTGGCCATTTCCGTTATTTCGAATACTATCGCCGCGATAGGATTTGGTATCCGGCAAATAATCTTGACCAAATTGCTTTTGCTGAAACTGGAAAGTGCGATGCAACTGCTGCAAATGCAGGAATACGTGCTGTATTCACGGTTGATAAAGCTGATTTCAGCATGCTGTGCCAGTGCGAAAGGGGTGAGTGCCGCTATGGAATGGTGGATCCTTGCCAGGGACGCGATGAGGGTTATGAAGGTTTCGCTTATTTCGGTACGGATCCTGATTTGAGCGCTTACGTGTGTAAGAAGGAATGCTATGATAGCGATGGCAATTTGACGGACGGTCAGTCTGGTACTTGCAACATTGTAAGTTATGATCCTTCTAGCCCTTCTCTTGAAGATGTTGTTCGGAACGGCAAGACTATTGACGAAATCCTGAATCCGGCTGAAGGCGAAGGCCCGCTCGGCAAGTGTACTGCAGCTAACAAGGATGTAGTGAAGTCCTTTGACGAAAAGGATGCTGAACGCTCTACCACGACTGGTTATGGCGATTATATATGCAATGGCGCAAAGTGGGTCAAGGCAAGCCCGGTGGACCTTTATTGCGTCGGTGACAATGTTAAGGCAACCGAACAGAAAGTTGCAGATGAAGATCTCGCTGCTTTGGGCTTGAAATACGACCAGAAGTGCGAATTTGAAGATGTACTTTATGTCAGGAATAGTGAAGAAGCTGGTAGCGAATGGGCCGATGCTACGGGCTACATTCGCAGAGCCGGTAGAGGATTCGTTCCTCGCGCCATCAACGGAGCTCGTATCATCGACATTCCTGTTGGTTATGAAACTCTTGTTACCAAATTGGGTATTAGAGATTCCGTGTACGTATTCATGAACGGTTACAAGGAAAATGCTATCTATAAGTGCATCGATGACGAATGCTCGGAACTTTCTGATGATAATGCTATTACGAAATTCGTTGATCAATTCCGTGATGAAAAAGGAAAAAATTCTTTCACTTCGACGGACAGCTTGAGCATCTTCTGCAACAAGGCTGAATACAAGAAGGCTGCTAGCGGCTATGTGGCAGGAATTGCATATGAAGTTGAACTGGGTAATGCTGCTAGCAAGACGAAGTATGTCGCTTCTGCCAATAGAAAAAACTGGCACGAAGTTGGACCGTCTGACTTGTATGGCGAGTGCATTGAGACCGTGATGAAAAATGCCGATGCAAACTGGGTTACGGTCGGTGGCCAAAAGTATGCGTGCGACTGTAATCAGAATGGTGATAAATTAGAATGTGATTGGCGTAAGGGTACCGCTACAGAAACTGCGGTGGACAAACCCTGTACTAAGAACATTGCCGATGCTGAAACAGTTACTTTGTTTAATGGCCCGAATAGCAAGGTTTACCTTTGCAAGTATACTCCTATTCCGGGTAATCTTGGTGCTCATGACCTTGTTGAAGCTACTAGGGAAGCATGGTGCGCTGAAAATCGTAAACTTCTTGCAGGCCATGATGAAGAATGCCTAGCTGGCGAAGAAGTTTGCACTATATGTGATAATATTCCTGAAGGTATTGAAGGAAGTGGTAAAACCTATATTAAACGTTCTACTTCTGGAGAAGTTGAAACAGTAACTGCTGAATCTTTCTTTAATGTTGACTGCGCTGAAGAACCGCACTTTATTGGTGATCTCGCATCGTACCAATTTGGATACTACAATGAATACAGCGAAGACCAGTATAAGTACACGGATAATTCTTTGGTTCATGACTTTATTTGCAATGAGAAAGGCAATGTTGCTGAAGCGGCTGACGAACAAGAAGCATGTAACGCGGCCTTCGCAAAGACTGATATTTGTAAGTACATGAAGGAATATTATCGTTATGAAGGTACTGCTACAGAAGGCGAGTGGAAAAAGATTACTATAACTACTGCGGAACAATACTGTGATTTGATGCTGGAAATCAGATATGGTGTTGCAAGTTGTAGTACTAGTGATTTTACGTCTTTCTGTGAAAGTCATTCTACCGAAGAGGTCTGTGACGCTAATGGATGGGTAGACTTCTCTTGCGTGCCTCCATCGAATTTGGAGTATACTACGGATGGATGTTCTTCTGACGGACAGTATCGTTGTGAAGGTTCAGTTGGCAGTTCTGATTTTAACTGGACCTGTAGTGGAGTCTAATCGCTGAGATAATCTAGCAGTATGAAAAAACTTACCCTGATTCTTGCACTTGCGCAGGCGGCTGTCTTTGCTCAGACCGGCCTCCTGGGGGGTAAAACAGGCCTTCACCAGCAAGATGCAAATACGCTTGGCTTTTTCCATTTCCGCGTGGGGACGGGCGGTACGATTGCGACCGACAACTGGGGCTATACTCGTGGCGCCCAGTTCACAGACCGCAAGGGCCGTGTCCAGCAGTTCGACGTGTGGGATGCCCGAATGGAAAAGGGCCGTATTGATGGTGCCCTTACCGGCAACTTTAACTTTGCGTTTGGTCTCCGCGATGACTTGGACATCGGCGTGAGCCTCCCGATTTACTATGACCACGCCAAGGACTACTCTGGCGAAGCAATCCGTGCCCATATGGGCGAGGGTGGTCTCGGCGACTTGCAGTTCTATGGCAAGTATCGTACACCGCACTTGTTCGGCCCGGACTACATGACGACTGCTGCCGTTGTCGATCTCACGATCCCGACTGGTTGGAGGGGCGTGGGTATGCGTCCGCGTCACGCCTGGTTCCTCGATAACGAAGGTGGCCCGACGTACGCCTACACGGCAAACAGCGTGATGCTTGGCCTTACGGGAATCGTCTCTGTCGATTACACCAAGAAGGGTGTTCCGCTTGTCTGGAATTCTTCTCTTGGCCTTATGCTCGGCTTTGGCGATGCCTCGAACACGCTTGTGTATAGCACGGGTGTGAACTGGCTCGTGAATGATTACATCCAGCCGTTCCTTGAATTCAGTGGCGAAATGCGCTTTGGCAACGATGCGTATCCGTTCAGCCCGATTACCGACCCGATGGTACTCACGCCGGGTATCAATGTGAAGATTCCGTTCTTCAACATTGACTTTGCTGCAGGTCTCGATATCGGTATCGGAAACCTTGTCGATGGCTACGACAATAAGGACGCCATGGACAACTGCAAGGATTTCCAGATCAAGTACAAGGGCGAGACTGGTTACCGTGCCAAGTATTGCTATGTGTCCCAGCCGCTTATTGCCGGTATTGCAAAGCTGACCTGGACGTTTGGCTTTGACGGTGACGACGACAACGACGGTGTAAAGAACCGCAAGGACAAGTGCCCGGATACGTTCCCGCCGATCGTCGTGGACGAAGATGGCTGCGGCATCGATACGGACGAAGACAAGGTCTTTGACGGTCTCGACAAGTGCCCGGATACGCCGAAGGGTGTGTCTGTGGATAGCGTCGGTTGCCCGCTGGATACGGACGAAGATGGCGTCTATGACTACAAGGATATGTGCCCGGATACGCCGAAGGGCGTGCCTGTCGACTCTGTCGGTTGCCCGTTTGATACGGACGAAGACGGTGTCTTGGATTACAAGGACCAGTGCCCGAATACGCCGAAGGGTGCCGTTGTGGATAGCGTGGGTTGCCCGCTCGACAGTGACAAGGACGGTGTGTTTGACGGCTTCGACAAGTGCCCGGATACGCCGGAAGGTGTCGCCGTGGATGCTGACGGTTGTCCGCTCGATACCGACAAGGACGGCGTGCCGGATTACTTGGATCAGTGCCCGAATACGCTCCCGGGAATCAAGGTGAACAAGCGTGGCTGCCCGCTGCGCCGCAAGGAAGACTTGGATTACCTCAAGAAGGGCATCCAGTTCGAATTCGGTTCTGCAAAGCTCTTGCAATCCAGTTACCCGACTTTGGACGACATCATTGCGCTCCTTGTGAAGATTCCGGAGGTGAAACTTGAAGTCCAGGGCCATACGGATATCGTGGGTACCGAAGACTACAACCAGAAGCTTTCTGAAGACCGTGCCCACTCCGTGACGGATTACTTCGAGTCTAAGGGAATCCCTGCGGAACGCCTCCGCGCTATTGGCTTCGGTACTCGTATGCCGCTTGCTGATAACGTAACGGATGCTGGCCGCGCCAAGAACCGCCGTGTGGAACTCATCCCGTTCGGCTACTACACCGAAGGTGATGGGACTGTGGCTGCTCCGTCTGACTCGCTCTTGCAGGATAGCACCCTTGCTCCGCCGAAGCCGAAGGTCGCACCGGAAGCTAAGCCCGAAGTAAAGGGCAAGCAGAAGGGCGATGTGCAGAAGAAGGTGAAGTCTACGACCTCGAAGGCTGCTTCTAAAAAGAAGAAGGATATCGAGGCGAAGGCAGCCAAGGCTGTTGAAGAGCTGGACGCCGAAGTAAAGGCTAAAGCTGCTCCGGTTGCCGAAAAGGTGAAGAACGCTGTAAAGAAGCTCGCGCAGTAGAAGCGCTCCCTTCTCGATGAATGTAAAAAGACCTAGCAAATTCGCTAGGTCTTTTTGTCTTATTAAGAAATAGGAAAAGTGATAAAAATTTTATATAGGTCAAAAAGTCGTAATTTGATGTGAAAAATTCCTTTTTTTGCGTTAGCTTAACCCAAATGGGCTATGCATTTAGTCTTTACTTTTTTGCAAAAAAAACTAAATTCCGCCACGATTTTACAATTGTAAAAAAATGGGAACGAAAATGAATAACAAATATATTAAGCTAGGCTTTGCAATTTCTGCAATGTCTCTTTATTTCGCTGGTTGCGGCGATGATGTCCTCGTTTCTGAGGAAGCTTCTCAATTTTCTACGGTTAACTCTCTCGATGCAAAAGATTGTAGCGATTCGACCGAAGGCTCCATGGCCTTTGTGAAGTCCAAGGCTACGATGTACGTGTGCTCTGATGGCGAATGGGTTGCCATGAGCGATCACGAAGCAGTCCAGTATCGATGCGAATCCAAGGAACTCAAGGACAAGTCCGGATTTGCGATTATTTGCGATGGCGATACGATTGGCGTTGTGAAAAACGGTAAAGATGGTAAGGACGGTTCTGACGGTAAAAATGGTACCAATGGTACTGACGGTAAAGACGGCAAGAATGGTTCCAATGGTACAAACGGGTCTAACGGCTCTGACGGTCAAAATGGCGCAAGTGTCGATTCTGCTGCAATCAACAAGGCTATCAAGGATGCCTTGAGCAGCGCCTCTGCCAAGAGCCAGAGCGAAATTGACGAAGCTCTCAAGAATTTGAGCAGCGCTTCTGCCAAGAACCAGAAGGATGTCGATGACGCTCTCAAGAACTTGAGTTCTGCAACGGACAAGTTCGGCGAAGATATCGACAACAAGTTCAGTGATGCTTACAGCAGCTGGAATGCAGAACTAGAAGACAAGTCTTGCGCCATCGTCGATACGGTTCGTGACAACGAAAAGGCTATTATCACCGTGACCATCAAGTGCGGCGACGCCGAGACCAAGATGGAAATCCCGTTCACAGTCGTGAACGAGAACCTCGCCAAGGTGTACAAAAAGCATGTTGTCGTGCGTTTCCCGGTGCAGGCCAATAAGGAAACAAAAACCAACGACATCTACGAAGAAATCTGGAAGAACCTCAAGGGTGGCGATAATGCAGAACTTACCGTGACGGACCTTGACGAAAAGTTCGCCCCGAGCGGCAAGGTGTTTATGCAGGACTTGTTCGCCTCTGCCAATAAATCCTTTGTGACAATCGAAGAAACTAACGAAAAGGCGGTGGAATACAAGGTTGCACGCCTCGAAGGAGATCTCGACATCACGAACCTTACGACCCCGGTTGTGAAGCTCCGCGTCAAGCTGAACTTGAGTAACAACGCTTTCGGCGCCTTTGGCGGATATGGCTCGAACGCAACGGATGTCATTTACAACGCCTATGCAGACTTGTCCGATGCGTCCGATACGGTTGTCATCGACTTCTTGACCGACTACAAGGCCGCCCGCGTAAAGAAGTTGGTTGACGATGGTAACGGTTTTGATGTTGCAAACGTGCAGGCAAACAAGGACCTTGCCCACGCCCTTTATTTGGAAAACAGCGAAGAATATCCGTCTTTCGAACATTATGCCCCCGATCAGATTGGCCTGGCCGAAAACTTCAACAGCATCGTGTGGGTAATGGCCCTCATTGACCAAAAGGACAAGACTCCGGGTTTTAACTCGGTCTATAACGCTTTCCGCAATGTCTTTGCCGAAAACGGCAACTTTAACACCGCCGTCAATACGACTTACGCAGGCAAGGAACACAGCATGTTCTTTGTTGATTACCTCGCTTTGCTTATCGACGCGAACTTCTTCAAGTGGAACCAAATGCAGCATGGCGACTATACTGCTGAAACGAATGTCTGGAGTGGTACGGATGCCGTCTATTACAAGATTTTGCAGAATGGATTTGTGGAAGCCTATAAGCTTAAAGTCGAAGACGCAAAGGTTTTCAATGATCCGTTTGGCTATAGCAGCAAGGTGTATAAGTCTGATGTCGAAGGGGGATATTTCCGTTACTTTGAATATATCGAAAACGAACAAGTTTGGTATCCTGTAACACTTTGGGCTGTAGGTGTTGCAACGGTGGAACAAGTTTGCGATGCTGACGCAGTTAATTCGACCTTCTTCTATAGCTTTGAAGGTCTTGATGAAAATGCCGTTTGTGTATGCGACAATGGAAAATGCTACTGGCAAGATACTGAAAATGTATGCTTGGGCCGTAATAAAGGAGATAAGGGATCGGCGTTCTTTGACGGGGAAATTCAAGAGTATGAGTGCGAATGTGATCTATCAGCTTCTTCTACTTGCGATGCTCTTGTGCCTGGTATTCCGAACTCTTCGAGCTCTGTTGCATCCTCTTCTAGCGCTGCAAGTGGCAAGACTCCAGAAGAACTTGCAAATGATCCGTCTTCTAAGCTTTACCTCGGTGAATGCAGCGCTACAGTAAACGAAGGCAAAGAAAAGCTGTTCGACACCAAGAATGCGGAACTTGCCACGGCAACGAGCAAAACAACCTTTGTATGCGATGGCTCCAAATGGAGACAGAAAGATTATCATGATGAGAAATATGGAATATGCACAAAAACCGTGATGGGAAAGGGAGTCGTCAAGGAAGAAAATGGTTCCGCTTGGTACAAATGCGATTACCTTGATAAACAGGAAAAATACGAATGGATCGCTACTGATTGGCTTGACTCGTATTTAGATAAAGCTTGCCATTATGGCTATGTCAATGAAAAAGTGGTTACTGAATCCGGTTATGAATATGTTTGTGAAACAGTAGAGGATTTAGACAACAACGGTAACCATACCCATGAATGGCGTGAAACGACTGCTGATGAATATTGCGTGGGTGACCGCGTCAAGGCTACAGTGCAGAAGCTTGAAGACGAAGACCTCGGCGAATCGACCTTCAACGAAAAGTGTAGCTACCACGGTTCTACCTATGCGAGAAACAATACTGCTAGCGGGGCCAAGGAATGGGTGTACTACGGTAATTTTATCAACGAAAGCACAAGAAACAGCGTTTTCTTGTTCTTGAATGGTTATAAGGATAATGTAATTTACACTTGTAACAGTTGGGACTGTGATTCTGTTTCTGTAGAAGTCGTGCAGGGTGCAATTGCCTCGAATATGCCAGAAGTCGAAAAACAGAAATGGATTAATGTCCTTTGCAACTATGGCGATTACAAGCAAGCTAGTGACTACGCCGACGGCATTGCCTTTGAAGTCAACGTAACGTTAAAGAGTGGCGAAAATCCGAAGACGTTTGTCGCTAGTGCCAAGAGAAATGATTGGCACGAACCTACCTTTGAGGATATTGGCAAGTGCGATGAAGATAAGATGAAAAATCAAACCAAAGTAGCTGTTTACGGAGGGGAAAAATACAAGTGTAACTACATTTCTGGAGTTTCCAGCGGATACTCTTGGGTTAAAGCAAGTGTTTTGGATGAAGACGCTACGCTTGGAATTTGCACGAGAAATCGAATAAAAGATGTCGCTATAGTCGGTAACGCATACTATGAATGTCTTAGTAATGGTGACGTAGAAGGAATCCCCGAAAGTTCTTCCTCCACAGATTGGAAAGAAATTGGTGAAAATGAGTACCTTAACGAGTCCCTTAACGCCAAGTTTGATAATTGCGATACCGATAGAGGTGATACTAAAAACATTGCAGACATTAAGAGTGAATCCCTCAAGGATGGTGAAAGCCACAGTTTCAAGTGCTCTATAGCTAAAGAAGTCGAAAATGGCAATGGTAAGTGGGTTGACGCCTCCACAGACATTGCTCTCGACCAGATTTGCAACAGAGATAACGAAGATTCAACTGTTACCAAAGAAAGCGTAATCTATGTCTGTGCGTACAAGGATGAATCATCCATGTATCAGTGGATTACTTCTGATGAGTACTGCGAAACTCATGGTGAAAATTTGACTTACGGTGGGTATCATAACAATCCGCGTAGTTCTTCTAGTATGTCTCACTGTGGTGGATATTATAGTGATTGTCAAACGGAAACCGACAAGAAAATCTGCCATGTCGGTACCGAGTCTTTCGTCAAATTGGAGAGCATGTGGCAATCTGTGGCAGAATATTGCGAAGACCATTCTACAGGTTCCGCCTGTGAATTTGTCAATCATGTAGGTGAAGATATAACTGAGCCTACTCTTAGGTATTACGAACAAACGGAATACTACGTAAAGACAAATCAAGTTTATAAGAAAGCAGAAACTGTGGAAGAATATTGCGAAGCGTTTAATCCGGAACATAATGAGACCTGCATATTTAATTTTGCAGTTTACATTTATTGCGAAGGTTTAAGTAAATGGGCTGGGTGGTGCCCGAACAGCTGATAGAAATTGTACTAGAATATGAAAAAACTTACCCTTATACTTGCTCTTGCGCAGGCGGCGGTCTTTGCACAGACCGGCCTCCTGGGGGGTAAAACCGGCCTCCACCAGCAAGATGCGAATACGCTTGGATTTTTTCACTTCCGTTTAGGGACGGGCGGTACAATTGCGACCGATAACTGGGGCTACACCCGTGGCGCCTTGTTTACGGACCAGTATGGTCGTACCCAGGAACTCGATGTGTGGGATGCCCGTATGGAAAAGGGCCGCATTGACGGCGCTTTGGCCGGTAACTTCAACTTTGCGTTTGGCCTCCGTGATGACTTGGATATCGGCGTGAGCCTCCCGATTTACTACGACCACGCAAAGGATTACTCTGGCGAAGCGATTCGCGCTCACATGGGCAAGGGAGGCCTCGGCGACTTGCAGTTTTACGCCAAGTACCGCACGCCGCATTTGTTTGGCCCGGATTACATGACAACTGCCGCCGTTGTGGATTTGACGGTCCCGACTGGCTGGAGGGGCGTGGGTATCCGCCCGCGTCACGCCTGGTTCCTCGATAACGAAGGTGGCCCGACGTATGCCTACACGGCAAACAGCGTGATGCTCGGCCTTACGGGGGTTGTCTCTGTCGATTACTCCAAGAAGGGAGTTCCTCTTACTTGGAATTCTTCTCTTGGCCTGATGCTCGGTTTTGGCGATGCTTCGAATACGCTCGTGTATAGCACTGGCGTGAACTGGCTCGTGAACGATTATTTCCAGCCGTTCCTCGAATTCAGTGGCGAAATGCGCTTCGGTAACGATGCGTATCCGTTCAGCCCGATTACCGACCCGATGGTACTCACGCCGGGTATCAATGTGAAGATTCCGTTCTTCAACATTGACTTTGCTGCGGGTATCGATATCGGTATCGGAAACCTCGTGGATGGCTATGATCGCAAAGACGCCATGGACAACTGCAAGGATTTCCAGATCAAGTACAAGGGCGAAAATGGCTACCGCGCAAGCTACTGCTATGTGGCTCAGCCGCTTATTGCCGGTATCGCAAAGCTCACGTGGACGTTTGGCTTTGACGGCGACGACGATAACGATGGCGTAAAGAACCGCAAGGACAAGTGCCCGGAAACGTTCCCGCCGATAGTCGTGGACGAAGACGGCTGCGGCATCGATACTGACGAAGACAAGGTCTTTGACGGTCTCGACAAGTGCCCAGATACGCCGAAGGGTGTCGCCGTGGATTCTGTCGGTTGCCCGTTCGATACGGACGAAGATGGCGTCTATGACTACAAGGATATGTGCCCGGATACTCCGAAGGGTGTGCCTGTGGATAGCGTCGGTTGCCCGTTTGATACGGACGAAGACGGCGTGTTGGATTACAAGGACCAGTGCCCGAATACGCCGAAGGGTGTCAAGGTTGATTCTGTTGGTTGCCCGCTCGACAGCGACAAGGACGGAGTCTTTGATGGGCCGGACAAGTGCCCGGATACGCCGGAAGGTGTCGCCGTGGATGCTGACGGCTGCCCGCTCGATACCGATAAGGATGGCGTGCCCGATTACAAGGACAAGTGCCCGAATACGCTCCCGGGAATTCAGGTGAACAAGCGTGGCTGCCCGCTGCGCCGCAAGGAAGACCTGGACTACCTCAAGAAGGGCATCCAGTTCGAATTCGACTCGGCAAAGCTCCTCAAGTCCAGTTACCCGACTTTGGATGACATCATCGCGCTTTTGGAAAAGATTCCGGAAGTGAAGCTTGAAGTCCAGGGCCATACGGATATCGTGGGTACCGAAGACTACAACCAGAAGCTTTCTGAAGACCGTGCCCACTCCGTGACGGATTACTTCGAGTCTAAGGGAATCCCTGCGGAACGCCTCCGCGCTATTGGCTTCGGTACTCGCGTGCCTGTTGCTGATAACGTAACGGATGCTGGCCGTGCGAAGAACCGCCGCGTGGAACTCATCCCGTTCGGTTACTACACCGAAGGCGATAGCACTGCTGCCGCTCCGTCTGATTCGCTTTTGAAGGATAGCACCTTGGTGCCTCCGGCAAAAGCAGATGTGAAGCCGAACGTAAAGCCCGAAGTGAAGGTGAAGCTCAAGGCCAATGCCGAAAAGAAGGTGAGGTCTGCTTCTAAGGCTGGCCTGAAGCGCTTGAAGAACATGCGCGACAGAGCTGAAAAGGCTGTTGTCGAAATGAAGTCGGAAGCTGCTGCCGCTGCAAAGCCTGCTGAAACGCCGAAGCCGGTTGAAACGCCGAAACCGGTCGAGACTGCTCCGGCAAAGGCAAGTGCGCCTGCTCCGGCTCCGTAGGGTGATTGTCATGCCCGCCACCGAGCGGGCATCTCCCTATTAGAAATTCAAAAGACCTGGCTTATCGTCAGGTCTTTTTTTGATGTCAATCTGAGTCTTTTTGCATCTCGTCATTCTGAGTCCGTGAGGACGAAGAATCCAGTTAAATCTTGTTATGCGAGAAATTACTGGATGTTTCGAGGCTTTGCCTCTCAACATGACGCCGTTGAGAATGGCGTCATAATGACGACGCGTTAATTACCCTGCAAAGTTCTTGCCGAGGATGGCAGAGACGTTCTTGAGGATACCTTCGGCGACGTCCGGCTTGTTCATGGAATAAACGTGGACGTTCGTGATGCCGTTCGCGTAGAGGTCGATGATCTGGTCGGTGGCGTAGATGATGCCAGCCTGCTTCATGGCTTCCGGATCGCTACCGAACTTGTCCACGAGCGACTTGAAACGCTGCGGCATGAACGAACCCGAAAGCTTAATGGCGCGTTCGACCTGGTTTGCGTTCGTGATGGGCATAATGCCGGGGAGCACCGGGCAGTTCACGCCTGCATCGCGGAGCTTGTAAAGGAAGCTGAAGAAAAGGTTGTTGTCGAAGACCATCTGCGTCGTGAGGAAGTCGGCGCCTGCATCGACCTTTTCCTTGAGGTGCTTGATATCTTCGGCTTGGTTTGGACTTTCCGGGTGTTTTTCCGGGTAGCAGGCGGCGCCAATGCAAAAATCGGCATCAGCGGCTTTGAGTTCGCGGATAAGCTCGACGGCGTGGTGGTAGTCGCAGTCGCCACGGCCATTTGCAATGAGTTCCGGCGTGAGGTCGCCACGGAGGGCCATCACGTTCTTGATGCCGGCGGCCTTCATGTCTTCGATGCGCTGGTGGATGGTTTCCTTGGTGCTCGAAATGCAGGTGAGGTGGGCGAGCATCGGAATGTTGAAATTGTACTTGAGATTCTTCGCAATTTCGAGCGTGTACTGGCTCACGCCGCCGCCTGCGCCGTATGTGACGCTCATAAATGCGGGGTTAAGCTTTGCAATTGCTTCGGTAGCTGCTTTAACGTTTTCAAAACTCGTTTCTTTTTTAGGCGGGAACACCTCGAAGGAGAGGCTCATCTTGTCTTGCTTCAGGATGTCGATAATCTTCATTGTATCTCCGTGCGATTGTATATCGCGCTTTTGATTTATGCAAATATTTAAATTCATGCATAAATGTAGATAAAATTCCCGATAATGGCAATGGGGATTACGTAATTTTTTAGAGAGATTGTGGGACGGACTGTGCGAGAATTGACGAAAAATCAAATTATTTACTATATTGTGTGCTCACAAACGCCGTCGTAGCTCAGTTGGATAGAGCAGTTGCCTTCTAAGCAACGGGTCGTGGGTTCGACTCCCGCCGACGGTATGAAAAAAGCCCCCTTGTGGGGCTTTTTTCATACCGTCTGGCGCCCAGGGGCGCCAGGTTCGACGGCCGTTTTTATTACTTCTTCAAAATCTTGTTCAGCGTAGCGCGCAAATGGTTCATGTTCGCTTCGTTGAGTGTTTCGTAGCGGTAGAACGTGCCGTCCTTCTGCACGAGGTAGACCACCGGGATGTAACCCGTGCCATAAGCCGGCCCAAACTTACTATCCGTGTCCTGGAATACCGGAATAACAGCGTGGTACTGGTCGATGAACAGACGGATGTCGTTCTTCTTGATGCCGCCGTTCAAGCCGATGGCAATGCCTGTGAGTCCCTTGGATTCATATTCCTTGATGAGGTTCTGGATCTCGGGGAAGTGCTTTTGGCAGTGCGGGCACTTGGGGCTGAAATAATAGATGAGCAGCGGTCGGTTGCTGAAATGCGCGAACAAAATGCCCGGATCGCTGATGCCCGAAAGGTGCGTTGAAAAGTCCATTTTCATGGGTTGTTCAGTCTTGGGATCCATCATTAACTTGATGTCGGCAACCTGTGGTTCAGGTGCAAACTGTGCAAAACCCATTGCTGCTGCAAGTACAATCAAACTGAGAATTCGTCTAAACATGCTCATACTCCTAAAGATTTTTGGTTGATCCCAGGGATTCTATTTTAAACAGTTGTAAAATACCAAAAAATAAGGGGATGAATTGTGATTTTCGTCAAAAAAAGGCAAAAATAATGTAAAAATTAGCGATTCTCGCTCGACGGCGTTATTCCGCTAGAATTCTTTTGAAAATGGCGGGCAAAAACGCTGGATTTTCCATGAATTCTTGCTCTAAAATCTCCATGATTTCTTCGGAATATTCGGTTTGCTTGCTGAGCAACTTGATGGCATCAATTGGGGCGGTTTGCGGGGCCGAATTGCCAGCGAGGATTTTTCCGAATTTTTGCAACATGATCCAGAAATAAATGGCAAACTCCACTTTGGTGAGGCTGTTGCCGTCGAATAAGCTTTTTTCGTAGTAGCGGAATAGCAGGTAGGCGATGATTTTTTCACCGTCGCTGTCTGTGAAGATTGAGCTGCCCGAATTTGGAGCGACTTCTGAATTTGCTGGTGCTGACCAGCCGATTTCTTTGATCTTCTTGTACGCCGAATCCCAGGCGGGGCCGTAGCTTTCGCCTTTGCCAAGGACGTCGATCCACGAGTGGTGGATGTTGTTCGAAATTTTATAGTTTGTGCGAACTTCGGAATCGCCGGGTTCGGACAGTTCTAAACCACTTGTCTCGATGGTGTAATCCAATAACTCGATGAGTCGGACGTTCAGCGGTTTGCTGTGGTCTGCTAGAATTTTGAACAAATGATTACGTTCTTCGAAAATGACATCGCGGGCTTCGAGTGCGTCGTCGGGGATTTCATCGGGGGCGTCGTCGATTTCTCGCTCGATAAATGCGATGGGCGAGGTGGCTGTACCTTTGCTCTCAAGCAGGAGGCGTACGCCTTCTTCGCAGCAGAGCCCGATTCCTTTTTCCATGATGTCGCCGTAGACTTCGACGAATCTCGGGTGTTCACGACAGATGTCGCAAAGGCTCTCTTCGCCGAGGTTGCAAATCATGTCGCAGAGCCCGTCTTGCCGTAAGAATGGGCAGCGGTCGCCGGGGAGCAATTTGAAATGATCGTCTTCGATGTTTTGGCGGAGCTTTTCGCCGAATTCTCCCTGGACGGTTTTGTAGCGCTTGGCGCTAGTTTCGTCGATGTCGATTTCCCAGCCGACACAGCAGGTATCGGTGCATTTGTCGGCGATGCAATGGAACGAATCGTAAAAATCAGGAACTCGAAGAAGCATGTGGTAAAGATAGAATGCTTTCCGTCGTTTTGATGTTTTTCATTTCGTCATCCTGACGCTGTAAGCGGATATATGAAACTTGGGACTTTAGCCCCTTAGTTGAATTAGGTTCGAAGGAGCAGGATCCAGTTACTTTAACGAGACTTGACTGGACCCTTCGTCGCTACGCTCCTCAGGGTGACGAAGGTGCTTTTGATAAACCTGACCGTCGCTATGCTCCTCAGGGTGACGAAAATGTTTTATAACGAAAATCTTACGTAAATATTACTCTCGATGGCGTCTGAAACTGGATTTTTGTGTAAAAATTTCTTTAACAAACGGTAAAAGTATGCTTTTTTTAAGCTCGACCCCGGTTTTCTGTTGCCATAGTGGTAGAAAGTGGGTATATTTGTGGTGTGTGATAAGTGTTGTGGTAAAATGTGTCAAATATGAATTTCACTTCTTTCATAGGACAAGCCCAAACGGCGATCGATGGAAAGGGAAGGACCTCCTTCCCTAGGGAATTCCGTCGTCAGCTTTCGGCGTCCGAAGGGAATGAGTTCGTGGTCACCCGTGGCCCGGACCGCACCCTCCGGTTGTTCGTCCTACCCGAGTTTGAGAAATTCATGGCGGACTTGGACAGCCGGTCCGACCGCCGTCAAGCCGATTTAGTTCGGAGAGGCCTCTGCCCCACAGTCGTGGAGATGGATGGCCAGAATCGCATTTTACTCCCCAAAATATTGCTGGAGTATGCCGGTCTTAAAGACGAAGTTCTTTACGTCCAGGCCAGCGGTAAAACTCTCGAATTATGGAATCCTGAACGTTACAACGAAAAGTATGGCTTACAGACAAATGAAGCTATCGACGCTTTCGATGCCGCGTTCTATGGTGAAGGCTTGACGGAGGGGGATAATGGCAGATAACAATCTCCGCAAGTCAGTACATGTAAATGAAATTTCCGAAGCCGCGGTCGCTGGAGTTCAAGGGAGAGAATTCTATCACGATCCGGTAATGCTCCAAGAATGCCTTGAAGGTCTGAATATCAAGGCTGACGGAGTGTATGTGGACTGCACCCTTGGCGGTGGCGGCCATTCTTATGCTATTGCTCAAAAGCTGAACGAAGCGGGAACGCTCCATGCGTTTGACCGTGATGACGAAGCCGTTCAGTTTGCAACGAAGCGCCTTGCAGGCGTTCTCCCCAAGTTTATTGTCCATCCGGTTCCGTTTGCTGAACTCGGAAACGAAATTGAACCGAATACTATTGACGGTATCCTTTATGATCTCGGCATCAGCAGCCATCAGGTGGATGACTCTAGCCGTGGTTTCACGTTTGTTGGCGACAATCCGCTCGATTTGCGTATGGACCGTCGCGAAAATGTTTCTGCTCAGGAATGGCTCCGCACGGTGAGCGAAGATGATTTCGCCGCTGCGCTCCGCAAGAATGCCGATATGGATCGTGCGTTCAAACTCGCCACCCGCATCAAGGAAAAAGTGGGAGAAATTACCACTCAGGGTCGCGATGTGCTCCCGAGCGATATCAAGGCCGTTGTCGAAGCCGTGTTCCCGGACAAGCGCCGTGACGCCAATAGCCTTTTGGCTCGTGTGTTCCAGGCTATCCGCATGGAAGTGAATGGCGAACTCAAGCAGATTGAAGATAGCCTCCGCGCAGCAGTCGATTGCCTCAAGGTGGGTGGACGTTTGGTCGTGATGAGCTACCATTCTGTGGAAGACCGCTGTGTTAAGGAAACGGCAGCAGAATTTGAAAAGGCATGCATTTGCCCGGAAAACTTGCCGGTGTGCATGTGCGGTGGTAACCACCAGCGTTTGAAAAAAGTGAACCGCAAGCCGATCTTGCCCTCGGCTGACGAAATCAACAGGAACAGCCGGGCTCGTTCTGCAAAACTCAGGGTGTATGAAAGAGTATGACTGATAACGTGCAGAATGAATCCGTAAAATCCGGGAAGCATGGCGTGATGGGTGTTGTGCTTCTCCTTGTGCTTGTTGGTTCGATGGTGTGCATGGTTCCTGTATATATGCAGAACCGCATCAACCGTCTTTACGGCACTTTCTATGGATTAAGGGAAAAGGCGAACTTGCTCAATCGTGAAATCCTTTTGAGGGATTACGAAATCAACAAGCTTACGTCTATGAACCATCTTGCAAAGTTCGCGGAACGTTCAGGCCTTGGATTGAATGGCGTTCCGGTAAAAATCATGATAACGGGGGAGTCGCATGAATAAGTACGGCGCAGATCCTCTGTTTATTTTGAAGAGCCTTGTCCTTTGCACGATTGGTGTGCTCGTTTGGCAGACTTTTGACATCCAGGTTTTGAACCGTAGTGTTTATCAGGTCAATACGAAGTCGATGGTGACGCATACGAAGAACTTGTATGCCGAACGCGGGACGATCATGGACCGCAATGGTGTCGTATTTGCAGAAAGCATGCGCGATACGAGCGATAACCTGGGTTATAGCCGTCTCTTCTTGCAGGGCTCCTTGGCCTCTCAGATTGTAGGCAAGGTGGGCTATAATGGTTCGGGCAGCATGGGCATGGAAAAGATTTTCGACGATAGCCTCCGCGGTGACGAAGGCATTCGCGTGAGTGTCCAGGATGTTCATCGCCGTGAAGTCTATTACCGTTCGAAAAATGTGGTCGAAGCGAAGTCTGGCTTGAATCTTGTGCTGACGATTGACCGCAATATGCAGGAAATTGTCGAGAAGGCCTTGAAGGATGGCGTTGCCGAATTCATGGCAACGAGCGCAAGTGCTGTTGTCGTGGATCCGTACACGGGTGAAATTCTTGCGATGGCTAGCTACCCGACTTTTGACCCGAATTCCAAGAATCAGGGTGTCGGTCGTATGTCGAAGAACGAAATCATTTCGATGTCGTATGAACCGGGTTCTACGTTCAAGGTCATTACGGCTGCGGCTGCACTTGAAAATAACGCCGTCAGCCCGAACAAGATTTTTGTAAACGAAGGCCGTTGCTGGAAATGGAATCCGAGGTCCGAAAAAATTTGCGATACCCACGTGTATGGCGATATGGACATGAGCGAAGCGATGGTGCAGTCTTCGAACATCGTCTTTGCAAAGATTGCCTCTGAAGTGGGTGCAGATCGCCTATTCAAGATGGCACGCGCCTTTGGCATTGGTACGAGAGCGTTTGACAACTACGAAGGTGAAGAAAGCGGAAGACTCTTGACGCCGACGGAACTTACTCGTGATGATAGAACGTTAAAGACGATGGGCTTTGGCCACGCCGTTTCTGTGACTCCGATCCAGATGGTCATGGCTTATGCTGCTATTGCTAATGGTGGTAAGCTTATGCGTCCGCAGATTGTGAAGGAATGGCGCAATTCCAATGGCGATGTCGTTGAAAAGAACAAGCCGGTGGAACTCCGCAGAGTTGTTTCTGAAAAGACAGCTGCAACAATCCGCAAGATGCTTAACCGCGTGGTGAATAGCGGTACGGCAAAGCGTGTTGCATCGCAGAAGTTGCCCGATGTCTTGTTTGGTGGCAAGACGGGTACGGCTGAAAAGTACAATCACTTGACCCGTTCTTATGACCGTAATTCCCAGGTGGCTTCGTTTATTGGGCTTGCTCCGTCCGAAGATACGCGCTATGTGTGCCTCGTACTTGTGGATGACCCGCAGGGTAAGCACGTCGGTGGTCTTACAGCTGGCCCGATTTTCCGCCGCATCATGGAAGGGATTTATTACCATCCGGCGCTCTCGCCGCTTGCCCATAACTTGAAGCAGGTAAAGCTCGGTTCTCCGTGCGACAAGGATTTTGGCGGAATGATGGTTTCTGCCGTTAAAGATTATGCAAGGAAGCACAGCTGCGTGGTTCACTTTGAAGGCAAGGGGCTCCGCGTGATTTCGGAACGTGTGGACGCAGGCCTTGTGAATGGCAAGACGCTTTTGCTCGGCGATGCTGTGGCTAGCAAAATGCCGAACTTGCAGGGACTTTCGTTAAAGGATGCTCTCGAAGTGATGGGGAACATCCGCATGAATGTTGAATATACAGGAAAGGGACGCGTTGTAGCCCAGGAACCCAAGGCCGAAGAAGCCTTGCAGAGGGGCATGATTTGCAAGCTGACCTTAAAGGAGAAAAGCTGATGATTTCGGAAGGACTTATGGAAAAGTTGTCCGTGACGGGGCTTTGTGATGATTCCCGCCGTGTGAAACCGGGGAATTTGTTCTTCTCCATTCCGGCGGAAGGCTATGAAGCCTTTGCCCGTAGCGCTATCGCGGCTGGTGCCGTTGCTGTTGTCGGTGAGACTATGGCTCCCAAAGGACTGACGTCCAAGTGGATCCAGGTGCCCGATGTGAAGGCTGCCCGTCTCGAAGCGGCAAAAATTTTCTACAAGGATCCGTTCAGCAAACTCACTTGCCATGCCATTACAGGCACGAACGGCAAGACGACGAGTGCGTTCCTCATGAACGCCATGCTCGAAGCGGAAGGCCGCAAGACGGCTTTGCTTGGTACCATCAAGAATAAGATTGGTGACAAGTCCGTGCCGGCATCGCTTACGACTCCGGGTCTTTTGGACCTTTATGACTTTGCTTCTCGCGCTGTTGAAGCGGGTTGCACGGACCTCGTGATGGAAGCTTCTTCTCATTCGCTCCATCAGGGCCGTGTGGCTGGCATCAAGTTCAGAAGCGGACTTTTCAGCAACTTGACGCAGGACCATCTCGATTACCACAAGACGATGGATGCCTACTTCGAGGCCAAGAAATTGCTCTTTACGAAGTACCTTGCAGATAATGGCGTGGCTGTCATCAACATCGACGATGCTCACGGCGAAAAGCTCTTTAACGCTCTCGATTGCCGTAAGGTGGCTGTTTCGAGACTCGGCAAGGCAAAGGCTGACGTGAAGCCGTTTGGCGAAATCAAGAGTACCGAAGACGGTCTCGAATTTTCGCTCCCGATGATTGCAACGGAAAAGTTTGAAACTCCGCTCTGTGGCGACTTTAACGTGGACAACTTGCTCTTGGTGCTTGCATGGGCCCACGCTCTCTGCGTGCCTGAAGATGCCATGCGCAAGGCTATTGCGACCGTACGCGTTCCGGGTCGCTTTGAAAAGGTCTGGAGCAAGGACGGCAAGCATGTGATTGTGGACTACGCCCACACGCCGGATGCCCTTGAACGCGTGCTGAATGTGGCTCGTAGCCTCTGCCGCGGCAAACTTTCGACCGTGTTTGGCTGCGGTGGTGACCGTGACAAGACGAAGCGCCCGATCATGGGTGGCATTGCCGAACGCATTGCGGACAAGGCTTGGCTTACGTCGGACAATCCGCGTACCGAAAAGCCTGCAGACATCATCGCTGACGTTCGCGCCGGCATGACAACGGACAAGTTTGAAGTGGTCGAAAACCGCGAAGAAGCCATTATTCGCGCTTGTGCAGAACTCAAGAGCGGCGACTGGCTTGTGATTGCGGGCAAGGGCCACGAAGATTACCAGATCATTGGTAAGACCAAACATCATTTTGACGATCGCGAAATTGCGGTGAAGGCAATGACTGATGCTGAAGCTTGATTTGACTATTGCAGAAATGCTCAAGATTCTGGAAACCGAAGCGGTCGGTGTCCCTGCTCGTACCTTGAAACGCAAGGTGAATCTCTGCATGGATTCTCGTGAAAGTGCCAAGGGCGTTGTCTTTTGGCCGATTAAGGGTGCTCGCTTTGACGCCCACCAGTTTGTATCTCAAATGGAAAAGGATGGAGCTCTGATGAGCGTTGTTAACCAAACTGCTATCGATCCGAATTTCAAGATGTACGCTCCGGTCGAAGATACGACGAAGGCTCTCTTGAAACTGGCCAAGGGCTATCAAAGACTTTTCAAGTTGAAGAAGGTCGCTATTACAGGTAGTAATGGCAAGACCACTACAAAGGAAATGACGAAGGCTGTGCTTTCGATGAAGTTCAATACCCATGCAACAAAGGGTAACTTCAACAACCATATCGGTGTCCCGATGACACTGTTCCAGTTGAAGCATAGCCACGAAGCTGCCGTTGTCGAAATGGGTACGAGTGGTCCGGACGAAATCCGCCCGCTTTCCTTGGCTACGGAACCGGATATTGCCGTGATTACGAACATTGGCGCAAGCCACCTCGAACGCCTTGGCGATTTGGACGGCGTGTTCAATGAAAAGATCAACATTGTAGCAGGCCTCAAGAAGGGCGGCACGTTGATTGTGAATGCCGATGACGAACGCCTCTGCAAGGTGAAGGCGACCAAGAATTACAAGGTCGTGACGTTCGGTGTGCGCCGTGGTGTCGTGAAGCCCGAAAAGCTCAAGTGGACCGAAAACCTCTGCGCTGATTTCTACATCGGCCGTACGCACTTTGTGTTGAACGTTCCGGGTGACCATAACCTTTATGACGCTCTCGCCGCTATTGCCGTGGGCGAAGCTCTCCGCATCCCGAAGGGTGACATTGCAAAGGCTTTGGCTGGTTTTACCTCCACGAGCATGCGCATGGAAATTAAGGTTGCCAACGGCTTCAAGGTGATTTCGGACTGCTACAACGCCAACCCGTCTTCGACGAAGATGGCGCTCCAGACGCTTGGCAACATGAAAGTTGCAGGCTTGCGTATTGCTGTGCTTGGCGACATGCTTGAACTTGGCAAGGAAAGTGGCAATTTGCACAAGCAGATTGGCGCTATGGTGCCCGAAATGAATTTTGATTTGCTCCTTGCTGTCGGTAAGGAAGCTAAGAAGTACGTGGAAGGCGCTAAGTCTCGCGGCATGAAGAATGTGTTCCATTTTGATTCCGTCGATGAAGCTGTGAATCACTTGAGCCAAACGGTTGCCGAAGGTGACGTGGTCTTGGTGAAGGGCAGCCGCGGAATGCACATGGAAAAGGTGGTCGATGCACTCCTCAGCATGGTGCCGGTAATCAGATTTTAAGGTAAGGTTTTACAAGTTAAGATGTCCAACTCTCAAGCCATAGGAATGAACAAGCTTTTGCTGATTGTCACATTAATATTAATGTGCTTTGGCATCGCTGTTATCTATTCTGCCTCGGCACCGGTGGCATCTTCTCGTAACTTGCCTGCAGAATACTACCTCAAGGCCCATCTCTTTAAGGTCTTGGGGGCGGTTGTGATTCTTGGCGTGTTCTACAAGATTGACTATGCGCTTTGGAAGGTGCTTGCCCGCGTTATCTTTGGCTTTGGCGCCATTCTCACTTTGGCCGCTATCGTTTCGGGTGGCGAGGTGAAGGGTGCTTCTCGCTGGATCTGGGGTATTCAGCCTTCTGAAATTATGAAGTTTGGCTTTATCACTTGGGTCTGCTCGAAGCTTTCGAACGCGGGTGACGAAATCAAGTCTATCAAGTGCACGATTATCCAGCCGGCGGTTCCTTTGGCAATTTCTGCTATCTTGCTCGTTTGCCAGCCGAACTTCTCGATGCTCATCATGTTCTGCGTGCTTTTGCTCGTGATGCTCATGATTGCTGGTGCAAACTACAAGTATGTCGGTTTGAGTGTTCTCGTGAGTATGCCGCTGGGTCTTATTGCGCTTCTCTTGAAGCCGCATTCCCGTAGCCGTATTTTGGCGCACTTCTCTGCAGACGGTACGATGACGGCTTCTCAGTGGCAGGGACGCCACGCTCTTGAAGCGCTTGGCAATGGCGGGTTCTTTGGAACGGGTATCGGCATGGGCGAACAGAAACTCGGATACTTGCCCGAAGCCCATAAGGATGTGGTTTATTCTGTGATTGGCGAGGAATTTGGCTTTGTCGGTACATTTGCCGTGTTGCTCGCTTTTGCAATCCTTTTCTCGCAGGGCTACAACATTGCAAGGTCTTCGACGACTCGCTTTGGCAGGTACATGGCTGTGGCTCTTACGACTTCGCTTTTCTTGAATTTTGTCATTCACGTTTGCGTGTGTGTTGGTCTTATTCCGACGACGGGTCAGCCGCTTCCGTTCCTTAGCTTTGGCGGAACGAACCTGATGTTCTCGGCTGCATTTATTGGGATTTTGTTGAATATTTCCCGCTCGACAAGCGGTAAGAGCATTCGCGAACCCTATATGAGCAGCACGCTTTCGTTTGACACAAGTCGGTTTATGAATTTTAGGACAAGAAGGAGTTCTATATGAAAAAGTTCCTCTTTGTTTGCGGTGGCACGGGTGGCCACATTTTCCCGGCAGTGGCTATTGCCGAGAGTTTGAAGAAGATGGGTGTCACTCAGATTACTTTTGCGGGCCGTAAGGATTCTATGGAAGAACGCCTTGTGGCAAAGAACTGGCCGTACGAATATATTTCTGCGGTTCCGCTGCACCGTGGACCGTTCCTCAAGAATTTGGCTTTGCCGTTCAACTTGACGAAGTCCTTGATTCGCGCTAAGAGTGTTGTTAAAAAAGTGAATCCGGATGTGGTGATTGCAACGGGTGGCTATGTTTCGCTCCCGATCGTGCTTGCAGCAGGTTCCATGGGTATTCCGGTTTATTTGCAGGAACAGAATGCTGTTGCCGGTATCGCAAATAAGGTTGGTGCCCGTTATGCAAAGACTGTCTTTGTGACTTCCGAAGAGGCCATGAAGGGTTTCCCGATTGAAAAGACCCGCATTCTTGGCAACCCGATTCGTGATTTGCCTTCTGCTGATTCCTTGGCCCGTCCGGTGGAATTCCGCGAAGGCCGCAAGGCTGTGTTTATCGTTGGTGGTTCGCAGGGCGCTGCTGGCATCAACAACAAGATTGAAGAAAGCATTGGCCGCATTGCCGCCCACGAAGATATTAGTGTGGTTTGGCAGGTGGGCGCCAAAAATGTCGATAGCATCAACGAACGCCTTGGCATTTTGCCGAACGTCGCTGTCCGTGGATTCTTGGACAACATCTATGCTTACATGAAGCATGCCGATTTGATTATCAGCCGCGCTGGTGCATCGGGACTTGCAGAAATCCTTGCTTTTGGCAAGCCGTCTATTTTGCTCCCGTACCCACATGCGACTGCAAACCATCAGGAACACAATGCACGTGTGGTCGAAAAGGCTGGCGCTGCTCTTGTGGAACTTGATGATGAACCGAATGATCTTTGGAACAAGGTGGAAGCTCTCCTGTACGATTCTGAACGCCTGGAGAAGATGGGCGAAGCCGCTAAATCGCTTGGCATGCCCGATGCCGCTGACCAGATTGCAAAAATTATCCTGGATATGGAGAGAACGTAATGCAGATTAATGATTGTAAACGTGTTCGTCGCCTTCATTTTGTGGGCATCGGTGGCGCCGGTATGTCCGGTATTGCCGAAGTGCTCCATGAAAACGGCTTTGTGGTGACGGGTTCCGATATGGGCGAAGGTGCTGTCATTGATTACCTGAAAGGCCTTGGCATTCGCATTGACCCGAAGCACGAAGCAAAAAATGTCGTAGATGCGGACTTGGTCGTTTATTCCTCTGCCATTCCGTTTGACAATCCGGAACTTGTCGAAGCTCGCAACCGCCGTATCCCGGTGATTCGCCGCGCCGAAATGCTCGGTGAACTGATGCGCCTCAAGTACACGCTCTCTATTGCCGGTACGCATGGCAAGACCACGACGACGTCTATCGTTGGCGCCATCTGGGAAGAAGCTGGCCTTGACCCGACGATTATCGTGGGCGGCATTGTGAAGGGCAAGTGCAGTGGCGCTAAGGTTGGCCACGGCGACTACCTCATTGCCGAAAGTGACGAATTTGACCGCAGCTTCCTTTCGATGATGCCGTCTTCGGCAATCATCACGAACATCGATGCCGACCATCTCGATACATACGAGAACATCGATGCCATCAAGGATGCGTTCACTCAGTTTGCAAACAAGATTCCGTTCTACGGTCAGGTGATTGTATGCCTCGACGATCCGAACGTGCAGCAGATTTTGTCGCACCTCAAGAAGCCAGTGATTACGTACGGCTTTACTCGCCAGGCAAAGTATCGCATTGAAAATCTCAAGTTCGTGAAGGGCTATCCGCAGTTTGAAATCCTCAACGATGGCCAGAGCCTCGGTGAGTTCAAGCTCCAGATTCCGGGCCGCCACAACGTTTTGAACGCAACGGCTGCTGTTGCTCTTGCTGTCGAAGAAGGCATTTCGATTGAAGTTGCCCGCAAGGCCGTGGCTGCATTCGAAGGTGTGAAGCGCCGCTTTGAATTCATTGGCGAAAAGAACGGCGTCATGGTCTTTGATGACTACGCTCACCACCCGACCGAAGCAACTGCAACTTTGCTCGGGTTCCGCGAAGCATTCCCGGACAAGCGTATCATTGTCGCTTTCCAGCCGCACTTGTTTACGCGTACTCGCGACCAGCACGAAGCTTTTGGTAGCGCATTCTCGAACTGCGATGTGCTTTTGGTGACCGATATCTATCCGTCCCGCGAAAAGCCGATTGAAGGCGTGACCGGTGCAATGGTAGCGAACAGCGCTGCTGACCGTGGTCACCGCGATGCCCGCTTTATCGGTGATGTGAACAACCTGATCCCGGTCTGCAAGGATTTGCTTAAGCCGAACGATGTGATTGTTCTGATGGGTGCCGGTAACATTTGGAAACTTGGCCAGACGATTTTGGAGAAGAGCGTTTGACTTTAGATGATACGAACATGTTCGGTCGACGGATCGGATACAACGAACGCAAGCGCAAGCGTAAGCGTGCCCGTATGAGACGGATGCGCATTGCTAACGCTGTCCGTTGGTTCAAGCGCAAGGGCTGGGTTTTGACTTTGCTCCTTGTCTTGGCTACCGTCGCACTGTGGCAGAGTCGTTTCTATCTACACCAGATCAACCCGCTTGAACTCAGGCATCTGCAGTACATCGAAATCGAAGGCAATCGCATGCTTTCGTGGGAAGACGTGGTGCAGGGCGCTCAGGTGGAAACTGGAATGCTCATGTCGGAACTGGATGCAGACTCTGTCAAGAAGTCTCTCTTGCAGATCCCGCTCATCCATTCTGCAGAAGTCGAAAGCAAGTTCCCTTCGTCGCTTTACATCAAGCTTCAGGAAGCATCGCCTATCCTGTCTGTTCTTGAAAATGGCAAGGGTACGGTTTATTCCGAAAGAGGCCTTTCGCTCCCGATGTCGATGATGACTGCTTTGCACCTGCCGATTCTTGAAAATGAATCCGTAGGGAAGGTGAAACAGGTGGCCCAGTTCTTGTTCGCCATGCGTAAGGAAGATAAGCCGCTTTACGATCGCGTATCGCAAGTGGGCTGGTCCGAAGAAGATTCTGGGTTTGAAGTTTTTTTCAAGGATGCCGGATTCCGCGTGATGTTTCCGGAATCGAACTGGAATAAGGAATTGTTTACTTTGTACGATGCTATCGGAAAGGGCTTTAGAAAAGATCTTCTTTGCGCTAGCGAGGTAGATATGAGATTTCATGGATTTGCGTATATAAAAAACATTGATAAGAGGTGTACCAATGGATGACAATAAGCAATCGGTCAAGAAAGAAGACTACATTTTCGGGCTTGATATTGGCGCTTCGAAAGTGAATTTATTCGTCGGCATCTCGGAAGGCGAATCTGTCCGAGTTGTGGAATGTGGCGATTTCCCGTTGGAATCTTCCGATGAATACGATTCCGTCGTGGAAACGTTGCAGAAGGCCGTCCATATGCTGGAATCGTCGGCAGGTGTCGATGTGCGCGATGTCTACGTAGGCATTGCGGGTAAGCACGTGTCGTCTTACAGCTATAAGGGACTTGTATCGCTCCCGACAAACGAAGTCCGTGATGAAGATATTATCAACGTCCAGAGACTGGCAAGCACGCTTCCGGACAAGGCTGGCGAAATTATCCATATTTTCCCGGGTGAATATACGCTGGACGATAGAACGGGCATCCGCAATCCGAAAGGCTATTCTGGCCGTCGCTTGGGAGTTGAAGTTCAGGTGGTTACCTCACGCCCGAACGCTCTCCAGGATATCGCAAAATGTGTGAACCGCGCAGGCCTCAATGTGGCAGGCTTTGTGCTTGAACCGCTTGCCGCCGCCTCTGCCGTCTTGTCCGAAGACGAACGCGAACTCGGTGTGGCTCTGATCGATATTGGCGCCGGTTCTGCTGACGTGGCCGTTTTTGTCAAGGATTCCGTACGTTACACGGCTTCGCTCGACATTGCAGGCAATATTATTACTAGTGACATTAGCAAGTGCCTCAAGGTTCCGGTCTCTCTCACGAAGGCCGAAGAACTCAAGAAAAAGTATGGCACCTGCTCGCTCAACAATTTGATTGAAGATGAAACCTTCCCGGTCCCTGGTGTGGGAGACCGCGGAGAAGTTCTTTGTTCTCGTAAGCTTTTAGCGCAGATTATTACAGCTCGTGTTGCGGAAATCTTCAAGCTTTTGGCAAAGGATTTGGAAAAGCACCACCTTGATACGGTCATTGATGGCGGTATCGTTCTTACGGGTGGCTGCTGCAATCTTGCCGGCATTGAAGAAATTGCAGCTAAAGTATTCAAGAAGCCTGTCCATATCGGCAAGCCGAGGGGCATGAGTGGCATCCAGGAAGCTTTCCAGAATCCGTCTTATGCAACGGGCATTGGCCTCTTGTACTACGCGAACAAGAAACATCGCGAAAGAAAACAGCGTGACACAGATACCCAATTGCTCGTTACCGTCAAGAAGGGTATGCAGCGCATTCGCGACATCTTTAGAACTTACTTTTAATCGTTAAACCACTCAAATCAGGGAGATAAACTATGAGTGACTTTGAAAACATCAACTTCGAGGCAATGTCTCGTATCACGGGTGATGACACCCCTTCCAGAAATGCTAAGGTCAAGGTGTTTGGCGTCGGCGGTGCCGGCGGTAACACTGTGAACCGCATGAAGCAGATGAATATTGAAGGTGTAGAATACTACGCCATCAATACTGATGCTATGGCACTTGACCAGAGCCTTGCCGATCACAAGATTCTTATCGGTGAAAAGAGCACGAGAAATCTCGGCGCTGGCATGGATCCGGAAATGGGTCGTAAGGCTGTCGAAGAAAATATCGATGACTTGAAGAAGGCTATGATGGGTGCGGACCTCGTGTTCGTTACCGCTGGTATGGGCGGTGGTACCGGTACGGGTGCTGCTCCGATCGTTGCTACTGTTGCACGTGAACTCGGAATCCTTACGGTTGCCGTTGTCACAAAGCCGTTCCGCTTTGAAGGTAACGTCCGTAATTCCTTGGCTCAGAATGGTGTTCGCGCTCTCCGCGAAGCCGCTGATACGATCATCGTTATCGAAAACAAGAAGCTCTTGAACCTCATCCAGAATACGAACAAGAACGCAACTGTCGATGAAGCCTTCAAGATGGCTGACGAAATTCTCGGTAATGCAGTGCAGAGCATCTGCAGCATCATGTTCCGTCATGGTCTCGTACACGTTGACTTTGCTGATATCCGCAAGGTTATGCTCAAGGGTGGTTCTGCTCTTATGGGTACGGGTACTGCAGAAGGCGAAGGCCGCGGTGTTGCCGCTGCCGATGCAGCTCTCTCTTCTCCGCTTCTCGAAGATATCGACATCCAGGGTGCTTCTGGCGTGCTCATCAACGTTTCTCATGGCGAAAATTACTCCTTGCTCGAACACAACGAAGCTATGGAACACATTTACGACGCTGTGGGCGAAGAAGGCAACCCGAACATCATCGTCGGTGATATCACTCTTCCGGAACTTGGCGACAAGGTTTGCATCACCATCATCGCAACGGGTTGCGGTGGCACGAACAATGCTGCTGCAGTGAACTATGCTGGTATCGGTACCGCTGCTTATCAGATGAATCCGGCTCAGGCTCAGTATCAGGCCTCTGCTGCTCCGGTGCAGGCTGCTACTCCGCGTCCGACCACGAACTTCCTTGCCCTTGCTGGCCGTAACACTGCCGCCATGCCGACCGCTTCTATGAGCGCTGCTCCGACGGTTGCAACTCCGGCTGTCACGCAGCGCGTTGTCCCGGCTACGGCTCCGGCAACTCCGTCTTACACGGCTCCGCAGAGCACTTACGCAAGCGCAACCGCTCGCCAGGCTGCCCCGGTGAATACCGCTGCCGCTATGTTTGCTCCGGCTTCTTCTTTCGCTTCTCCGAGCTTTGACGCTAAGGCTGGCTATGCTGAAGAGGCTGTTGCTGCTGTTAAGACTGCTCGTGAAACCGAAGAAATGCCGGGTGCTGCCGATGCAGATCCGCTTTCTAACGGCAACTATGCAAATACCATCAAGCAGGAATCCCGCCCGGCTCAGACCGAACAGGTCAGCGCTGTGGACTATGGCACTCCGGCTTTCATGCGTAACCAGAAGGGTTCTGAAGACGCACTCAAGGAAAGCAATGTCGATTATGACTTGCCGGCCTTCATGCGTATGAATGACTTGTTCTAATCGTGAATAACGATTAGCCCTACATTGCAATAACGAAATTCGACCAGGTATGTTCGAGGTTTTCGAACACGCCCTCGAGAAAGAACACACACACACGGGTGCGTGAGTGCGCACCCACCACAACACAAGGGATCACCCGGGTCTCCCTGCCTGGGTGGTCCTTCTGATGTCCGCTCGACTCTTGTGTAATATGGAACATCCATCGTCGTCTCGCTCTCGCCACCATGCCTCGTTGATACGAGGCACTTGTGGCTCACTAATGCGCACCGTTCGGCTCTTGTGCAAAGGATAAGTTCCTTCTTCGCCTCACTCTCGCCAACACGGCACGCTTACGCCGTGCCGCTTATGGCTCACGGGTACCTGCTTCGCTCTGTTTTAATAGAAAAGCTCTGTCGGCGCTCCGCTCTCGCCTTCGATGACTCGTCAATACGAGTCACCTCCGGCTCACGGCGTGTCCGCTCCGCTTCATGCCTGATTTGTCATGCCCGCCTTGAGCGGGCATCTCCATGTTCAAAAGACTTTTTAATACATTTATGTTATGTTATCTCGTACTTTATTGTTTGTTTGTTTGATGGCAGTGGTGGCGTTTGCCTCGGCTGAAAACGTTTCGGAAAAGCCTGCGAAAAAGGTTGGCTATTTTCAAATCGGGACCGATTTCAATTTTGGCTTTAATGGTGGCCCGACGGATCCCGTTTTTGCTGTGGATACTGCCGAATATTATGGGAAAAATTGGCGCGGACTCCGCATTCCTCTTGAAACGGCTCGCAATTACGAGGAACGCATCAATCCTTTCTTTACTCTCAGTTTCCGTGCTGGATACAAGGACTTCCATTTTTTGCTGGAGGCTCCGCTTCGCAAGGATCTGGAAGCTTGGTACAATAGCGAACTGAAGACGAACTTTACTTACAAGCCTAGCGAGCTTGATATCAATGTGCCGATAAATGCTTATGCCAAGTGGTATAATCCTATTGGCTTTGTGCAGTTTGGCCGTTTTAATCCCGAAGACTTGAAGGTTTCCAGGAACGATATTTTCCTTGGTGGATTGCCTTATCACGATGGAATCCACTGGAATTTGAGTATCGGCATTTTCCGTTACGATTTTATGTTGAGCTCGTTGAATGCTTGGCTATTTGGCGATGTGATGAATCACGAGACGGGGTGCCCGGAAAGTAAGGATAGCGAAGCGTACGCTCAAAAGTGTACGGAGCGCCAAGTGAGCAACCAGCGCAATCGCACTTATACCGAGAACGTGAAAAATATGGTGTTCCACAGGTTTGGTGTCGAGACGAAAAAGTTCTGGATTTATTTGGTCGAACAAAGTGTGATTGGCGGCAAGTCTTTGGAATTCCGCTCTTTCAATCCATTCATGTACTGGCATGATAATTATGCAACGGGATACACTTCGGCGGCGACTTCTGTTGAATTTGGTTACAAGACTTCCAATGGTGCCAAGTTCTACAGCCAAATTAATATGGAAGATATTGCAAGCCCTGTCGGTGAAGATAAAAAGATGGGGACGAACCGCTCCATTATCAATTACATGGTCGGCTACTATCATGAACTTGAAACTCGTAACTACGGCAAATTCTCTTGGCGCTTGGATGTCGTGAAAACGGACCCGGCATCAAACAATAGTAGACTCCCGCTTTTAAAATACACGGGTCGCCGTAATTACCGCAGCAATTATCGCGAACAGGGCGACCGCGATTATGCCGATGCCTACTTTGTCGATTACCCTATTGGATACCGCAGGGGTGGCGATGCTCTGGATCTCTGGTTTGACATGAACTGGAGCGGTGGCGTTCATTCGGCAACGCTTACGCTTGCATGGCTCCGTCAGGGCGATAAGGAACTTTATACGGACTATGATGTTGCTTTGAAATCTGAAGATGCTCTTTCTGGAGTTGTGGAAAAACAGTTTGTCGTAGATGCTTTGTACGAAAGGAAAGTGCAAGATTGGTTCAGATTTTACTTTGGCGGGGGCTTCCGCGTCTATCGCAATCTCTCGCATGACAAAAAAGAAGATGGCTCGGATGCTTGGATCCGTTCGGGCGTGAAATTCAACTTCAATCCTGTTGATTTGAAATTTTAAATATTTTTAGGAGAAAATAAATGAAAAATTGTCTTATTCCGTTTTTTGGAACGGCATTGCTTTTGATGGCGTGCGGTGATGAAGTGACCAATATCTCTGAATATGGCGGCGCTGACACCGTTAAGGCGTTTAAAGATTTGGGCAAATGTGATAAGTCTGCTATAGGTAAGTTTGTCTATGTGTCTGACTCTGTGAAGGTCTATGCTTGCACAGACGATGGCTGGGCGGCCGTTACCGGTACAGCTGTCAGTGGCAAGAATGGTAGCAATGGTACAAATGGCAAGAACGGAAAAGATGGCGCTGATGGTAAAGACGGTACCGACGGAAAGTCTTGCACCATGACTGCTTTTAAGGATGGTTCGGGATTTGATGTTATCTGTGATGGCAAGTCTATTGGAAGTGTGAAGAACGGTGCTGATGGTGCTGACGGTAAAGATGGTTCTAATGGTAAGGATGGAACTTCTTGTTCTGTCGCTAAAGCCGAAGATAGCGATGATGCTGTTGTGACCTGCGGTAAAACATCCGTAACGATTCACAATGGCGTTGATGGTAAACCGGGTGCTCCTGGTACAAAAGGCACAGACGGTACGAACGGCACTAACGGCACAAATGGTAGTGACGGCGCCAGCTGCAAGATCGTGAGCGACATGGATGGTGTTGTTCAAATCCAGTGCGGCGAAGGCAAAGATGCTACTACGACAAAGCTTTACAAGACCATATGCGGAACAAAGCCTTATGACCCCGAAAAAAGTTTCTGCACGGCAGAGGGGGTAGCGTATCCACTTTGCAATGGCAAAAAATATGACCCAGCGATGTATGAATGCGTTAATGGCGAACCTGTAGAAGTTTTGAAATCTTGTGGTGACGAATTATATAACGTACATGCAAAATTCTGTTTTAACAATAAAACGTATCCTCTGTGTAATGGGGAAGAATATGATGTGGAATTAGAGACTTGCGAAAATGGCAAAAAAGTTGTGGTTTATGAAAAATGCGGCGATGAAAAATACAAAGCAGTGGATGCGGATCATTTGTTCTGTGCTGAATTTGAAAATAAAGACACTGAAGAAAAAACTTATCAGATTTACAAGTACACGACAATTGAAGTTAAGAGTAAAGATTATTCCGAAACATGGATGGCCGAAAACTTGAATTATGAAGTTGAAAATAGCTCTTGCTATAAAGATATTTCATCAAATTGTGACACATACGGTAGGCTCTATACATGGGCGGCTGCTGTAGGGAGAACAGAGGATGAATGTGGTTCTGGAAAGTTGTGCATTAGTGAAGGTGTTGTACAAGGAATCTGCCCAGAAGGTTGGCATTTACCTAGCAAAGCGGAATGGGGGGAACTTTTTGACGCAGTGGGTGGTGCAAGTGCTGCTTTTACGGTTCTCAGGTCTAATGAGGGTTGGAAAAATTCGAATGGTACGGATAAGTATGGATTCACAATGCTTCCTGGTGGTGAATATATAGTGGAATCTGAAGGCGTGCCTTTTTCGGGTTATTATTACATTTCGAACGATGCTTCATTCTGGACATCGGATGCAGATGGAAAGACTCATGCTTATGGGATTCTTTTGAATGTAGATGTAGGACTCTCTATAAACAAGTCCTATTCTAAGGATGACCAATTCTCGGTACGCTGCGTTAAAGACCTCGTGACGGAATAAATTCTCAAAAAAGCTTTGCTCCGGCAGGGCTTTTTTACTTGTCATGCCCGCCAGTGGGCGGGCATCTCCTGTTTTGAATAGTTATATTTTGATGGAAAATCAAGGAGTTTTTATGGCAGAGATCGGTACACCTCTTAGTTCTACCGCAACAAAGGTTCTTTTTTGCGGTTCTGGTGAATTGGGCAAGGAAGTCATCATCGAAATGATGCGTCTTGGCGTTGAAGTGATTGCAGTAGACCGTTACGCCAACGCTCCGGGCATGCAGGTGGCTCATCGCAGCTACGTGATTAACATGCTCGATGGCAAGGAACTCCGTGCCGTCATTGAAAAGGAAAAACCGGACTACATCGTGCCGGAAGTCGAAGCAATTGCAACGGACACGCTCGTGGAACTTGAAAAGGAAGGCTACAACGTCATTCCGACCGCTAAGGCCACGAAGCTCACGATGAACCGCGAAGGCATCCGCCGCCTGGCTGCCGAAGAGCTCGGACTCAAGACGAGCCCGTACCGCTTTGCGGATAACTACGAAGATTTCAAGGCGGCGGTCAAGGAAATCGGCATCCCGTGCGTTGTAAAGCCGGTGATGAGTTCTTCCGGTCACGGTCAGAGCGTCATCAAGACCGAAGCCGACATTGAAAATTCCTGGAACATTTCCCAGACGGGTGGTCGCACTGGTGCTGCCAGCCGCGTGATTGTCGAAGGCTTTGTGCCTTTCGATTACGAAATTACTTTGCTCACGGTCCGCCATGTGGGCGGCACCAGCTTCTTGGAACCGATTGGTCACCATCAAGTGGGCGGCGACTATCAGGAATCTTGGCAGCCGCAGCCGATGAAGCCGGAACTCTTGGAACAGGCAAAGGTGATTGCAAAGAAAGTCACGGACGCTCTTGGCGGTCGCGGCATCTTTGGTGTGGAACTTTTTGTTTGCAAGGACGAGGTCTTGTTCAGCGAAGTCTCTCCGCGTCCGCACGATACGGGCATGGTGACGCTCATTTCTCAGGACCTCTCCGAATTTGCTTTGCACGCACGCGCCATTCTTGGTCTCCCGATCCCGAACATCGCATTCCACGGCCCGAGCGCCTCGAAGGCAATCGTTGTCGATGGCAATTCTGACCACGTAAAGTTCAGCGGCTTGGAAGAAGTTCTTGCAGAACCGGATACGGGTCTTCGCTTGTTCGGAAAGCCGGAACTCAAGGGCCACCGCCGTATGGGCGTTCTCCTTGCTCGCCGCGACACTGTCGAAGAAGCCAAGGCGACTGTCATGGCTATGCGCGAAAAAGTCAAGGTGACTTTGTAATTGTGTAAGGTGATTCCGGCTCGGAGGCCGGAATGACAATTACAGGCGAAACCCCGTTTTTACAGTATCTTCCCGAGCGCAATGACTGCTGCAGTTCTTGCGCGGAGTCGCGTATTGCCCAAGTTCAGCAAGTAGACCTTCCCGTTCTGGAAGGTCTTTATTGCTTCTATTTCTCGTGGCGAAAATCCGCCTTCCGGGCCTACAAGTAAAGTAATCGGCTTGGCGGGCGTTCCATCTGCGGAGCCTTCACCCAAATCCAACTTGCGTTCTCCATCGATATCGCAGAGAATCAAGTCTCCCTGATAATCCTTGAGCCACTTGTCGAATTCAATCGGCCCTTCGATGCGCGTCATCCAGGGCTTCTTGGATTGCTTGAGGCTCACGAGCGATTTGAGCTCAGCGCGTCGAACTGTCTTTTTCAGGTCGGAGTTCTTGGGCTCTTGCGAGTAGTCCGTACGCAAAAAGATGATGCTGTCCGTTTCGGTCTGTGCCGCATGGAAAACGACCTCTTCGAGGGCGTCATCCTTGAGGCAGGAGATGCCAAGATTTAGGCGCGGACGCTTGAACGGGGCGTCTTCGACTGTATCTACGCGGACTTCGCAGGCTTTGGAATCGGCCTTGGTGATTGTTGCATCGGCATAATGCCCGAGGCCGTCGCAGAGCTGTAGCGTATCGCCATTTGTTGCACGGCAAACGCGTACGGCATGGCTGCTTTCATTTTCATCCAAGATAATGGTGCCAACGCTAATGAGCGGGCAATAGAAACGACTGTCGGGAGTTTTCATGTACGCTAAAATAGAAAATTTCTATATTGCATCCCGTGAAAAAAGTAAAAGCTGTTGTCTTCGATTTAGACGGAACTCTCTATTTGAGTGGCCGTCCATACCCTGGTGCGGTCGAAACGGTCAATCGCGTCTCTAAGCGCGTGCCGGTCTATTACTTGAGCAACAACACGAGCAAGTCTCCGGTCTTTTACGAAAACCGCCTCAAGGTCATGGGGCTTCCGCTGGCTGATGATTCTATCATCTCGGCGCTGTACCTCTCGCTCGATGCGATTCACGAACGCAAGATCAAGAACGTCTTTTTCTTTGCGAACCCGGAAGTGTACGAATGGTTTGCAGCACAGGACCCGAGTCTCAATTTGCGCCCTTCGGTCGAAGAAACCGAACTCGTACTTGTTGCTTACCACAATAGCTTTGATTATCGTGAACTTTGTGAGCTCTCTTTCCGCGTGCAGCGCGGTATCCCGTTCTGGGTCACGCATACGGATTTTGTCTGCCCTGATGAACGCGGCCCGGTGCCCGATATCGGTAGCTTCATGGCTCTCCTCAAGACGGCTTACGGCGTCGAACCCGAGATGAGCTTTGGCAAGCCGAATCCGGCAATGCTTTCGGGACTTTTGAAACTTTACCGTCCCGAAGAAATCTTGTTTGTGGGTGACCGACTTTATACGGACTTTGAACTTGCAAAACGTTCCGGCTGTCGATTTGTGCTGCCCTTGTGCGGCGAATCGAAAATGGCGGATGTCGAGCATCTCGACGTGAAGCCCGAATTTATTGTCAATAATGTTAGTGAAATTGATTTCAACGCCTTTTTAGAAGGAAAAAAATAATGCGTCGTATAGCACGTCTTTTGCTGCTGCTTGTTGTTCTCCCGGCTGCGGTTCTGTTTGCCAGCGAAAAAGAAATTACAGTTGCAGTTTCTTTGCAGCCTTATGCGACTCTGTTAAAGATGCTTGGCGGTGCCCGCGTGAACGTGGTGACGCTTTTGCCGCCGGGGGCAGACCCGCACAATTACGAACCGAAGCCTGCCGTGATCAAGGCTTTTTCGTTGGCTGAGGCTTACTTTACGGATGGCTCTGGCTTGGACAAGGCCTGGTTGCCTCGCTTCTTGGGTGCGAACAAGAATGTCAAGGTTATTGATATTTCCAGAAATATTAAATGGATGAAGGCGGAGCATGACGATCATCATCACCACCATCATGATGATGAAAATGAACTTGATCCGCATATTTGGACTTCTCCGATGCGTTTGCAACTTTTGGCCTTGAATATCTACGAATCCTTTAAGGCTCTGGATCCGGATCATATCGCGTACTATACGAATCGATTCATGAGTACGCAGGAAATTTTGCGCAGGGCGGATCGTAAGATTGTGGGGGCCGTTGTGGGCCTGCCCTTGAACCGTCGCTCGTTTATTGTGTTCCACCCGTCGTATGGGTATCTGGCAAACGATTATAATCTTACGCAGTATTCGATTGAGGTGAATGGCAAGGAGCCAAAGCCGAAGGACTTGGCTAAGCTTATTCAGGTTGGTCGCAAGAACGATGTAAAGACTGTTTTTGTGCAGCCCCAGTTTAGCAAGCGCGCTGCAGAAACGATTGCAAAGGAACTTGGTGCCGTTGTGGTCGAAACAGACCCGCTTGCGGCTGATTTCCTCGCTAATATACAGACGTTTGTCGATGCTCTTAAAGCAGCTGGTGAAAAGTAATGTTTGCCATTGACATCAAAAATCTTTCGTTTGGCTATGGTAAGTCGCCCGTGCTTACGGACGTGAACTTATCTATTGACGAAAATGACTTTGTTGCTATTATCGGGCCGAATGGCGGTGGCAAGTCTACACTGATGAGACTGATGGTCGGGCTCTTGAAGCCTACATCTGGGACAGTGCGCGTTTTTGGCGAAAAGGTCCCGACAAAGAAAGTGGCTATTGGCTATGTGCCGCAGAACACGAACAAGAATATCGATTTCCCGATTACGGTGGGCGAGTGCGTTGCCACAGGCAAGGCGGGGCTTTCTCCCAAGTCGGATGAAGTGAAGGCTGCTCTTGAGCGTGTGCATATTGGCGCTTTTTTGGACCGTCGTCTGGGTGAACTGAGTGGCGGTGAACGCCAGCGTGTGTTGATTGCCCGTTCTCTTGTCTGCAATCCGAAGATTCTCTTTTTGGATGAACCGTCCAACAATATTGACGTTGCGGGGATTGAAGCGCTTTACAACATGCTTGCGGAATTTAGCGAAACGATGACGATTGTAATCGTGACGCACGACCTGATGGCTCTTTCGCACAAGGTGAAGAGCGTTGTCTGCGTGAACCATTCCGTGCATTACCACGAAGGGGCTAACCTGACCGAAGAAATGCTCCATAGCACTTACGGTTGTGAAGTCGACTTGATTGCCCACGGAGTGCCGCATCGCGTTCTCGGGAGCCACGACCATACCCACGGTGGCTGCTGCGAGCATCATCACCACGATGTGGTGCACCCACACTCTCCATAATAATGTTATAATTGTATCGTACTTGTGTTTCATTGGAGGTAAAAATGAGTGCAGAAGTCGAAGATTTGACCGTCGAATACACTGACGAAGAAACCGGCGAAGTCGTCATCAAGGAATTGAGCAAGGAAGTCCTTTCGAAGGGCGCCTGGCCGACCGTGATGTTCTTCTACCAGGACCGTGACCCGAAAACGGGCGAGTTCAGCGAACCGAAGGTCTCTCTGCGCCGTTACCGCAAGATGCAAGGCACGTTCAAGCCCCAAGGCAAGTTCAAGATTACAGGCAAGGCGCAAGCCGAAGCCATTATCAACGTCTTAAAAAAGTGGTATAACATTTAATGCCAGACCCTGCTAGTAAAAAGAAAGACTACACTATCGATTTCCTGTGCGAGGGGAATATCGAGTCCTTCCCGTGGAAGGATAAGTTCGAAGCTATGGCCCGTAAGCTCCTTGCCGAAGAAGGCACGGAGAACAACGTCAACATCGTGCTCTGCACCGACGAGTTCGTTCGCGAGATGAACAAGAACTACCGCGGGCTCGACAAGGTGACGGACGTGCTTTCGTTCGAATGGCACGAAGAAATCCCGGGCGAAGAAGAGATGCTCGGCGAAATCTACATCGCCAGGGACCAGGTCAAGCGCCAGGCCCCGCAGTACGGCAATAGCTTTTTTGCCGAGATGAAGCGCGTGATTGTTCACGGACTACTCCACCTGTCGGGGTACGACCATATCAAGGCTGCCGACCGCAAGGTGATGCGTGCCCGCGAATGCGAGTTCTTGGGACTGGATCCGTACAAGGACAAGGAGAGCATGGAAAATGGGTGATACGAACACCATTGCGATTGTTCTTCTCGTTTTCTTTCTTTTAGTTTCGGCATCGTTTACTTTAATCAAGGCGGTCTTTGCCGCCATCTATGCCAAGCGTGAAGACCACGACCGCACGGACCGCGAAGCGAAGATTGCAAAGATTGTCGAAAACCGAGGCTACAACGAAACCGTTTCCATCGGACGAATCTTCTCGGACGTGGGCATTGGCGTGTTCGGATTTTATCTGTTCTCGAATGCTCCGTGGCAGTGGACGCACGACTTCTGGCTGCTCGGGATCATGGCGTACATGCTTTGCGCCTGTGCCGTGATTTATATAGTGACCATCTTCTGCCCGAACCTGATTGGCAACTTGAAGCCGGATACTTTGTCTGTGGTGCTTGTGCCGCTGTACAGGCTTATCCGCATGCCGTTCGTGCCGGTGGGCCGCGTTTGCCATACGATTTACCTCAAGCTTTTGGACGCTCTCGGTTACGATGCCAAGCTCAGCTTCTTGCCCGAAGAACGCCGCGACGCTGTGCAGGCGGACCTTTCGGATGCTTCGCTCTCTGAAGGCGAGGGCCTCGAAAAAGAAGAACGCCAGATGATCCTCAATATCTTCGACTTCGTGGAAACGCCGGTGCGCGAAATCATGACGCCGCGTGTGGACATGTGCGCGATTGATGTGGACACGTCGCTTGAGGACTTGGTGAAGGTGTTGAACAACGAACGCCATTCCCGTTTGCCGGTGTACAAGGAAACGGTCGACAACATTGTCGGTATCCTTTCGAACCGCGACTTCTTGGAATGGTACACGGAACATCGCGACGAACCGTTTGACTTGATGAAGCTCGTGATGCCGCCGGTCTACGTGCCGTACCACAAGAAGATTGATGATCTTTTGACGGAACTCCGCAAGACGGGTAACCAGCTCGCGATTGTCGTGGACGAATACGGCGGCACGGCTGGCCTTGTGACGCTCGAAGATATTCTCGAAGAAATCGTCGGTGAAATCCGCGACGAAGACGACATGGACGAAGACGAGGACGTGCAGAAGTTGAAGGACGGACGCTACATTCTCGACCCGCTGATGACGCTCTCGGATTTGGAATACGAACTCGATGTGGAACTCAAACCGCCTGAGAATTCCCACGTGGAAACGCTCTCCGGACTCATCCAGGCAACGCTTGGAATCATCCCGTCGCCGGGCGCCGAAGTCAAGATCCAGGGCTATACGTTCCGCGTTCTGCGCATGGACGGCACCCGCATGGAAAAAGTCATGATGATCCTCCCTGCCGGCGTGAAAGGTCCCAAGACGCAGACACTCCACAAAGTGTAAGTCATATGTCATGCCCGCCTCTGAGAGGGCATCTCCTTTTAAAAACGAAAAAAATCCCGCTTCAAGCGGGATTTTTTCGTTTCTAGTCATTTTGACCTGCGTCTCGTCATCCTGAGGCTGCATCTCGTCATCCTGAGCGTAGCGAAGGATCCAGTTAATTATTTGACTGGATTCTGCTCCTACGAACCTAAGAATTGTAAAGCAACAAGTTGCTAACAATTCTATATCGCCCTTACCGGGCTCAGAATGACGTTGACTGCGGTTGGCCGCAGTGATGCCGCTTACAGTTCTTCGACTGCTTCTGCTCTCAGGTTCAGCACGATGTGTTCCTGGCGCATAGGCGTGTTGTTGCCCATATAGTATTCCAGCATCTTGCCGAGCGAAGCGTCGGGCGGAATGCTCACTGTTTCAAGGCGCATGTCCTCGTTGATGAACTGTCCGAATTCTTCCGGGCTGATTTCGCCAAGACCTTTGAATCGTGTAATCTCGAGACCGGTCTTGCCGATTTCCTTGGCGGCCTTGTCGCGTTCTGCTTCATCGTAGCAGTACTTGGTCACCTGCTTGTTGCGCACGCGGAAAAGCGGCGTCTGCAAGATGTACAAGTGCTTCTGTTCCACGAGTTCCGGGAAGAACTGCAAGAAGAACGTCATGAGCAAAAGGCGAATGTGCATACCGTCCACATCAGCATCGGTCGCGATAATCACTTTGTCGTAACGCAAGTTCTCGAGACCGTTTTCGATGTCGAGGGCATGCTGCAACAAGTTGAATTCTTCGTTTTCGTACACGACCTTCTTCGTCATGCCAAAGCTGTTGAGCGGCTTACCGCGCAAGCTGAACACGGCTTGCGTCTGCACGTTACGGGCCTTGGTGATAGAGCCGGATGCAGAGTCACCTTCTGTAATGAAAATCATCGATTCGCGGTTGAGCGCGTTTTTGACGTCGGTGAGGTGGATCTTGCAGTCGCGAAGCTTGCGGTTGTGCAAGTTCGCCTTCTTGGCGCGTTCGTTCGCGAGCTTCTTGATGCCTGCGATTTCCTTGCGTTCACGTTCGTTCTGCGTGATGCGGTTGAGGAGTGCTTTTTCGGTTTCGGGATTCTTGTGCAAGAAGTTGTCGAATTCGCTTGCTACGTAATCCACGACCCAGGAGCGCAGCTGGGCGCCACCCGGAGCGACCGTCGTCGAGCCGAGCTTTGTCTTGGTCTGCGATTCGAACACCGGTTCCTGGATGCGCACGGAAATTGCACCGATGATGCAGTTGCGCACGTCGGCCGGATCGAGGTCCTTCTTGAAGTGATCACGGGCGCCTTTGACGACACCTTCGCGGAATGCCTGCTGGTGGGTACCGCCCTGCGTGGTATGCTGACCGTTCACAAAGCTGTAGTAGTGTTCGCCGTACTGGTTGCCGTGCGTGAACGCGCATTCGATATCCTTACCCTTGAAGTGGATGACCGGGTAGCGGATGGAATCGTCCACGTGCTTGTTCAAGAGGTCCAAAAGACCGTTCGGGCTCGTGTAGACCTTGTCGTTCATCACGAGCTGGAGGCCGTTGTTCAAGTAGGCGTAGTTCCAGACCTTTTCTTCCATGTAGGCCGGGAGAAAACGGTAATTCTTGAAAATGTCGGCATCCGGTTCAAAGTAAATTTCGGTACCGTTCTTTTCGTTTGTGGCGCATTCCTTATAGTCCTGCACTAGCACGCCGCGGCAGAATTCGGCCTGCTTCATGCGGCCATCGCGGTAGCTTTTGACAATGAATTTGGTAGAAAGAGCGTTCACAGCCTTTGTACCTACGCCGTTCAAGCCGACGGATTTCTGGAACGCTTCGGAATCGTACTTACCACCCGTGTTGATCTTCGACACGCAGTCGATGACCTTACCCAGCGGAATGCCGCGCCCGTAGTCGCGCACGCGTGCTGCATGGTCGTCAATATTGATTTCAATCTTCTTGCCGGCACCCATCACGAATTCGTCGATGGAGTTGTCGATAATTTCCTTGACGAGCACATAAATGCCGTCGTCCGGGCTTTGTCCGTCGCCAAGTTTACCGATGTACATACCGGGGCGCAGACGGATGTGTTCATGCCACTCTAGGGATTTGATGCTGTCTTCTGTATATTTCGTAGCTGCCATTAATCAATCTCTTTTATTAGGTCGTCTCTATGTTTTGAGGCTCCCTGGCTTTCGTTTCAATAAACCGTAACAAATATATAAAAATTTTGAATAGTGCTCATAAGGGCAAAATAAAATGATGTAAACTAAGAAAAACGTGTGAAAATAGTCTCCAAACGGAGCAAATGCGAAAAAAATGAATTATTGTAAACTTTTTTGAAAATTATGATATATTGCTTATATGAATATTACTAAAAACATATTTTTCTCTGCAGCTGTGGCTGCCTTCATTGCTACCCTCAACGCCTGTGGCGGCGGTGGTGGTGTTTCTGGAAATGGTGGGGATTCTCTGGTCGGCTACCTCGAAACGAAGGACGCCCAAAGCGATCTGGGAAACCTGGCCGAATTCGCCTACTACACCGAATACATCAAGGTTGCTCCCATAGCCTTCATGGCTTCTAGCAAGGGACTGTTCACCGATAATGTGGATAGTAGCGAAGCTGGGGAGTTTTTTGGTGTGTTGACCAAAATGAGTGAAAAGGCTGATGAATACGAGTCTGCCTTGTCGCGTATAGACAGTAAGCAGGCTTTTATGAGCGAAACTCCGGCTGCCCTCCAGAAAGTGGGCCTTTTCTACGCCATGAGGGATTTCTTCCGTTCCCTAAGAGGGTGTGGCAAGGCGACCCGCGAAAAGGCCATGGCGGTTGCTGGCGAACTGAAGGATAAAAATCAACTGAAAATTCTTTTCGATGGCCTTGATGCTAATCAAAAGAGAGGGGAAACGGATTATCTGAGCTGGTGGAAAAAATTTAATAACGGGGATTACGATGACGCCTCGCTCCAGATATACAACAGAATGTACTATAATACAGAAAGCTCCTTTGCTGAAGAAGCGGAATTTATCAATAAGACGGTGGCAAAAACTGGAGTGGAATTGTCAGAAAAGGCCGCGGCCTTTGAAGTGGAAATCCTAAAGACCGCTTTGCCTGACGCCGTTACGGATGCCATGGGTAAAATAGAGACTGCGGAAAAAATCAATACTATCATTACTCAGGGTAAGGATATGTCTGCGGACGAATTAAAGGATAAGGTCCTAGATGTCTTTATCGAAGATTATGACGATGTGAAAAAGGCTTCTGAAATGTTGGGTGAAGATGTGGAAGCTATTTCCAACTTGACCAAAAAAATCTTAGATGATAATAGTTCTTTGACTGATGCCGCATCTTCGACAGTGACCTTTACAGATAAAGGTGAAACGGCCCTTAAAGATGGTAAAATGACTGTTGCTATTTCAAATGAGACCGGCAAGGTGACTATAGCCTTGGGTGTCAATGATAAAGGCGATCACGAGATTGTGCTTAAAGAAGGTGGTGAACATGTTGTTTCCTTTGTTGATGAAAACGGGAAAAAATTCACTCAGTCGGTAGATGCCAAGCCTGGTAAAGATATCAAACTAGAAGGAAAATTGAATGAAAAGGAAATTCGTGAAAGCCAGGTGAAAAGTTCCTCTTCGAAAAAATACGGCAGGAGCTCTTCGAGTAAGGCTGTAGTGAAGTCTTCTTCTTCCGTGGCGAAGGGTGGTAAATTCCCAAATGATGTCCGTGGAAAGTGGACTGTTACGACGGAACTTTACATCCACAAGATTACGAACAAGAAAATGTGCACTGAAATTTGGGGTGGATCTTCCGAGGAATGTGTGGACAGCGAGGTTGAAGATGACTATTGCGTTGGCCAGTCAATGAACGTCTATTCCGATGGCTCTATAGACTATATAGCACGTAATGGCTCGACCGATTCGTTTAGCTATTCCTATAACAGCAAGAATGGTACGTTCACCTACTCCGATGCTTCTGGAAATAAATATACGGCGCAAGTAGCGACGGATGGAATTACGATGACGATGGAGACGGTGACGGATGCCAGCTATATGACTATTACCCACCGGCTCATATTCAAGAAAGTCTCGAATAAAGTGGAAGACTAAGAGGTTTATCTCATTGCGACTACACAAAAGAAAATCGGCGATAAAAAGCCGATTTTCTTATTCCTAAATTCAAGTCCTTATCCTAATCCTTTATACACCGGACGGGGAGGAATTGCCCTTTTTCGCGCGGGTCAACATTGCTGAAGTTGGCATGCGTTGTGGCGATGTAAAATTCTTTTCTTGAATCTACCCAAAAGTATCCGTATGTCACGCCGATATAATCCCAACCATACGGATCGACAGCATTGATGGATAAAAGGGAAAGTCCGGATTCATTTTTCGCGCCGCGTTCGCCAGTCAGGCGTGAAAATAGTTTTGGCAAGAAAACGGTCGCTTCGTCGTAGGGCATTTCATCCCAGCTGGAAACGTCCGCTTCTTTTGGCAGGTGCCAGCCTTCGGGGCATGCGTGGGTGGCGGCGTCGGCATTGTAGAAGCGCCCGTATCTGCAACCGATTTTTTGTGCGCATTTGCTGAAATTCTTGATGAGGGAGTCGCTTTCGCTGTAGTAGTTGATGTTTTCGGCCATCCAGACTTGGTTCTCGAAAACGACGGTTCTGTATTTCTTGCCGTCTCTCGGATCGGTCAATGTATCGTATTTGATGTTCTCGTTGAAAAAGTATTCCTGAGGCAGGCTATCGACGAGATTGTCTCTAGAAAGGTACCACCGCCCTTCGTAGCAAATGTAGAACTCGCTTGGGAACGAATCGCTCGGAAAGCGCGTATTGTTTGCTGTGCATTCCTTGTCGTGTGTTTCGTATTCCTTTGCGTTTGGCGTTCTCCAACTGTTGTAGGCGCAGACGAAATCCTTGCCGTTGTCTTTGCAATTGACCTTGTCCGAACTGCAACGGTATGTCTTGAATAGTTCGTTATTGGTGGAGTCGCAATAGGGGAGTTGTCCGCAATGTCTCCACAAGTTTCTTAAAATGTATTGCGGTTCTTGAACGGCGTAATTGGTGCTGTATCTTCCGTAATCTCCCCAGGTTGATGTCGGGGTGATTATGCTTAGGAATTTCTCGATAGAAAAATTTTCATAGACGGAACATATAAATGTCTCGTCAAAGGTCTCGCCTTTCGTAAATTTCTCGATGAAATCGCTTCTCGTCTTTGAAGAATCGTTGTCGGGAGGGATTAAATGTGAAAATGTATAGCCGATAGATGTGGAATGTAAAGACCGGTGTTGTAGCAGTGTGTCTAGGGAGAATATGGAATAAAGTTTTAGCTTGGCAGAGTTAAGTGCTGCGGCAGAATCTAAGCCTTGCTTGATAAGCGCGTCTACCACTCCTGATGTGAGCTGTAAAATGACACATTCGGGATCTTCGTTGTATGCGTCAGGATCAAAGGAATTCGTGTAGGTAATGCAGTTTGTTCTTGCTGAACTTGGTGCTGTAGAACTGCTCAATACTTTTGTTTCGGGGGGTTGCTTGCTGGAGGATGAAACTTTTTTCAACGCATCGCTCGACGATGTTGCGCTTAATGATGGTGTACTTGATGAGGGGTTTTGCTCTATAACGCTCGAAGACGAAAAGCCTGATATCGCGACTTCAGATGAAGAAATGCAGGAAGATGAGGTCTCGGATGACGATAAATTGGTATATGATACGGAGGATGATGTATATGAAACAGCGGGGGCAGGTTCTGGCGCTGGTGCACTGACACTATCTTCGTCGCAACCTGTGAAAAACGCTGCAATGATAAATAATGTTATTGGAAAAATTGCAGATGCGTTATTTGAATGATTCATTTTTCCCCCTTTATTATTACGTAATATACATAAATATGTTTGACGTTTTTGTTAATTTATTTTATTTTTTAATTGGCTGTTGGGAGCTTTGATAGAAGGAGATTTTTTATGGACGCAATTCAGGTTGCGCGTGAACGTTTAAAAATCATCAAGTTGCTAGCCCAAAATGGCCGTGATGTAGCCATGGGCAAAGTGATTTCATCCAAAGACGTATTTAAGTCCTTGGACCGCGAAGTTGTTACCCTTCCGTAAAATGTCATCCTGACGCCTATTATTTACGGCGTTGGCATTCTGACGCCAAAGGCGGAAGACTACTCAGAAGGCGAGTATGTCCCAAGGCGAATGCCGCGACCGTGCTTGCACGGGCATGGCTGAGCCGTTTAGCAAGACGCAAAGCGTCAATGTTGCGACCATGCTTGCATGGTCATAACCGAGCCAAAGAGTTGGGGCTTTGCCCCATCCAGTAAAGTCTTGTCTTTTTTTGACGTTTTGAAAAATATTAGTTATTATTGCGTTGTGTTTGGCTAATGAATATTAGCCTTTAATGGATGTTAACGGAGAAATTTATGAAGACGATTGGTTTGATTGGCGGCATGAGCTGGGAAAGTACAATCACGTACTATGAAGTTTTGAATAAAGAAATTGTCAGCGCATTGGGCGGTTTCCACAGCGCAAAAATCTTGATGTACAGTGTCGATTTTGCAGAACTCGAGGCAAATATGTCCATTGGCAATTGGGATGGCAATGCGGCGATTCTTGCTGATGCTGCTAAACGCCTTGAACGTGCGGGGGCGGACTTTATCGTGATTGCAACGAATACGATGCACAAGCTTGTACCGCAAATCGAACGTGAAATTCATATTCCGATTCTGCACATTGCCGATGCGGCTGCAACAAGCGTTATTCGCGATGGCTTTACGAAAGTCGCACTGCTCGGCACTAAATTCACGATGACACAGAACTTTATCAAGGATCGCCTTAAGAGCGCTGGCCTCGAAGTGATTGTGCCGGATGCTCCGGATATTGAAATTGTGAACAATGTGATTTTCAATGAACTCTGTTTGGGTAAGGTTCTCGATGCATCGCGTGCAGAATACCAGCGTATCATTGAAAGTTTGAAAGAACGTGGTGCTGAATGCGTGATTCTTGGTTGCACGGAAATCGGCATGCTCATCTCCGCAGAGGATAGCGTGCTCCCCGTGTACGACACGACCATCATCCATGCCGAAGAAGCCGCCCGCCAAGCGCTAGAATAAGCTTTTTTTCGCTGCCATGCCTTTTTTACGTCATCCTGATGCCTGTTATCTTCAGCGCTGTCATCCTGAGGGGGTTACCCCGAAGAAACGAGTGCGAGGCGAACAAAGCAAGACTGCTTGCAGGCTTATTTTTGAGCCGAAGCCTCGGACGGCGTAGCCGTCAATCCAGTAAAGTCTTGTAAAGCATAAATAAACTTAACTGGATTCCTCACTTCGTTCGGAAAGACGTGCAAGGTTAGACTGCACGAACGCTTGCGTTCGTATTGGATAACCGCAGCAGTCAAGCCCCGTTAGGGGAATGACGGATGAAGAAGTGTTGCTATAATAGATTCTCTATATGCTACATGATGTAGTATATGCAAAATTTTTGTGCGAAATTTTTAGAAAAATGCTTAAATTTTGCAAAAATCTTTAATTTTGTAGCATAAAAAGACTTGATTTTTGAAAATTACGGTTTTATATTTTTTAATATGAAACCGATCGTCGAATATACCGATTTCCGCATGTTCATGCGTGATTACTACGAGGAACGCAAGCGCTGTTCCGCGTTCTCTTGGAGAGAATTCTCCAAGAACGCAGGGTTTAGTTCTCCCTCGTACATGAAGGTTGTTTGCGACGGTAAAAGCAAGTTGAGCCGTATTGGTGTAGAACGCACAGGTGCCGCCATGGGACTTGCTGGTTTCGAGATGGATTATTTCAGGGCGATGGTCAAGTTCGGCCAGGCGGAAACAGAAGAAAGTAAAAAAGCCGCCTACGAAGAAATGCTTTCCATCGCAAAGACGTACAAAGTCCGTACGATTGAAGGCGAGTTCTTCAAGTATTACGATACTTGGCACAACTCGGTTGTCAGGGAACTTGCCCCGATTATGCCGGGCGCCACTCCGGGCGAAATGGCGAAGATGTGTTATCCGCAAATTTCTGCTGCGGAAGTTCGCGATTCCCTCGATTTCCTCACGAAATCGGGACTCCTGAAAAAAGACGAAGACAATTTTGTCCAGTCCGAAACTTCGATCAAGGGCACAACGGATGCAACGCGACTTGCCATGAGGAATATGCACCGCCAAATGTCCAAACTTGCGACTTCGGCGCTTGAACTCCCCAAGGAAATTCGTAATTTTAGTGGAGTGACCATGGGGCTTTCGCGCGAGTCATTCCACAAAATCGAATGTGTACTGAATGAATGCCGTCGCCAGATTATTGCCATCGCCGCCGAAGAAAAGAATATTGAACAAGTTTATCGATTGAATTTGCAATTATTCCCCCTGACGAAAAACGTGAAGGAGAACGAAAATGAAGAAGTGTAGTTTGTATGAACTTATAACGCTCACGGTAATCTTTTCGTTGAGTTTCTTTGTCGGGTGTTCTTCGGAAAAAATTGCAGGTACGTCCGAAGAGACGAACGAAATGGCTTATGAGGATTCCTCTAGCTCTGAAGAGGAATTGTCTAGTTCTTCCAATGAATCTAAGGATGTCGAAAAATCTAGCAGCTCGCGTGCAGTTTCGAGTAGCTCCGAAAAATCTAGTAGTTCTGTAAAATCGTCGAGTTCTACTGCAAAATCGTCCAGCAGTTCGAAGGCCGTATCCAGCAGCTCCAAAAAATCTAGTAGCTCACATGCAGAATCTTCAGATAGCTCGCTTCCGGGAGCCACTAGTTCTTCTACAGGTGTTGATGTGAATAATAATTCTAGCAGTTCTGTGAATCCAGGTAAAATAGAAGATGGTTCTAGTAGTTCCGAAAGACCTGTTGAAGGATCAGCAAAGCCGAATACGCTAGACTATTACTTGGATTTGCTCAATCTCAAGTCGGTCTCTTTTGACAGTGGTGTTATGTCGACATCAATTGGTCAAAACAATGATGCTCATACACAAGAACCGAATCCGCCGATGACGCCCGAATTTGATTCTCCTTGGCCGCACAAAATTGTAAAGCAGAATGTCGATGCGCTGGAAGAATATTTCCCGATGGCATTTGCGATGTATCCACAAATCATCAGTGCGATAAAGAACGAAACTTTGGACGAAAATTGTGGACTTTATACGTTCAATGTGTATAGCGATGGTTTGTCTGCCGCCTATGTCGTAACAGAAATTACCGAGAATGTCATCAAGGTGCTTGATGTTTCTGCAGGCGATTGCAAGGCGATGTCTTCAAGCGAAGTGTCTAGGTTCCTGTTCTACTACTGTGGCGAACTCAATAGCCATGCCGAAACGGAACATGTAAAGATTGATATGGATTTGTCTGATAATTGCCCGATTCTTAAGGTGGGTAATGAATGGGTGAGCGAAAGATCGCCTGCACCATCAAAAAAGAACTTATAAATTAAGGAGAAAACATCATGAAAAAGAATCATTATGTCAAGGCGATGAGCCTTGCCGTTATGGCGGCTACCTCTTTTGCGGTCGTTGCATGCGATAACGATGCTCTCAGCGGTCCTGATTTCAACGCTGGAAACGGTGGGACTTCCTCGGCAGTTGAACAGCCTGCTCCGCAGTCCTCTAGCTCAGAGGTTGCTGTAAGCTCTTCATCCGATATCCCGCTCAGCTCGCAGTGTGCCGCATTGCTCCCTGAGTGTGGTTACACCGTCGAACAACTTTGTGAATTTGGGGTGACCAACTATTGCACAAGTAGCTCTTCTTCTGATAAGTCGATGAGTTCCAGTTCTGTTGTTGCTAGTTCATCTTCTGAGCGCGTGTCGAGTTCGAGCGTTTTTGAAACATGCAAGCATGTGAGCGATGTCGTATGTGAACCATGCCCTCCTGGGGAAAAGTGCGTTTGCCATCCGTGTGAATTGAACATGGAACGAAAAAGCAATGATTGCATTACTGGCGAAAGTCTTTATTGTGAAGACGGTGAATGGAAAACTCCTGCAGAAATGTGTCCGAATGGTCGATGGACCACGAGCTGTAATGGCGTTGAAACTTATGAACCTATTTGTTGCACGGAATCGTCTTTCAGAACCTGCAAGCATATTTCGGATTACGATGGCATGACGGAGCAGGGAAACTGCGTAGGTCAAAACGGCCTTACTGCTGTTGACTGCGAGACGGAAGCGAATTATGAATGTAAAGACAATTATTGGAAGCCGGTTGCTTGCCTGAATATCAAGCCAAGTGAATGCAAGCCGGGAATGGGTGGCTGTGGATATACTCTTTGCCAACCGAAGGGCATCCGCGAAATTGCCGATTGCGAAACATCTGTGAAGTATTATTGCGACGGAGAAATTTGGCAAGTGAATGGAAATGCCGATAACAAACGTTGCGCCCAAGGTGAACTTGAATACTGCGAAGCATGCTTTAACATAGGTGCCATTAATGGTCATTACAAGTGCGAGAAAGGCAAATGGAAAAAGTTCGGCATGGGTGACGAAACCTGCCTACACATCTCTGATATCAAGTGCGATGAAACTGTGCAAGGCTGCCGTTCTTGTGGCGGAAACCAAGGCGAAATCGCAATTGATTGCGAGACAGGAAATGAATTTATGTGTGATCGTGGATTCTGGACTTTGAATGTCAAGGATTGCGAACCGGGAATGGATGGATGCGCAATTCCGGTCTGTAATGCCCTTGCTCCAGAATGCGGCTATAGCGAATACGAACTTTGCAACAAGTATGGCATCGATAGATACTGCAATGACAAGTGGCTGAGCGAACCTTGCGATGGCTCCGAATCTAGCAGAGACCTCCGCATCGTGGAATCCAATAATAGTTTCAGAATTGAAAACTACATCTGCGTCAATAACAAGTGGGTGGAACGCTTCAAGTATTACGAATGCGGTGAAGAAGTCGATTGCGACCGCCCGTCTCTGCGTTGCCAGGCAAGCCCTGTAATCGGAACCGCTTGCGAAAACGAAGGCGAGTCTAGCGATATCGATGGTTGCGTGTTCCTTTGCAGTGCGGGTCACTTCCTCTACGCTCCGCCGCCAGCGTGGTGATAAGCTAAAAATTGATCAAAAAAAAGCGGCGCCATTTGGCGTCGCTTTTGTGTGGGTTGGTAAAATTCAAATCTTTGGTCTTAAAATTTAGGACCTTTAGGGAAAGGGATGTGTTCGTTTGGACGTGGAACATCGAACGGCGGGTTTTCTGGGTGCTGTTTTTCCCATTCGTCGCGATTCTTTTCGATTTGCCCTTTTTCTTTGTTGATAATATTTTCTTTCGCGATATTCTTGTTTTCGTTTAGCGCGTTGTTGCTCGTTTTTTGCAAGTTGATGTCTTGCTGGATATCCTTGATTTCGGCATGGGCATTTGCCTTGATGTCCGAGAGAATTTGTTGCCGTGCTTGCTTGCGTTCTTCACGTAAGCGCTGCCAGTCTTCTTTCTGTTTCTGTCCAAGGTCAGGAACGTCTTGCGAAATTTCTGACCTTCCTGCAGGTGTCGCGATATCGGATTCCGGTTGTGCAAACGGAACCGCCACGAATACCGAGCTGGTCAAAAGTGCAATAAGTTTGTTTGCGTTTTTCATAGCGTTAACCTTGAAAAGACTCGGAAAAAAGAGGGCGACGGATGCTCCCGTCGCCCAGATTTTTAGGAGGAAAGTCCTTATTCAACCTGTGCTACGGTCTTTTCTTCTTTTACAGTTTCTTTTTCAGCCTTCAAAGCTTCGCGTTCTGCTTTCTGTGCTTCGCGTTCAGCCTTTTTAGCTTCCATTTCAGCCTTGCGAGCTTCACGTTCAGCCTTTAATGCTTCTTCGCGTTCAGCACGCTGTGCTTCGAGTTCAGCACGCTTTGCTTCCATTTCGGCCTTCTTAGCTTCGCGTTCGGCCTTCAAAGCTTCTTCGCGTTCTGCGCGCTGTGCTTCAAGTTCAGCACGCTTTGCTTCCATTTCAGCCTTGCGAGCTTCGCGTTCAGCCTTCAAAGCTTCTTCGCGTTCTGCGCGCTGTGCTTCGAGTTCAGCACGCTTTGCTTCCATTTCGGCCTTCTTTGCTTCGCGTTCGGCCTTGCGGGCTTCTTCGCGTTCAGCACGCTTAGCTTCTTCTTCGGCGCGCTTTGCTTCCATTTCGGCCTTCTTTGCTTCGCGTTCAGCTTTCAAAGCTTCTTCACGTTCAGCACGCTTTGCTTCTTCTTCAGCCTTCTTAGCTTCACGTTCGGCCTTCTTGGCTTCGAGTTCAGCCTTGTGAGCTTCGCGTTCGGCCTGGAGTTCTTCTTCCGTCTTCGGGGTCGGCGGTTCGATTTCCGGCTTCGGCGGCTTCGGAGCTTCTACTTTAGCTTCGTCCTTTTCGAGCTTGATCTTGTCGAGGAGACCCTTGCGAGCTTCCTTGCTTTCTTCGCGCATCTTCTTGAAGTCTGCCTTGTCGACAACTTCGGATTGGACTTCTGCTGAAATTTCAGCGGTAATTTCGGCCTTGACGCTCTTCATGTCAGAGGCATCGCTCTTGGCAGATGCATTGGCAAAAAAGGCAAGCGTAGAGATTGTGAGGATTGCAATGAATTTTGTTTTCATGATTTTTCCTATGATTGTGGGTGGATTTTTTGTTTCCACCCTGTATTTAGCAAGAACCGTGCCAATTTTGGAAATGTGGCGGAATTGCGTAAATTTCGATGTTTTTGTTCGAAAAGTCCTTTTTGTTGGTCTTAAAACCCATGAAAAAACGAGGTAATTCGCCTCAGTGGGGATAAAAGTTCCGAAAATTTATTTGGTTGTTGGTTTTTGGTCAATGGTTCTTAGATTATAAATCAATAACTAATGACCAATGACTAAAGGCCTCCGCCTTGCTTTTGCGTTCGCAATTTTGTACATTGACTCCGCAACTTATTATATCATTTCTTAGATCCTTAATATTATCCCGGGCAGGGGCCGCAATTGTAGCGCCAAAGAGCGTTCGCATTGAAAAAGCGGGCATGCGCATTTTAGGAGAATCGTGTGCTTCTAAGGATCTTGGGAATTTCCCTTTTGACATTGTTGTTGTCTTCGTCGGTGGCGGGAGCGCGTTCGGTTGAAAAGCCGAAGTCTGTTCGGACTTCGCCGGGGGCGGTTATGCTTGATTTTGCGGATGTCGCGCTCTCGGAGGTGGCGCGGACGCTTTCGCTTGCGTATGGAACGTCGATTTTGACGGATGATGTTGGCGATGTGCGCGTGACGTTTCACTTGGAGGGGGTGAGTCTTTTCGAGGGGCTGACTTCGCTTTGCGCGGCGCATGGGCTAGATGTGGTGCTGGAGGGGCGTGTGTACCATATTCGGCGTTCGCGCGTGCAAAATGGTTCGATTGCACTCACGGATTCAGGCGTAGTCGTTGATGTCCAAAACATGAACGTGCGCGAGTTTGTGAAGGAATTTGGGCTGAACACGGGCGTGAATGTGCTTGCGGATTACGACGTGGATGGTGTGGTGAGTGGAAATCTGAGGGGAATGGTTCCGGAAATGGCGTTTCGCGTGCTGATGGAATCTAACGGGTTTAAGGTACGCGGGGAGCGCGGGTGTTTGCGGGTTTCTCGTGCAAAAGCGGGGGACGGCGGGAAAGCTCTGAACGGTTCGCCGGATGGCGCGGAAGTTTCTGTGGAACGTGCGGGAGACCTTTATTCGGTGGATTTGCAGTCGGCTTCGCTCAAATCGGTGCTTAAGGCAATTGCTGAAGAAGCGGGGCTCAATTTGGCGGTTTATGGCGATTTGAATGAAATAGTGCAGATGTCGTTCAAGGATGTTTCGTTGCCGGAACTTTTAGCGTCACTTTTTCGCGGAAGTGCGTTCACGTTTCGGCTAGATTCGTCGTCGCTTTGGGTCTCGGAAGAAGGGGCGAAAGCGCTTGCCGATGTACAGGTATTCCCGCTAAAGCATGTGTCGCCTGAGAAGGCTATGGCGCAGCTTTCGAAGTTTATGAAAGGATCGGAACTGAATGTTTCGGAATATCGCGAGCAGAATTCACTGGTGCTTGGAGGCTCGCCGCGGGCGATTGCGCGTGCTGCGGAGTTTTTGAAAATGGTCGATGTGCCCCAAATGCAGGTGACGCTTGCGTGTGTGATTGTGGAGTTTCGCAAGGGACGTGGTTTTGCGATTGGTGTGCGGAGTGGGGCAACGCGGAATGTGGGTGAGCGCGATATTCAGGCGCGCGGGTTCTTTGATTTCTTGGGCAAGGATATTTCGAAATCGGGGGCTTTCGGAAAAATCGGAATCTTGCCGGACCGCTTTGAGCTGGAGCTTTCGTCGATGGAAGAGAACAATGAGGCGAAGGTTCTTGCGCGCCCGCGTGTGACAACGCTGAACGGCAATAAGGCGGAACTCAATGTGACGAATACGGTCTATTATCTTGTCAGTCAAGTTTCTGCGGATGGGTATCCGATTACGGATTACCGCTCGTTTAACGATGGTATTTCGCTGGAACTCACGCCCACGATGACGCAAGATGGTTTGATAACGTTGTCTGTGTCGCCGGAAATCAAGACGGCGGGTAGGAGCACTGGCGATGGACCGCGGGACATCAGTTCCCGAAACATGAAGACAACGGTGGTGTTGCGTGATGGTGAAACTTTGTGCTTGGGCGGGCTCATTCGCAAGAACAAGACGGAGGTGCGGCAGGCGGTGCCGTTCTTGGGGAGTATTCCTTTGCTGGGGCGTCTGTTCAGTTACACCTCTGAAGAAGAGGACGAAAGTGAACTCGCAATTTTTATTACGCCAACAGTTGAAGTTAAACGATAAATGTTTTTTTTCTTCGTCATCCTGACCCTGAAAGGGGAAGACAGCTCAGAAGGCGAGTGTTACAAAAATGAGTTTACTCATTTTTATAACCGAGCCAAAGAGTTGGGGCTTTAGCCCCATCCAGTGAAGTCTAGTAAACGAAATAAAAAAATGGAGGGTAAATTTTTGTTTTGGAAAAAAAGAATCGCGCCAGTTGCAGCTCGGATGATGACGTGGGAGGTAACGACGTCTTTTGACGGAACTCTCACGGAAACGGAATTGCGCAAGCGATTTAACGAAGATTTTAGAGATGTATTTAATGCCGGTTTTGCAGATGGCGAGTGCGCGGTTTTCTTTTGGCCGCTAGTTTCGTTCAATGCGTCGGATGGACGCAAGCATCGCTATCTCGTGGCTGTAGCGGAAGAACCTTTGGAAAATTACCGAAAAACGTTTGACCGTTGCTTGCCAAAACAAATTGCGTTGTATGCAATTGCTGACAAAATATTGCGAGGCGAATGGGATGGTGAGAATTGCTTGAAGTGTGATGAAGCGTGCGCGGAGTGTGGCGGCGAATGTGCTGAGCTCAATAATGACTGCGCGGAGGTTGCGAATAATGGAAATTTGTTGTTTGTCGCACTTTGCGAACATTGCGTGTACATCCTCGTTTTTATGGAAGGTCGTTTATGCCATTGGTCAGAAGAATACGGCTACGGAGAAACGTTTGATGACGCTTGTCGGGAACGTGTAGCGCGCTTTAAGGAATTCTTGAAAGCCGATGAACTGTTTGCAAAAATGAATGGCGTAGGGGAGTTTGTTGTTTGCTGTGAGAAAGTTGGGACTGTCGAGGAATCGCCGCATATGAATGAGCTCTTTCAAGTTTCCGCTCGTGATCCGTTTTGGTGTGGCAAGGATTTAGACGCGTGCGATTCAATGAAACCTTGCGAACGGCAACGGTGGACTGTGTGTGCTGTGGCGGTTCTTATTTTGTGTGTGGCTGTTTTTGCAATTTGTGATGATTTGACGGATGCTCTTTGTGCAAAAATTATTGATGGTGAGTCGCGTAATTCGTTTGTTGATGCTGCGCCTGTTGAATTAAGTCAGCCCGCCGCTCGCGATTTAGAAATGCTTGCGTGGGCGGAAGGGCATCGCGATTTGCTCCCTGCAAAATGGACTCTCGGACGTGCGGGTTTTGTGGACGGTGTCGCATCTAGAAGTTGGCGAACTTCACGAGGAACCTGTGATTCGTCGGAATTCAGTTTGCTTGGAATTGTGGGCGGGCGAGTGGCGCTTGTGAAAACATCCGCAGGTGAAACGAAAACGCTCTCAGTCGGTGATTCGCTTTCTCGATACCGCGTGAAGCAAATTGGAATGAACGATGTCGTGATGCGTTGTGGTCGTAAGGAGGTTCGTTATGCGCTCAAAATGCGGTAACGTTCTTCCGCTTGTGTTGGGCTTGTTACTTGTGCTTTCGATTCTCGTGACTGCGATGCTTAAAATGCCGGGGGCGCTCCGCCGAAATGTATCGCTTGTTGCAAAAGAAACTCAGGAAATGTATTTCGCGGAATCTGCGGTGCTCGCGAAACTGAATGGGTTTCCGGATGGCTATTTTGCGGAGCTTCCGATTGTTGAATCCCGGATTCTTGGGCCATGGACCGAATGGCGTGTTCTCGATAAATTCCAGTTTGTGCTGGGGAGTGAATACGGGCGATTCTCGACTTCGGAATGGGCGCGTTGCGCCGTGGTGCTGGAGCAGAATTTGCATGAACGCATTTTGCATTCGGATGGCTTGAAAAACTTGTCGGGGAATCGTCGCTTTTTTAAGCTGGATTCTTCGGATGGACTCTCTGCAGAACGCGCGATGGCGATAAATGTGAGCGCTGGCGATTTGACGCTCGACCTCGGTGATTTTTCAGTTCGTTCTTTTATGGCAAATGTCGAGGGCGATGTCAAGATTCGCGGTAACGTCCACTTTGATACACTTCGAATTTATGCAACCGGTTCTGTGAGCGTTCAAGGAAATGTGACCGCGGACTTTGCTGAAATCTTTGGACTTGCTAGCGTGACTGTCTCGGGAAATGTTTCGCTTGCGGGGGCGCTCCTCTCGAAACAGAATATTGAAATTTCTGACCGTGCACAAATGAAATTTCCGAGCGTGGCACTTGCGGTAGGCTATCGCGAGAACCGCTTGTCGCTCCTTGAAAAGTCTGTGTTTGAAGGCTTGGCGATTGCGCCGTCTGGAACTGTTGAGCGAGATTCTTCGGCAAAGCTTCTCGATTCAACTCAGGTGCTTTTGCCATTTTGCATGGAAACTCGCAATCTCGTATTTTCCCGGAGGCGCTTGTGATGCACTTTCGTCATACTGAACGAAGTGAAGTATCCGGGGTATCTTGTGTTGCTCTTGCTGCAAACTCTAGACTTGGATTTACGTTGCCCGAAGTTTGCGTGGCGCTCGCAATTTTTCTCGTTGGAACAACGGCGCTCCTTGGCGGTTGGAACTTCTTCAATCGCGAAGTGGCTGACGAGCGGATGCGCTTGGAAAAATTTTACGACGTACTGGGTACAATGGAATCGTTGATTGCGAGTCGCCCGAATTGTGCGGACTCTCTGACTGGCGAGCGTTCTCCAGATTCGTTGGTGGTCTCTGTTCGCTTAACTCGTGTTCCTGGCAGTCCGCATTTGGCGTGGGCTGTTGTTGCGAGTGAACATTATTCTCTCAAACGCCTCGTGCGTTGTCGGTGAGAATCGGAGGCGTTTTTCTTTGCGAATGAATCTAGCTCTGCCTAAATCTTCTCGACACGGCTTTACTCTCTTGGAAATGCTTATCGCCATAACGGTTGCCGCGATCCTTACAACCGTCTCGTTGAACGTCTATTCGATGTTCCATCATGGCGTTGTTGCAACTTCGGACAACTATGTCCACTTTGCGACCGGGAAAGCTCAAGAACTCCGTTGCCGCACCCGCTTTGTGCGTGGTCTCCCGCCTTGCGACACTACCTCGGGCGAATCTCGCGAATTTCCGACTTTCCGCGAATCCATCCGATTGCGCTACTAGAAATAACTGGATGCCTCGTTCTTTGAACTCGGCATGACTGCGAATGGCGCGACTCTTGCCATGCATGCTCGGCATGACTGCGAATGGCGCGACTCTTGTCTTGCGTCCGCAGCATTCTCGAGCAACAAAAAAAGCCCCGCGCTTGCGGAGCTTCTTGAATTGCGTTTGGCGAATCTCGCCGCATCTTGCTGAGCTATAACTTAGTTCGTAGCCTGTTCTTCGACGCATTCAGAGCACTTAATGGCCTTGCGAACTTCGAAGATGTTGCTGATGTAATGCATAAAGCTAAGCACGCTCACCGAGAGGAATCCGATTGCATAAAGGGCGAGGAACGGTCCAATGATGTACTTGCTGGCGTTGATGTATTCGAGCAAACCGAAAATGCAGTAGACGCCGACGAGGAGTTCGATAAGTGCCATCCACGGGAACTTTTGTGCGTAATGGCTCTTGGCCTTCTTCTTTGCACCACCGCTCTTCGGGGTACGGACGAAGCTGCCCTTTGTACCGAGAACTGCGGCGAACACTGCGCGGGAGTTGCTGACTGCGATGCCAACGCCGAGCGCCATCAAGATGGGGAGCGAGAGCAAGCGGATCTTCCAACCGGTGTAGCCGGAGCAACGCTGGGCAACAAAGTAAAGAACAGAAGGAGCGATTGCGGCGAGGAAGATGAATGCGAAACCAACCGTGTATGCCCAAGTGGGGAGGTGTCCGACCGGTTCAAAGAACGCGAGCAACGGCCAAGCGCAGAGTGCGGTGAACAACATGCAGGGGTGGATCGAATAGTGCGTCGTGTGGAGGATGGCGCCAATCTTCACGCGGAGCGGAACCTTGGAGCGCAAAACCTTCGGCAAAATCTTGATAGCGGTCTGGATGGAACCCTTTGCCCAACGGAACTGCTGAGCCTTGAAAGCGTTGATGTCGTTCGGGAGTTCAGCCGGAACAATCACGTCGAACACAAACTTCATCTTCCAACCAGCAAGCTGGGAACGGTAAGAAAGGTCCATGTCTTCGGTGAGCGTATCGCCTTCCCAGCCGCCACCACCGTAAATAGCGTCCTTGCGCCAGACTCCGGCGGTACCGTTGAAGTTCATAAACAGCTTGCCCCAGCTACGTGCGGACTGTTCCACCACGAAGTGGCCGTCGATACCGATAGACTGGGCGAGCGTAAGACCGGATTCGGTGCGGTTCAAGTGACCCCAGCGACCTTGGACAAGGCCGACCTGCGGATCCATGACCAAGTACGGTACGGTCTTCAGGAGGAAGTCTTTTTCAGGAACGAAGTCGGCATCGAAGATGGCGAGGAATTCACCCTTTGCGACTGCCATGCCTTCCTTGAGAGCGCCAGCCTTGAAGTCCTTGCGGTTCGTGCGGTGGATGAGCTTGATGTCGTAACCGCGGGCGGCGAGTTCAGCAACTTTCTTCTTGGTGACTTCGTAGCACTCGTCCGTGGAGTCGTCCAAGACCTGGATTTCGTGCTTGTCCTTGGGGTAGTCGATGGCGCAGACGGCTTCGAGGAGACGTTCAACGCAGTTGGCTTCGTTAAAAACCGGGAGCTGGGTCGTGACCTGCGGGAGGTCTGCGAGCGAATGTTCGCGGTAGTACTTCAAGATCGCTTTGCGGTCTGAAAGTCGCGTCTTGCGGCTGTTCTTGAGGAACAGGTAGATGCTGTAGTAGCAACTGAACCCGTAAATCACCAATCCCACGCCTGCGATAACGTAGACGACGAACATTGCGTATAGTAGTATAGTACTCATTCTACTGTAACCTTTGCATTTATTGAATGCTTGGGGCCAAATATAGAAACGCAATGTGACCTTTGCTACATTTTTCAGGAATTTTGGCCCATTTTTTGCTTTGGAATGTGTATTTTTACATAGGTATGATTAGACTTTTTTACAATGGCGAAATATGCAAAAAATGGCAGATGAACGCAAGAAAAATTTAACATCTCCAATCGCTCGCTGGATTGAAGCGAACCGCGAAACCGCAGGTTTTACAGAATCTTTACGTAAATTATTAATGTATGCATGCGTGGAATGGATCCGCCGTGGAACTTCTGCGCTTTTGACCCCTGAAGAGGCATTATCTAAAATAGTATGTTGTGGTCTTTCGGAGTTCCCGGTGGGGGAATGGGCTGAAAATCCCGAAAAATACACCGACGAAATCGCCGATTTCTGTGAAAAAGCGAAAATTTTGCCGTTGCCAGCCGCCCTCCAGGGCGAAATTCCCTCCCTTTTGGACCTCCGTGGCGTAAAATGCCCCCTCAATTCCGTCCGTTCGCGAATCGTCATGTCCGGTTATCCGGCAGGCCGAACGCTCAAAATCTGGCTCGATGAGGGTTCCCCGATCGAAAATGTGCCCGGATCGCTCATTGCCGACGGCCATAAAGTGCTTTCACGCGAAAAAAAAGGCAATTATTGGGAAATCTCTGTGGTCAAATCGGATTCTAAAGTATAGATTGTTTATGTGGAAAACAGAGTATTAGTTATAGGCGATGAATTATTTGGGCCAAAGGGCGAAGCAGCAAACCGTTTTGTGGAAGCCGTGCTGTGCCGGGAACCTAGCCGACCTATACAGTTTTCCGTAAATGTGCCTGTTGCGGTCTCGTTATCGCAAATCAAAGCGCGTCTTTCTTCCGATGTCATTGGTAAAAATGCCGGCCGCATTATCATGGGGCTTGGGCTGCGTGAACTGAACCACGGTGGTACCGATGGCGCCTCAATAGCCTCGCTTTACGAAACGCTCGTGAACGAACTCGTGAACAAGACGCAGTCGCGACTTTTTTTGCTCACGATTCCCCCGGAAATGTTCCCGATTGCGGTAAGCGAGGTGGAATATTTAAATACTATGATTCGCGAAGTCTGTGCGGCGAACGCCCCGCGCGTAACACTCCTCGATTTTGCTGAATTTGCCGAGACGTTCAAGGAAAAACAGATGGAACGCGGCAAATTCGGGCGCTCCCTCTTTATGGAAGACGGCTCTGCCACGTCGCTTTGCTGCATGCTTTTAGCGTTATATTTGCAGGATAAACTTGTAGAAGATTTAAAGGAGATGTAATTATGGGTCTTTTTGACAATCGTTTTGCTAGTAAAAATGCGGCTATGAGCCGTGCTTTCTCCATTGATTCCGAAAAGGACAAGCAGAAACGCAATTCTCCCCGCGAACCTGCCGCCCCCAAGATGGGCATTTGCGACAAGTGCCACAAGGAAGCCTTGCTGCGCTCTTACCGCACCCGTGAAATGTCCATGTCCGACGGTGCCGCAAGTTTTGGGACCGTGGTCAAGCACCTCTGCGAAGATTGTGCCCCGCGCTCCAAGCGCTTCGAAGATGCAAACGTGCCTGCGATGGACAAAAAGCAAGTCAAGAACCTCATGCGCTCTGCAAAGAAAGGACTGCTGTAAAATATATTTTATAAAAAAATCTTACCCCCCTTAACGAAATTGGGGTAAATTCCTAAATTTGGGTCTCGAATTTAATATGGAGACCTTCAATGTCTGATATTCACGCCAAGGAATCCGTCAAGCAGTATTTGACAGGCGTCGTTTCGACAATCACCCCGGAAATCGTTCGTAGCCTCAAGCGCGGCTACACTCGCAAGGATTTCACTAGCGACTTGATGTCGGGCTTGATTGTCGGCATTTTGGCTCTCCCCTTGGCGATTGCTTTTGCTATCGCTTCTGGCGTGGGTCCGGAACAGGGCCTTTACACCGCCATTATCGCTGGCTTCATCATCTCGCTGTTGGGCGGTTCCCGTTTCCAGATTGGCGGCCCGACGGGCGCATTCATCGTGATTGTCTATGGCATTGTAAGCCAGTACGGTTATGATGGCCTTGCTTCGGCAACGCTCTTGGCCGGTATTTTCCTCGTCATTTTCGGTCTTGCTAAGTTTGGTGCGATTATCAAGTTCATCCCGTATCCGGTGACGGTGGGCTTTACGGCGGGTATCGCTATTATCATTGCTCTTGGCCAGGTGCCGAACTTCTTCGGTCTTACTTTTGCAGGCGCTGACCCGGCTGATGCCGTGGGCAAAATCAAGCTTTACGTTTCTTCTTTCGGTTCCATGAATGTCTATTCCGTGATTGTGGGCGTTGTCGCTCTCGCGGTTTGCATCTTGTGGCCGAAGATTACCACGAAGGTTCCGGGTTCCCTCATTGCGATTATTGTGGCGACGGTGATGGTAAAGGTCCTCGGCTGGGATGATCCGGTGAACGGTCACGGCGTGGTGACGATTGGCATGAAGAACCACATTCCGAGCGGATTCCCGGTGCCGCACCTCCCGAATATCAGCCTCGAAATGATGCAAAAGGTGTTCCAGCCGGCACTTACGATTGCTATGCTCGGCGCTATCGAATCGCTCCTTTCTGCAGTGGTGGCTGACGGTATGACGAGTACAAAGCACCGCTCTAATACGGAACTTTTCGGTCAGGGTGTCGCAAATATCTTGAGCCCGATTTTTGGCGGTATCCCGGCAACGGGTGCTATTGCCCGTACCGCAACGAACATCCGTAACGGTGCCGTGAGCCCGATTTCTGGCCTTGTTCACGCTGTCGTTCTTTTGCTCATTATGCTCGTGCTTGGCAAGTATGCTGAAATGATCCCGATGGCAGCCCTTGCTGCAGTGCTTTTCCAGGTCGCTTTCAATATGTGCGGTTACCGTAGCGTAATCAAGATGTTCAAGGCTCCGAAGAGCGACGTGACGGTGATGCTTGTGGCATTCTTCCTCACGGTGATTATCGACCTTACGGTCGCTATCGAAGTGGGCGTGCTCCTTGCTGCCGTGCTCTTCATCAAGCGTATGAGCGATGTCGCCGAAGTCGAAGCGGTTTCTTCTGCCTTGAAGGATGACGATGACGAAGCAGCCCGCAATACTCTCGGCCGCCAGGTGCCGAAGGGCGTGCTTGTGTACGAACTTGCCGGTTCCCTCTTCTTTGGTGCTGTGGACAAGTTCAAGGAAACGATGAACCGCATTTCCGAAAAGCCGAAGATCTTGATTTTGCGCATGCGTAGCGTCTCTAGCATTGACGCTGCCGGTATCAACATGATTGAAGACTTGCTCAAGCGTTGCAAGAGCGAAGGTACGCAGCTCCTCTTGAGTGGCGTGCATGCCCAGCCGGTGGTGGCTTTGACCCGTGCCGGTGTGCTTGCCCAGCTTGGCGAAGAAAACGCTCTCGGTAACATTGATGCCGCCCTCAACCGCGCCCGCGAACTCCTTGGCCTCCCGATTGTGGATGCCTCCAAGGAAGAACAGAAGGCTCCGACCGTGTCTTGGGAAAAGAGCCTCGACAAGCCGTGGATGCCGGAAGAATCGAACGCCGCCGTGGCTGAAGAAACTCCGGAAGTCATTGCCGAACGCATGATGGACGAACCCATCAAGAAGATTGAAGATCGCAAGTAATAAGTCCGTACGAAATACGTAAACTTTGTACGGATTTATTAGGTGACTTTGCTCAAATTTTCTGAAATATCGTAAATAATTTTTTAAAAAAGTCTTTTGATTTTTGAAAAAAAAAGTTAAATTAAGCTTCGTAGGAGAATCCTACGGTTTACGAGATGAGAATGGGATACTGGGAAGAAAATCAATACACAGACGAAGACCCGAAGCGGACTGCTTTTGAGGAATTCGTCGTAAATTTTGTGGTTGCCTTTAGCGGCTCCGCTCTATTGTTCCTTGTGAACATCATGTAAAACCTTTAAATTTCCCGCTTTCGCGGGATTTTTTTTTATATCTGCCACCGCGCCCCCCCCCCTTGAGAAATATTCCGACTTGGAACTTTCTTGTTTGGATGTTGCTTTTGAAAATATTTTTAGCGCGCCCTTGATTTCTCGTATACATTTATAAATGTGCCGGTGGTAGCCCACTGGTACAAAAGGAAGAAGGGAAAAATTAGGGTGTTTGGGATGTTTGGGGTGTGTGGTCCATTGCTGTTGAGTTCATTCGCGGCTGAAGCCGCTTTCGGGAATGAAAGGTAATGAGAGTTCTCACAGCAATGGAAAAATCCGTCGGATACGTCCGGCGGATTTTTTTGTTATAACGAAATTTGCTTGCGAATGCTACAAAAAAAGACTGTGAGATCTACCGGCGTTTTTGCAAGATTCCATGTGGCTATCGAACAATTGCTTGCGAGATTTGTATTTGCTATCTTCGGCTTTGAAACTGTAGTAATAATCAGATACTGCATGGTATTCACTATTTTTGCAGTAAGATGTGCTTGTGAACTTATCGTTAGTTGTAGTTCTGGGATTTTCTTCAGTACCCATCGCATTTAGCATGATGCCATCGCACCCTGTATAAGCTGACATGCCACGTTTAATCGAAATGTAATGTTCTACGGCTCCAGTATCCGTTACCGTGACTTTGACATCGGCTTCGTAGGAACCGTCGTCGTAATGACTAGATGTGTGATAAACCCATTCATTGTCTGATTCTGTAAAATTGCATTTGCCAGAACTAGAACTGCCTTTGGTAAGCCAGCAAGATGTAAGGCTAAAGCTTAGAAAAATGGTAAGAACTGTACCGATTTTGAAAGCGTGCATGTGTACTCCTATTTTAATTTTGCGTGTAAATATAAATTATTTTTGTTAGCTTGTAATATTTTCGTCATAAAATTTTATATTTCTTTGGCTGGAAAAGTCTATACAAAAGAAGGCGACCGAAGCCGCCTTTTTTATCGTTTTGTCATTCCACTTCGTGGCCTGACTTGTTCGCCTCGGATATAGAAACATGCAAGCATGTTTCTGCATCGTTCGGCTCCTTTGTCATTCCCGCTTGAGCTTGCCCCGGACTTGTTCCGGGGAGCGGGAATCTCCCTCTCGTCTAAAGACTGCTCATAAGTCGCTTTTTCGCGGGACTGTCGGGGAGCGGGAGGAACGTCTCTTGTGCAAAGGAGCGCATGAGCATTTCCTGGGCTGCCTTTTTGGGGATGCCGCGGCTCACGAGGTAGAACATCTGTTCTGCATCGAGTTCGCCGACGGTGTTGCCGTGCGTGCATTCCACATCATCGTGATAAATCTTGAGGACGGGCTTCACGGAGACACTCGCATCTTCGCTCAAGAGGATTGTATTCACGAGCTGGCTGGAGTTGACGCCTGTGCAGTCGTAACCGACGATGACACTTCCGTCGTAGCTCACGCGTGCAGAACCAGAAAGCAAGTTGCGGGCAAGCTGTGTGCTTGTGGTGCGCGGGGCTTCGTGGTAAATCGTGAGGCGGCTGTGCTGCGAGGCTTCGCCTTCGAGAACGTGGAGGCTGCGGTAATCAAAGTTGGCGCCTTCGCCCTTGAGGTGGCATTCGACGCTGACGCGGCCAATCGCTGTGTCCTTGCAGATGCTGGAAAAGCGGACGTTGGCGCCTGCGGCCTGGTTGATGTTGAAATGCCTAAAGCGGAGCGGCAAATCGCAAGCTGGGTTGGCAAAGAAGATTTCGACGTCGGCATCTTCGCCAACGTTGATGTCAAAGCGTTCTGCAGCGATATCGTGAGCGACCTTGTTGTCGAGAATTTCGAGGCTCACCTTGGCGCCTTTGCCTATGTCAAGGACGGTGTGACCGAAGTCGTTGTTGCACTTGAGCATCGCCATTTCGGCGGCACCTGCCACGATTTCGCGAACCATCGGGCGGGCGTTGTTTGCAATCGGGAGGAGGGCCGCAAAGTCGGTTTCTTGGTTGGCCGGGGCTGCTGCCGGGGAAGTCGTTGGGGCTACTGCAAAATCCGTGCCCATGAATTCCGGTGTTGGGATTTTGGCAACCGGGAAGAACGACCAAAGTTCGTTATTGCGGCGAGGCATGCCGAGTTCGCGGAGGCGTGCTATCGCCTGTTCCGCGGTGGGCAAGTTCTGTATAAATTCAGCGTTCATTATGCGTCCTCGCGGTTACTTGGCTTCTTCGATCCAGTCGTAGCCTTGATCTTCGAGCTTGAGGGCGAGTTCCGGGCCTCCGCTCAAGATGATTTTGCCGTGACGGAGCACGTGAACGTAAGTGGGTTTGATGTAGTCCAGCAAGCGCTGGTAATGCGTCACGAGAATCACGGCCTTTTCGGGCGACATGATGTGATTGATGCCGTTTGCCACGATGCGGAGGGCGTCAATGTCGAGACCGGAGTCCGTTTCGTCGAGGAAGCTCACCTTCGGGTCGAGAATCGCCATCTGGAGGATTTCGTTGCGCTTCTTTTCGCCACCGCTCATGCCGTCGTTCACGCCGCGTTCACGATAACGTTCGTCCATTTCGAGCAAGTTCATCTTTTCTTCGCAGAGCTTCTTGAAATCTTCGTCGCTCATTTCGGGCTGGCCGAGGAAGGCTCGCTTGCTGTTGAGCGCCATCTTCAAGAATTCCACGTTGTTCACGCCCGGGATTTCGGTCGGGTACTGCGTGCTGATGAAGAGACCGGAGTTGGCGCGTTCGTTGATTTCCATTTCGAGCAAGTTCTTGCCGTCGAGTTCTACGGAGCCGCCATCGACATGGTAGGCGGGGTGGCCTGCAATCACTTTGGAGAGCGTGCTTTTGCCGGAGCCGTTCGGGCCCATGATGGCGTGGACTTCTCCCGGCTTGACCTCGAGATTGATCCCTTTCAGGATTTGGGTGCCGTCTTCGATACTTGCTTTAAGGTTCTTGATGGATAACATATTTCCTCTTTAATTTTAAAATCTTGTTGGGCTTAGCCGAAATCGTCCATAGCTCCAAAGTCATCGTCTGGAACGTAAGGCTCGTCATCAGGGACGTAAGGTTCTTCGTTCGGGTCGTATGGAGCTTCTTCGGGAGGTTCGCTTGATGCAAATTGCTCATCGCTTTCGAATGGAGGCGGGGCTTCCATCTCCGGGGGCATTTCGTTTGGTTGCACCGGGGGCTGCGTGGCGGGTGCTGCGTACTGCGGCGAACTTGGCTGTGCTGCGGTCGTGGCTTGCGGGATTGCAAACTGCGTGTTGTTGAACTGCGCGGTAGTGGATTGCGCGGGGACCTGCTGCGAGAACTGCGCATTGTTGAACTGCGCGGCGTTCCCTCCGTTCATTGCTAGCTCGTTAATTTCTGTGTAAAGCTCGATGAGCGGTGTTTTGCTCTGGATAATCTGCTCGGCGAAAACATCCGGCGTAATGGCCGAAATCTTGCGCTTCTTGGCGACAATTTGAATGCCTTGTGTGAACTTGTTCAACTGCATACGGAGACGCATGCCCGCTTCGGAATCAAGCGGAATGAGCTTTTTGTAGCGGTCGCACAGATTGAGTGTGAGCACGGCAAGCGTGTCGTAAAATTCCAAAATCTCGTTCGGCGTTTTCCATGTCTCGTCGGGGAGTTGCTCCAAGAAAAGCTGCAACTGCGGCGAAAGCGATTCGTACAAGACTCTTGGCGAGAACGCGCCCGTTTCAGCGTACTGCGCGAGAATGGACTGGATAAATTCATCGATGAGCGGAGAATCAAAAATTTGGATTCCGCTGGCGGCAAAGTCCATGTCGAAATATTCTGCGGCGCGGTCGAGAAGCGTGGGATTGCGGAATAACAAATTCGCAAAACGCACTTCAATCGGCGAGAGCAGTTCCCACGGAACGCTTACTTGCGGTGCTGCGGGTTGTTCGGCTGTTGCCTGCGTTTTTTCGCGTTTCGGGTGTGCGACCTTGATGCCTGCGAGCGAACGCGTGGTGCTGTAACGCTCGGAAACGAGCTTCAAATATTGATTGCGCAGTTCCGGATTCTCGATGCTCTTGATAAGCGTCTTTGCTTGCGTGATGAACGCGGCTCGATCTTCGGGGCTGTTGTTCGGCATGGTGCGCCCGAGATAGCTGAGCCAGTCTTCGGCAGTGCGGAGCGCTCTTCTGAAAGCGTCCGGGCCTTGTTCGTTCACGAAGTTGTCCGGGTCGATCTTGGTGCCGTCTGGTCGCGAAAGCGCAAAGACTTTTGGCGAAAGGCCCTTGGGGAGCACAATTTCGAGACTGCGGCGCGTAGCATTTTGCCCGGCGGCATCCCCGTCAAATACAAGATAAGCGGTCTTTGCGTAGCGGGCGAGAATGCTGGCGTGATTCTCGGTGAGTGCCGTACCCGATGCGGCTACGACGTTCTGCACTCCGCTTTGGTAAAGGCTGATGAGGTCAAAATATCCTTCGACGATAATGACCGCATTCTCCTTCATGATGGCGTTTCGGCTGTGGTTTAAACCGAATAGAATATCGCGCTTGCTGTAAAGCGCCGTTTCCGGGCTGTTCATGTACTTGGCAAGCTTTATTCCGTTGTGCGATGCGGGGTCGCTCAAGTCTCGACCGCCAAATGCGACAACGACACCCGAGAGGTTCTGGATGGCAATCATCAAGCGATCGCGGAACTTGTCTGCGATACCGCCGTTTTCTTTTTCGACGGCAAGTCCTGCCTTGACGCAGTCGCGAGGCGAAAAACCGTTGCGGGCGGCGTAGCCGATTAAGCCTTCTCGCCCTGTCGGGGCGTAGCCGATGTGGAATTGCTTGCGAGTCTCAGGCGAGACATGACGCTTGTTCAAATACTCCAACGCTTTGGGGCTTAACGTGAGCTGTTGCTCGAACCATTCGCAGGCAAGCTCGTTCAACTTGCGGACCATCGTGCGTTCTTCGAGCACTTCGGTATTGACGTTGTTGCCGAGGTTCGGAAGTGCAAAACCTACAAAGTTGGCGACCCATTCTACAGCGCCCTTGAAGTCCAATTTTTCGTGTTCCTGGATGAATTTGAAAACATCTCCACCCGCACCGCATGCAAAGCACTTGTAAATGCCCAGCGTGGAATTTACCGACATGGATGGGGAGTGGTCATCGTGGAAAGGGCACACGCCGACGTATTTGTTGACCCCGCTTTTTTTGAGCGGCAAGAACTGCTGAATGACCAGCGCGATATCCGCCTGGTTTTTGAGTTCTTGGATGATTTCGTCGGAGTAGAACGGCATGCGCCAAATGTAGAAATTTTTGGGGGATGGATTAGACGAGAGACGAAAGACGAAAGACGAGAGAGTCGTCATTGCGAGGCGTGAAACAACGAAGCAATCTCTAATTAGAGCGTTATCCTGACACGAACGCGTCATCCTGAGCAATTGTGAAGGATCCAGTGACATCTTGTCTTTGCAATGTCATTCCCGCCTCTGAGCGGGAATCTCCTATTTCGTGTTTCTTTCTATAGTTTTTCTCTATTGCAAAAATTTATTCAACATAATTTTCTATTTTATCTACACAAAAGGAGTAGGAATGAGAAAATTATTTTTTTTGATGTCACTTGCTGTAATCATCGTCGCTTGTGGTGACGATAAAGGATCTTCTCCCAATGAATTGCCTGATGAAGTTGCCGATATGGATGAACTTGAAGAATACAAGTGCGATGATTCCGTAAGCGGTGCTGTTGTTTATGTGAAGGACAAACTCAAAAATTACGAATGTGATGGCGATCATTGGTTTGAATCCTATAACCAGTCGAAATCGTCATCCAGTAAAAAGAAACTTAGTAGTTCTTCAATTGTCTCTAGTCCTGTCGAAGGGACTCTCACCGATACCCGCGACGGTCAGACATACAAGACCGTGAGAATTGGTGACCAAGTATGGATGGCTGAGAATCTCAACTATGAAACGGACTCTAGTTTTTGCTACAACGATTCTGTCAAGTATTGTGAAAAGTATGGTCGGCTTTACAGGTGGGCCGCTGCGGTAGGTAAGTCGGAAAGCGAATGTGGCTATGGCTATACATGCTCTCTGCCGTCAGGAAATATTCAGGGCGTATGTCCCAATGGTTGGCATCTGCCAAGCAATGACGACTGGAATACACTATTTGCTATAGTTGGCGACTCATCGGTTGCCGGTACAATGCTTAAGTCCACATCCGGTTGGTTTAATTGGTATAAAATTGGTAACGGCAAGGATCCCTTCGGGTTCTCTGCACTCCCTGCTGGCCGCAGGAACTGCTATGGGTATGGCGAATTCGAGGGCTACTTCGCGTATTTTTGGAGTTCTACGGAGGGCAATGGTTACGGCTACGATGCGTACTACATGAGCTTGAGCTACCACGACGACAAAGCGCGCCTGGACGGCTGCCGTAAGAACGGAGGGCACTCAGTTCGTTGTCTCAAGGACTGATATCTGTTATTACTCGCTAGTCAATAGAAAGTCGTCCGGCTTTATGCCGGACTTTTTGCATATAGTATAGTCAATTGTAAAATTTCATTTTAATTCAAAAAATAGTGAAATAAATGTTCCAAAAAAGCGTGTTAATGTAATGGACGGAGAGCGGTTTTCTGTCTATGAACCCGACATTATCGGGTGTTTTAACACTGGAAAAATATGGAAAATAATATTGTGGTCGAAATAAAAAATAACCATGGTGAAATGATTGGCGAAGCTAAGACTTTCGAAGAATTCAAAGGGGCTGGCGTCTTCGCTGATCTTCTTCTCGACAGAACTTTCAAGAAGGCTTTCAATCCCGATTCGCAAAATAAGGTTTGCCTGATTGCGCTTTTGAACGCCGTACTTGAAGGCGAAATAGCATCTCCGATTGTTGATGTGCAGTCCCGAAACAAGGAATACAGTGACGGTTCGAACGAAAATCGGACTTCCGTTTTCGACTTGCATTGCATCGATTCGGCACAGCGTAGGTTCATCATCGAGGTTCAGATTCTTTTTCAGGAAAACATAGTCAATCGCTCGATTTATTACGCCTCGCAGACAATCATTGCTCAGGGGCAACGTGGCAAAAAGTACAATTACGAATTGAACCCTGTCGTTACTGTTGTGTTCATGGAATTTAACGTGTTTGCCGATGACCGCTACATCCGTCGGGCAAAGCTTCGCGAAATCAATGGATCTTGCATCAGCGATGCTCTCAATTTTGCGTTTGTAGAACTTCCTAAGTTCAACAAGCCTCTGGACGAACTAGAAACGACGCTTGACAAGGGACTTTACGCTCTCAAGAACATGAAAAACATGACGCAGATGCCTAAGCAGTATGTGAACACGGTGTTCGAACTCTTGTTTTCGACGGCAAAATTGGCTAAATTATCGAAAGAGGAACAGAAGATGATTGACGAAGCACAGAAAGCCAAGTGGGATGAATACGCAATTCATAAAGCGGCTGTTGATAGCGGCTTGCGTCAGGGAGGCATTCTAAAAGCGCACAAAATTGCAGAAAAAATGCTGTTGAAAAATGAACCTATTGATAAAATTATCGATTTTACTGAGCTTTCTGAAGCTGATGTTCTCGCCATCAAGGCTTCTCTCGGCCAATCGTAAATTGACAAAGTTCATTAGTTAAATAGTCCGGCTTTCATGCCGGACGTTTTGCTTACTAAACCACCGCTTTGCTTTTCCAGCGGCCGCTCTTCCAGCGCCAAATGTTAGCGAACGAGCGGTAGAATTCGTCGGCAGCCATGCCAAGCCAAAGGCCGGGGAGCCCAAGCCCAACGACAAATGCAAGGATAAGCGATGTTGCAAGGCCTAGCGTCCACATCATGCCGCTACCCACGAGCGCCGGGAATTTGGAATCACCTGCGGCACGGAGCGATGTGGTGACAATGAAGTTCACGGCTTTGAAGGGTTGCACGGCGACGTCGCACCAGAGGCAGATTTTGCCGAGGCGGAGGACTTCGGGGTTGTCGGTGTAGAGCCTGAGCAGGTGTTCGCCGAGGAGCGCAACTGCGACGGATAGCAAGAATCCGCTGGTGATGCCCACGGCGAGAGTTTGGTGCACGCGGCGGTTTGCTTTTACGTAGTCATGTGCGCCAACGAGGTGTGCTACGAGAATCTGGTTTCCGCTGCCGAGGCCGACTCCGAGAATGACGGAAAGCGCGGCAAAGTTCCCTGCGAACACGCGGGCGGTCATTGCGGTTGTGCCGATATAGACGACCATCGCGGTGATGAACACCTGAAAAAGCTGGAAACTGATGGGTTCTGCGGCGGCGGGGAGTCCGATGCGAATCCAGTCGGGCAAAAGAACGCGGGTGCGTTTCCAGTCGCGAATTTTGCTGTGGTGGTGTACTTTGAACTTGAGCACAAGCCAAAGGATGCCCGAAGAAATGAGCCAGGAAAGTGCGGTCGCGAGGGCGACTCCGTGAACGCCCATTTTTGGAAGTCCAAAAAGTCCTTCGAGGAACACGACATTCAAGGCCGCGTTTGTGGCAATCGTGAGCGTGTTCCCGACAAAGTTCCAAATGGTAAGGCCGTGTGTCGCGATGAGGGCGGTCAAAATGGTTTGCAAGGCGCGGAAGGCGAAACCGAATGAAACAACGCTTAAAAATTGCGTGGCATATTTGGCGGGCTCATCGGTGAGTCCCATCCATTGCGGAATGTTACCGGAAAGCGGATAAATGATGAGCGTGAGCGCGATGCCGAGAAGGATGCTCCCGAAAAGGACCATCGTCTGAGTGCTGCTGGCGTGGCTGTTCTGTTTCGCGCCAATGTATTGCGAGACGATGCTTGCGCCGGATTGCGCAAAAGCGTGGAGCGCGGTGAAAAGAGCCCCGAGAATCGGGAGCATGGCGCCAACGCCCGCGGCTGCGGTTTCGGAAGTGCGCGACAAAAACCAGCTGTCCATCATGGGCTGGATCATGCTCACGGCAAACGTGAGGATTAGCGGCCACGAAAGGCTGATGAGCGAACGGTCTTTGACGTCGATCTGTTTCATGTGTAAAAATCTAGAAACAACAAAGGCCCCGTCAAAGGGCCTTTTTGATGAAAATGTTTTCAAGTGTATCCAGTGTTTTTTAGACGAGAGAATAAAATTCTTTTGTCATCCCGGACTTGTTCCGGGATGAGAGCGAATTTATTTGTTTTCTAGAGCTGCCAAAAGTTTTTTCTTAGCATCGCGGCGGATGCCGGCTTCTTCGTAGCGGCGGATTTCGTCCTCTGTTTCGGGGATGACGGAAGGAATCGGGGTCGGTCTTCCGTTATCATCAATCGCGACAAATGTCATATAAGCGTGGCAGATGACTTCGGGCTGCCAGGATACTTGCGGGTCGATTCCCAAGACCTTCACTCCGATTTCCATGGAGGTGTTGAAGGCGCGGTTTACGGAGGCCTTGATGGTGAGAATGGTTCCGACGGTCGCGGGTTTGAAAAAGCGCACGTTGTCGATCGAGACCGTTGTGACTTTGCGTCTGGAATGGGTGCAGGCGGCAATGCAGGCTGCCTTGTCGAGGAGCGATGTCAGGTGTCCGCCGAATACAAAATTGTAGGCGTTGACGTCGGAAGGGTGAACGATGTCGCGGGTTTCGACTTGAGATTGCTTGACTGTCTTTGCGTTTTCCATATCCGAAAAATAAATATTGTCGTGGGCAAGCAGGGCCTTGAATTTCTATATTCAGTGCATTATGGAAGAAAAAAAGACTTACAGAGAAGTGATGCCGGGCGAACTCCCGTGCGAAGTGCCGGAATGTGACGGCGTGATGGTCGTAGACCCCGATAACAGCTATAAACTCACCTGCGATAAGTGCGGGCATATTAAAGAGTAATTGTTATCTCGTAATGCAATTAACCGACTTGAAAATTGAGTACCCGGAGCTTCCCGTTGTTGAACATCGGGAGGAGTTTTTTGAGCTTTTAGAAAAACATCAAGTTATCATCGTCAAGGCTGATACCGGTTCCGGCAAATCCACGCAATTACCGAAGTTTTTGCTAGAGTGGTTTGTTGGGTGTAGTTCGAAGTCGAAGGATCCAGTCAAGTTCAAAATCGGTGTGACGGAACCTCGGCGTTTGGCGGCGATTTCCATTGCGGACCGCTTGCGCGAAGAACTCAAGGACGAAGAACTTGTCTCGACGAAAATTCGTTTCTGGGAACAAGGTACAAATGAAGCCCCCATCAAGGTGATGACGGACGGTATCTTGTTGCAGGAGTTCCGCAAGGACCGCTTGTTCCGGCAGTATAATGCTATCATGATTGACGAAGCGCACGAACGCTCGTTGAACATCGATATCTTGCTTGGCATTTTCAAGACGGTACTTTCTCGTCGTCCGGACTTCAAGTTGATTGTTGCATCGGCAACGCTTGACGCAAAACTTTTTGAAGAATTTTATGACAACAGCTGCGTGATGGAGGCTGAAGGCCGCACGTACCCTGTTGATGTGGAGTATTATTTCGGCGGTTCGGCAGGCTCACCGACCTTCAGTTCCCTGAGCTTGTCGAAGGGAAATGAGTCGAAGGATCTCCGCGATATCAGTGGCAAGGGCGATTCGGGGTTGATTGAAGAAGCTCGTGATGCGATTCTCGATTTGGAAACGCGCCATCGCGACCACTTGCTTTGCTTTTTGCCGACGGAACGCGACATTCAGGATTTGGCGGGCGAACTTGCGCACGAACTAGATGCCGCATCTTTTGATGTGCTCCCGCTTTACGGGCGTATGAGCCCTGACGAGCAACGCCGCATTTTCAAGCACACGGGCAAGACGCGAGTGGTCTTGGCGACGAACATTGCTGAAACATCGCTTACGATTCCGGGAATTGCTTACGTTGTCGATACGGGTATGGCTCGAATCTCGCGCTACAATGCGCAGGCGAGAATCCAAGGGCTTCCCGTCGAAGAAATTTCGAAGGCCAGCGCGCGGCAGCGCACTGGACGCGCGGGGCGCGTGAAGCCCGGCGTGTGCATTCGCCTTTACTCTCCCGAGAATTTTGAAAAGCGCGATGAATTCACGGAGCCTGAAATTCGCCGTAGCAATTTGGCAAATGTCGTTTTGCAGTTGCGCAGTCTCGGGCTGGAGCTCGAAAACTTTCCGTTCTTGCAGTCGCCTCCGCATTCGGCATTCCGTGGCGCTTACAAGACGTTGTTTGAACTTGGCGCACTCACGGCTGACAATTCTAGCGGTCATGTGACCAAGCTTGGCCGCGATATGACGCGCCTCCCGATGGACGTGTCGCTTTCGGCGGTGCTTTTGCGAGCTCGCGATTTGGGCGTTTTGCAGCCTGCACTTATCGTGTGCTCGGCTCTTAGCATCCAGGATCCGCGTGTGGTGCCGAATGACGAACCTGAACGCACCCGCATCCGTCAGCTGCATCGCAAATTCTGCGGTCATAAGAGCGATTTCCTCGTTTACGTTTCGATGTGGAATGCTTTCTGCACGGACTGGGACGGCAAAACTTGGAACAAACTCCGCAAGTTCTGTGATAAAAACAGTTTGCATTTTTTGCGCTTGCGTGAATGGGTGGATTTGTACGAACAGTTCAGCCGCATTCTCGAAGTGAAGTTTGAAAATAAAGTTTGTCCGTTCGATTCGTTCCATCGCGACAATTTGCACATTGCGCTCCTTTCTGGATTCTTGGGCGGAATTGCGCACCGTGATATTGAAAACGGCTGCTACCGCTTGGTGAGCGGTCGCGAAACGCATGTGTTCCCGGGTAGCGATTTGTACGCCAAGAGCGTGGAATGGCTTTTCAGTGCCGAAGTGCGCGAAACGAGTCGCACGTTCCTCACGAAAGCTGCCGAAATCAAGCCGGAATGGATTTTGCAAGTGGCAGAACCGTTCTGCACGCGTCGTTGGTTTGAACCGACGTGGAACAAGGAACGCGGCTTTGTAGAAGCGGTCGAAGAAGTGAGCTTTAGAGGGCTTGTGATTAGCCGTGGCCATCGTGTGGATTACGCTCGCGTGAATCCCGAAGACTGCGCCCAGATTTTCTGGCGCGAAGCGGTAGTGATGGGCGAGGTGGCAAGGCCTTTCGATTTCATGCAGCACAACGACCGTGTCGTTGAAAATCTGCATGCTCTCGAAGCGCGCAAACGACAGTTCGGGCTTGCTCCGAGCGAAGATGCACTTGTGGAATACTACACGCGAATTGCGGGTAAAGTCAATTCTATCAAGACGCTTAAAGATTACATCCGCGAGCACACCGACCAGTTCTTGAAATTCGATGAAAAGTATTGGCTGGATCAGTTGGATGGCGGCACGAGTGGAACAACCTGGACAAGTGATGCTGACGGGTTCCGCACTGGATCCTTCGCTGCGCTCAGGATGACGAATGCTGGCGATGTCATTCTGAACCCTGAAAGGGTGAAGAATCCAGTCAAGTCTAAGGATGCGGCTCCAGCTCCAACTTTAGGCGGTTCCATCGAGCATTTCCGCATTGGCGAGCGCGTTGTCACAGGTGAAATGGTCTTTGACGCCACTCGCGATTGCGATGGCATTACGCTCAATTTGCCATACGACCTTTTGACGGAAATTTCGCCGGCGAAGTTTGCCATGAGCATCCAGCAGTGGCGCGAATGGATGATTGAATCTGTGATTCGCGAAATGCCGAAGAGCGTTAAGAAATCGCTCGAAGCCAAGCGTACTGCAATCGATGACGAGTTCTATGCGGCGCTGGAAAACTTCCCGCATAAGGCTCCGCTTCTGCTTCTTTACGAAGTGCTTTCGAATACAAAGGAAATCCGCTCGGGTGCAAACGGCGCTAGTATTGACGTTCCGACGGTGAACCCTGACAAAGAAAACCATTTGCGTCTGCATTTGGTCGTCTCGAAGCCGGGCTTCCCGGAACCTTATAAACTCGAAATTTCTCCAGAATGGGGCTCTTACCGCATGTTCCTTGCGGTGCGCCCGGCGTTGGTGACGTTTGGCATTGACTTTCCGCTTGAAGGGATGCGCTTTGGCTGGCGTCTTGGGCAATCGGCGTTGATGGTGTCGGATGAATCCCGTTTTTGGCAAGCTTTCCGCAAGCGTGTGGAAGGCGCGCATCTCGAAAAAGCACTGCATCTTGAATCCGCAGCGCATCCCGAGACTGCGGTGTATCCCGCATCGCAAAAGACTTCACTCTCCGAAGAGAAAAAACAGCTCATTGCCGACCGCTTGAACTTGCTTGAAATGGGCGGTGTCTTTGCGGATAACTTTGAAACGGCTCTCAAGATTTGGGTCGCAAAATCGCTTGCTGCTGATAACCTTGATGCGACTCGCTGTGTACGCTTTACGGGGCTTGAATTCTCGCGTGGCAAAAAGATTCGCGACTTCAAGAGCCTTGCTGCCAATACCCGCAGCGAAGATGAAGAAATCCGTCTCTCGCTCGTGCGCGCTACATACGAATCGGGCCTTATCAGTGCCGAAGCTTTTGTAAAGAACTGGAATTTGCTTAAAGATTTCAGCGTGGAAATGCGCAATGGGTGCGGTAAGTCAACCGTAAAAAATAAAACCATAATTGCGATCCATACGGCGTACCAAAAAGAACTTACTTTATTTGAACGTCTGTGTGTTCTTACTGAAGTTTTCAACATAGAACTCCCGTTTGGCGCATCTCGTGAATCCGCTTCTCGTGAAACCTCATCCCGTGAAAACACGGAACTTTCTGCCAGTACCCTCCGCGAGTATTTCCGCCCGTACCTCAAGGCGCGTTACCTCAAGGACCACGAACTGAAAAATGCCCGTGAACTTCTCGGAAAAATCGACCGCACGCCAACGGATGACCCGGAATTTGCCGAACTTTACTTGCAGGCGAAGGCAATGCTTGAAGATTTTGAAATCCTCAAGTACAAGCGCAAGGGGGGTGACGCCGAAGATATCGTGGAAGAAGACGCTTTAGCAAGGTTGAAAGGTCGTTTTGGGAGACTTTAATTACTCTCGCGGCCCTGAATTTTCTAAATTTGTCGCAATGAAATCCGTTATCCGTATATTGCTTGCATTCAGTTTGGTAATGCTTGCAGCTTGTAAAACGAAAGACCCGGTGATTGTCACCGTGGGCGATTCCAAGTTGCACCAATCAGAGGTTTACACGTACGCTCCTGATTGGGATTCCTGGGGCGATCGTGAACGCATCCTCTTTTTGCAACGCTGGATTGATGAAGAACTTGTGTATCAGCAGGCTGTGAAGGCCGGTGCGCTGAAAGATTCTGCGCTTATCCGCATGATTGAACGCACGAAGCGCAAGATTGTCGCCGATTATTTCATGCAGTCTTACCTCGATACGATGATTGTGAGCGATGTCGAAAAAATTGACTTCTACCACAAGAATCAGGATCTTTACTTGAACGGAAAGACAACGGTATCGGGGGCGATTATGTCCTTTGCCGACTGGAAGTCCGCTGTTATTTATTACAAGGAATTCAAGAACACCAAGTTCGAATCCATCCCGCCTAACCATCGTTTGGTGAAGCGCATGAGGGAATTTGATGGTGTCGATGAAACTCCGGATCCGTGCATGATTCCGTCGATTCGCCGTGCAGTTGTCGGCCGTATTACCCCGATGAAGGTTTGCGATGGCGCTGCAAAGATTGCTGTCGTGACAAGTAAGCTTGATTCTGCTGATGCGCGTCCGCTTGACGAAGTGATTGACGATGTTTCTATGCATGCCTGGGTGGAACACCAGAATACGGTTGTGAAGCGACTCAAGGATGAATGGAAAACCGGAATCCCTATAATTACGAAGATGAACGTTCTTAGTGAAAAGGAAAAATAATGATTAATAATCGAATTGCCTCTTTAGTATTTGCCCTGTGTACAGCCTGTTTCGCCGAACCTGTGTTGATGGAAGGCATTGCGGCTGTTGTCGATGGCAAGCCGATTATGCGCTCGGAGTTCATGAACAACCTTTACAGGTTCCAGGAAACGCCCGAAGCGGCTAATATGACGGAACAGCAGCAAAAAGACGCTGTGCTGGACCGCATGATTGAAGAAAAGGTTTTGCTCAGCCGCATTGACCGCGATTCGATTGTGATTACGGAATCCGAAGTAGATCAGCGTGTGACCTCTCACCTCCAGTCGATTGCTGCAAGTCAGAAGATTGACATGGCAACGCTCGAAAAGGCAATCCGTGCTCAGCTCGGTCTCTCGATGATCCAGTACCGTGAACAGCTCGGTAAGCAAATCCGTAGCCACATGGAAATTTCCCGTGTGCGTCAGCTCCACGTGGGCTCGATCCACCCGACAAAGAAAGAAGTGGACTTGTTCTACAAGGATTACAAGGATTCTCTCCCGCGCCAGTTCAACTGCGTTTTGCTTAGCCATATCCAGATTCCGGTCAAGCCCGATTCCATGATTGTGGATTCTGTGAAGCATGTTGCTGAATCTTTGATTGATAGCCTCAACCTCGGTATCAAATTTGAACTTTTGGCTCAGCGCCATTCGCAGGACAGCTCTGCTGCAAAGGGTGGCGATCTCGGCTACTTTAAGCGTGGCTTGCTGGATCCGGCTTTTGAAAAAGCAATTGAAAATTTGAAGAACGGTCATTACGCATCGACTCCGGTCCAGACAGACTTGGGCTGGCACATTGCCCGCGTGCTTGGCCGTAAGGAAGATGGCGTTCGCTCTGCACAAATTCTCTTGCGCACGATTCCGACCGCAAAGGATTCTGCTGCTGTGGTGGCTCTCGCTGATTCCCTCCGCAAGAATATTAAGACGAAGGATGAATTTGCCAAGGCTGCAAAGAAGTACAGTGAAGACAAGTCCAGCAACTTCCAGGGCGGTTTGCTTGGCTGGTTCCAGCGTAACGAAATGGAACCCGCTTATGTGGATCCGGTGGCGAACTTGAACGTCGGTGAAATTTCTGAACCGGTCATTATTGATGGCGCTTACCACTTGTTCCGTCTCGATGATTCTCGCCAGGTGCGCGAACTCACGCTCGAAGAGGATTACGGCAAAATTGAAATGATGGCTGCCACTCACTTGGAAAATGAAAAGCTCCAGAAGCTCATCCAGAAGTGGCGCAAGGAAGTTCTCGTCGAAATCAGAATGACGGAATAATATGATCCATTTTACCCACGTCACGAAATCTTACGAAGCCAACTGGAAGGCGTTGAACAACGTCACCTTCCGCATCAATAAGGGCGAGTTTGTTTTCTTGACGGGGCATTCTGGCGCCGGAAAGTCGACGGTGCTGAAACTCATCTACATGGATGAGCGTCCGGACGAAGAACGCGGCGGCCAGGTGATGGTCAAATTCTCGGACAACGTCTTGTACGATAGCAAGAACACTCCGGACGATCGAATCCAGGCGCTCCGCCGCAAGATGGGGATAATTTTCCAGGACTTTAAACTTTTGCCGGACCGCAATGTTTTCGAGAATGTGGCGCTTGCGCTCCGCATTGTGGGGACTCCGAGCAACAAGATTAATGCGGCTGTCTTTGACGCGCTTGCGCTCGTGGGCATTAGCCAAAAGCGCTTTGCGATGCCTTACACGCTCTCGGGCGGTGAACAGCAGCGTGTGGCGATTGCCCGTGCGATGGTGCATAACCCGTACTTGCTTTTGGCGGACGAACCGACCGGTAACTTGGACCCGAAAAACGCTGAAGAAGTCTTCTGCATTTTCAAGGAAATCAATGCCCGCGGTACGACCATCTTGATGGCAACGCATAACCCGGACTTTTATTTGAACAGCCCGTTCCGCCGCCTTGAACTCAGTCACGGCGAATTGCTTAACAGAGATATTCTTTAAAACGTCGATTAAAAAAGGCGATGCCGCAACAAGTGCGGCATGACATCATAAACACATTCTTTTATTGCGTTGTCACCCCGGCCTGTCATCCCGGACTTGTTCCGGGACGGGATCACCATTCTCGTCTTGGATAAGAAATGCCCCGCTTCCGCGGTGCATAATTCATTAAACTCGTCATTGCGAGCCCCCTCGAATTGTCATTCCCGATTTAATCTCTTTGACTACTTGCAGCTATGCTGCTTAGTAGTCATGATCCGCGTATGGGGAGGGAATCTCCTTCTCGTCCTAAAAAAGGAGATGCCCGCTTACTTCGACTGCGCTCAGCACAGGCTCCGGCGGGCATGACATCAAAGCGGAGCTTTCTTTCTTAGAACAAGCTCGGATCTTCGCTAGAACCTTCACTTTCACCGCTGCCGTCGCTAAACGGGTCCGCCGGCGAAATGCGGCTCACGCGCTTGATTTTCTTGGCGGTGAACTTGCTGCCGAGAGCCTTGTAGCCCTTGACTTCTGCTACTTCCGTCAAGTCGAGTTCTTCTTTTTGCACTTCGCGACCCACCTGGTATTCCATCAGTTCACGAGCGTCGTCTGTAGCAAATAGCTCGATGAACTTCGTGTCCTTGTGGTCGGAAACAATGCTGAATTCCGTTGTCATGGGGCAGCCTTCAAGGTTGAAGCGCTTGACCATGTAGTTGAAATTCGAGCCTTCGAAGTAGAGCACCGTAAAGACCTGTGCGGGGTCGTACTTGTGCAGATACTTGATGTTCGAACCGACGAGAATCGGGTCTGCCATGGTGTGGACGCGAGCGCTACCATCTTGCTTGATGATGAGCAACTTGTCGTTTTCGCCAAATTCACCGAGGCAATCGCCCTTCTTCTGCGTCGAGACGATACCGCTCGGAGCGTCGAAGTAAAGCACTCTTGCGCCAAGCGTCGAAACGCCCTTGCGGAGTCTCTTGACCGTCTTGACCGGGTATTTCGAAACGATATTGCCAATGGCACCACGGCCCTTGACTTCGACTTCGCTGAAGTCCACTTCAAAGTTCAGCTTGATGCGCGGACGCGGCTTCAAGATGACTTCGACCACTTCGGCTTCGCCGTTCATGTTGCTCGACATGTAAAGAATCTTGCTACCGGGCTTGTTCTTGCCCATGTAGTAATCCTTGTCGCGAGTCACGCCGCCGACGTTGAAGCGCTTGATGTAAGCGTAGCCGTCCTTGCCATCCTGGTGGATGACGTTATAGATATGGCGTTCGTCGTCCTTGTTGAACTTTTCAACGAGAATGATGTCCTTACCGACAAAGTCCTTGTCGCTGACCTTCACGACCTTGAAGCTACCGTCGGCCTTGAACACGATCAAGTCATCGTATTCCGACACGTCGAAGAGGTATTCTTCCTTCTTCATGCCAGTGCCCACGAAGCCTTCCTTGCGGTTCACATAAAGCTTCTGGTTTGCAAGAGCCACGTGTACGGCGTTCACCTTACCGAATTCGGCAATCTGCGTGCGGCGTTCCTTGCCTTCGCCGTACTTCTTCAAGATGTTCTTGAAGTGGTTTACGGCGTAATCGATAATGTGTTCTTGGTTGTACTTGCACTTTGCAATGTTTTCTTCGAGTTCCTGCAAAAGCTGGTCGGCCTTTTCGCGGTCGTAATGGCTTATGCGGCGGATCGGAATTTCAATGAGCTTGCCGATTTCTTCGTCCGTAACGGTCTGGCGGTGCAGACGCTTGAGGTACGGCGTGAGGCCTTCGCGAACGAGACGGATAATTTGTTCACGGTCCTTAGCTTTCTTGATGACCTCGTAGACTTCCTTCTCGATAAAGATTTTTTCGAGCGTGGTCATGTGCCACTTGTCTTCGAGGTGCTTGAGCTCGTTGGCGAGTTCCCATTCCAAAAGCTTCACGGTGTGTTCCGTGTTGAGCTTCAAAATGTCAGAAACACCGACAAATTTCGGGTGCTTGTCGATAATGACGCACGTGCAAGGAGAGAGCGACTTTTCGCAGTCCGTAAAGGCGTAGAGAGCATCGATGGCCACCTGCGGGTCCGTCCCCGGCTGCAAGTGCACGAGAATTTCGACGCCCTGGCTCGTGTTGTCGTCCACGTGCTTGATTTTGATTTTGCCCTTGTCGTTTGCCTTGACAATGCTTTCAATCAAGCTCACGGTCGTGGTGCCGTACGGGATTTCGCGGATGGCGAGCGTCTTGTTATCGACCTTTTCAATCTTCGCGCGGACCTTGACCTTGCCCCCGCGTTGACCGTCGTTGTAGTCCGACACGTCGATAATGCCGCCCGTGAAAAAGTCCGGGTAAAGCGTAAATTTCTTGCCGCGCAAACAGGCGATGCTAGCCTCGCAGAGCTCGCGGAAGTTGTGGGGGAGGATGGAAGTCGAAAGACCGACGGCGATACCGTCGACGCCCTGAGCCAAAAGCAGCGGGAACTTGACCGGGAGCGTGACCGGTTCTTCGCTACGGCCATCGTAACTCGGGATCCATTCCGTCGTTTCGGGGTTGAACACGACATCGACCGCGAACGGCGTGAGGCGGCCTTCGATATAACGGGGAGCAGCAGCGCGGTCGCCCGTGTAGGGGTTGCCCCAGTTACCCTGGGTGTCGATAAGCAAATTCTTCTGGCCGAGGCCCACAAGTGCATCGCCAATGGAGGCGTCACCATGCGGGTGGTAGGCCATCGTTCGACCGACGATCGTAGCCACCTTCTGGTAGCGTCCGTCGTGGTTTTCGAACATGGAATGCAAAATACGGCGCTGAACAGGCTTCAGGCCATCTTCAAAGTACGGGACCGCACGGTCCAAAATCACATAGCTGGCGTAATCGAGGAACCAGCCGTCATAAAGTCGTTCTAGGTGATTGACGTTAGATAAACCTAGAGTAGTATCGGGTGTTTCTTGATTCATGGCTCGAAATGTAGTAAAAATTTCCTGTCAGAAAATTTTGTAGTGCTCATTAGGGCAAAAATAGGGCGTTCCCCGGATCCATCCCTAACGCAAATGCTTCTAGAATGTTATTGCAAAAACAAGACTGGTGATTCCTAGAGCTAGCATTACGGAACTTATGACAATTCCTTCTTTTTCTTTATTTTTAGGACCTTCTTCTCCATTGTCTGCATAACGAGCTATGTTTATAGGTAAGGCCATAATTCCACCAAGTACCATAACGGAAGATATAGGTCCTACAAGTGCTTTCCAGGCTTTGTCTGGTGCTGGTTTAGAAGTATCAACATTTGTTTCCATGGATTCCCTGAATACATTTGTTTGAATTAATGGTGTGTTAAGAGAAATCGCAAATGAGTGAGATGCGATTAGTGAGGTGATTAAAAGGATTTTGGGAATAACTTTATAAATCTCATAAGGTTTACATCATTTAAAAACTTTTTATTGTAAAATTTTGCAACCAACCGATTGCACGCTACGGCTCTTTCCTGTTTTATCATTATAATCAGTTGAAAAACAAAGCCCGCCATAAGGCGGGCTGAATTCATCGGACGTTAAAACAGTTCAGAGAATGTCACAGTGCCGTTAAGGTATCGGTGGACCAACGTTTTGATGAGCGTCTGGTAGTTTACCCCCATCCGTGCAGCCTTGGCCTTGATGCCCTCGATGTCCTCGCAGTCCATGCGGATAGACACCATACGGGCTTTGTTCTCGGATCGGGTCTTTGCTGCCGCTATGACCTTGGACAACGCTCCCGGGCCGGAAAAAGATAGACCATTAGTCTTCGCCCATTCATGTTCGGCATCAGCTTCTGCTTCCGTCATATTCTCGTAGTGCTTGGCGATTTTAATTTCTTTTTCGGTAAGTCCTTTGTACATTGGTTACCTCCTCGGGTAGCAGGTGATAAGTGTTTCCGTTTCCCAGTTAAAAACGAAACGCCATTTTTTCCCGTTGATTGTCTTTGTCACTATTATGGCGGTTTCGTCAACTTCGGATACGTCGTAAGATTCCCAGTCCTCGGCATCGAAAGCTCTTCGGACGACATCCTCGGGAATATTCCGTTCCGCCATCCTTTTAGCTGCATGTTCGCTTATTTTTATGTTCATACATAATATACTCTATTGTATTGACTTTGTCAATACGGTTTAGAGCTTTGACCATAAATCGGGAACGCCCCCGTATAGCGATAGAGAAACACTCCCTACCGTTATATATACACGCTTTTTTAATGCGTTTGGGCCAATTTTGAAGTGTAAAATTTTAATAGCTACCCAAAAGTGACGAATCGAAATTTTGCAATCAATCGACTGCACGCTAGAGCCCATTCCTGTGTTATTTTTGAAAAATCGTTGAATTGTGGAAAATATGACTAAATCGATGGTTTTGCAACGTAAATACCACAACCGCTTTACAAACGCAACTTTTTGTGGTATATTTAGGAGTATGAGCACCGTGGTAACAAATATTCGAATTGACAAAGAGCTTAAGGCTCAGGCAACAGAACTCTTCAACGACTTGGGACTGACTCTTTCCCAGGCGTTTACGGTTTTTCTGAAGCAGGCGATTTTGCACCACGGCTTGCCTTTTGCTGTTACAAGACCTCCGTCCAAAGAACTCCTCGAAGCTATAAAGGAAGGCGAAGAACTCGCACACGATCCTAACGCTAAAACGTATGCAACACCGCAGGAGCTATGGGACGAGTTGGGTATATGAATAATTCGTATAAGTACATTGTTCGGGCGACCAATCGATTTAAAAAGGCTGCCAAGCGAATGGCGAAACGCGGGAAAGACTCTCAAAAATTAAAGGATGTTGTTGAAAAACTCGCTAAAGGCGATTCTCTTGCGGATGCTTATAAAGACCATCCCCTTATCGGGAATTGGGCTGGACATAGGGAATTGTATATAGAGCCAGACTGGTTGCTTATCTACAAAATCGAGGAAAACATCCTGATTTTAGAGTTGGTAGATACCGGAACGCATTCCGACCTTTACAAAAAATAGAACTGGGCAGAAATGCCCAACGCCACTTACTTCACGACCCCAACACTCTGCATTTTTCCTGTACTGCGGTTGCGTAAGAAGTAGATTCCGGACGATTTCGCGGCACTTGATGTGCGAAGCGACTTTGCAGCGTCACTAAAGTCGTAGGCTGAGAGCTTGCCCAAGCGGACTCCTTGCACGTCGAATACGTCGTAATTCTGGAGCGTGTTCTGCTCTAAGCGAATCTTGCTATGAATGGCAATCGGATTTTCCAAAGCAATTGAATCTAGAGAATCCAGCGGATTTATAGGAATGCTTCTAGAGTACCACATGTTCTTGGCATCGTAAAAATGTTCCTTGAAGTAATCCTTGAGCCAAGTCATTGCCGGAAGGTCCTTGCCATCCTTGATAAGGCCAGGGTTTGCGGATTCGTCCCATCCTCCAATTTCGTAAATGTAGCCTCCAATCGTCACGCCGGCGATGTATTCTGATTCCATGAAAACTGGAATTTGTTCGGAATAGCACGCTTTTTTCAGGCTGTCGTTGCCTGTATTGACACTGTATTCCGAAATAAACAAAGGTAGCTTTGTTTGTTCGTAAATTTCCTCAATCCCTTTCTTGATTTTAGCGGCTGTCATGCACGATTGATTGCCTGTTCCTTGAAATGTTTGGTTGTAAGCCGTCAATCCGTAAGCATCAACGGGGGCGTGTTGCGCCTTGATTTTTTGGATAACTTCGGCTCCCAAATTATTTTGCCATACGTTTGCGTTCACGTCATTGTAAATCAAGGTGGCGTAAGGCCAGCGTTTGCGGGCCATCTTGAACGCCGTGGCTATGAATTTGTAGTCATCATTGTCGCCACCGAGAGCTTCGATGATTTTATTGCCGCTCCCGAATCCAGAATGATAATGACCATAGCTGTCGCGGGAACCTCCGTTTACCACCTCGATCATGTAAGGTGCGGGGTAACGCATGGCAGCTTTGTCGAACCAGTTTTCAACGGCTTTCTTGGTTTCGTCTATATCAAGGTTGTTGAGCCAGCTGGGGGTATGGGTTCCCCAAAGCAAGCTACGGAAATTGAACTTTACATTGTTTTTTTGCGCCCAATAGTAGATACGGTCGCAGCCTGACCAATCGTACTCGCCACGCACTTTTTCAATAACGGTCCAAGTGCATGCGTTTTCGGGCGAAACCTGGTTCCAGTAGGTTTGAAAATCCTCGGGGATTTCTTGCTTGTCGGCAATCATGTTCCCGAAGAACTTGGTCGCTCCATCGGCAAGGCCACGGCCGTAACGGGCGTTCGGATTTTTGAAATATTCCTTGAGCCAGGTCAATGCCGGGCGTTCGATGCCGTCTTTGATAAGGCCGGAACAACCTTGTTCCAAACCGTTACAAGAAAGCCAAGTTTTGCCATAAATGTATCCCCAAAGCGTTATGCCTGCAACATAATCCGTTTCCATTAGGATTGGGAGATGTTCTTGGTAGCATTTTTTTTGAAATTCATCGTCTATGGAACCGACATCGTATTGAGTAATATATATGGGGAGTCCTGTCTGTTCGTGTGCTTCGTAAAGGGAGCGTTTAAGTAAGGATGTATTTAGGCAATAATTGCCTGTCCCTTGTGCGGTTGTCTCGTGGAACTGCATTCCGTAAGCGTCAACTGGCGCCCCCTGGGCCTTTATTTTCTTGAGAAGGTCGATACCCTCTACTTTTTGCCATTGGATGGTATTGTAATCGTTATAAATCAGGATGGCTTCTGGCCATCGTTCTCGTGCCATCTTGAAAGCGGTCACTACAAATTCGTAGTTGCCGCTATCGCCGCCAAGCGCCTCAATCAGTTTGTTGCTGGAAAAACTGGAATGATAGTTGTTGCCGCTTTTGACGGCTTCGTTGACCACTTCAATCATTTCGAGATCGGGGTAACGTTCCTTAACAGCGTCGATCCAATCTGTCCAAGCTTTTTTAGTTTCGTCAACATCGAGTTCCCTTAACCACTGCGGGTTTTGCGAACCCCACAACAGGGTGTGAAACGTAAAATGCGCATGATTCTTTTTTGCCCAATTATAGGCGAGGTCGCAACCGGTCCAATCGTATTCACCACGTGTTTTTTCGACATAGCCCCAAACGCACCCGTTCTCGGCAGTAATCTGGTTCCAGTAGGAGCCAAAGTCTTCGGGAATTTCTCCAAAAACGGGAATGTTGCCGAGGAACTTGGACGCGCTGTTGGCCAATGCCGCAAAAGAAAATGTTGATGCGGCGAATGTAAAAGCGAGTGCCTTAAATACCGTTGATTTTATACTCATTGCGACCCCTGAAATTTGATGGCTACAGCATGTAATAATAAAACTACCTCGAAAACGTAGGAATGTATCCATTTTAGAAAACTATTTCATTGACAAAACATCTATATTTGTACCTAAAATGGTCAGTTCGAAACCCATCCTGACTTAAAACAAAACTAGGAGACTTTATGCGTTCAGAAGCTGAACTCGAAGGTGTTACGCTCTTGGGCAACAACAAGACCCAGTACAAGACCACTTACAGCCCCGAAGTGCTCGAAAAGTTCCCGAACAAGCATCCGGGTAACGACTACATGGTCACGTTCAACTGCCCGGAATTCACGAGCCTTTGCCCGAAAACTGGTCAGCCGGACTTTGCCGAAATCAAGATCAACTACATTCCGGACCAGTATTTGGTGGAATCCAAGTCGCTCAAGCTTTACATGTTCTCGTTCCGCAATCACGGGGATTTCCACGAAGACTGCGTGAACATCATCATGAAGGACTTGGTGAAATTGCTCGACCCGAAGTACATCGAAGTCGAAGGCATCTTTATGCCGCGCGGTGGCATTTCTCTTTATCCGTTTGCAAACTACGGCAAGCCGGGTACCGAATTTGAAGCTATCGCCAAGACACGCCTCTTTGCTGCGATAGACAGGAGGAAGTAATCGTGCAAAACGAACTCCTTATGATTGCCTCCATTTTTGCGTTCTTTGGAGGCTTGGTTGCCTTTTTCCGCTTTTTCGGTAAGCAGGGCATTTTCGCCTGGACCGTCATTGCGACAATTGCTGCAAATATCGAAGTTTTGATTCTCGTGCACGCCTTTGGGCTCGACACGACGCTCGGCAATGTCATTTTCGCATCCTCCTTCCTCGCAACGGACATGATGAGCGAAATCTTTGGCAAAAAAGAGGCTAGCCGCTGCGTGAAAATCGGCATTCTCGCGAATGTGACGTTTATTCTCATTTCGCAAAGCTGGTTTCTGTACATCCCCGCCGAGGGCGACACCATGGCTGAACCGATCCGTACGGTGTTCTCGAATACACCTCGTGTGATGCTCGCGAGCTTGTTTGCCTACGCCATATGCGAAATGTTCGACGTCTGGGCGTATCACGCCTGGTGGAAATGGACCGAGAAAAAGTTTAAGGATAAGAAGGGCTACTTGTGGGTCCGCAATAATGGGTCGACTCTTGTAAGCCAGCTGATAAACGTCGTTGTGTTCAACTTGCTTGCGTTCGCTGGCGTTTTCCCGTGGAATACCATTGGCGAAATTCTCGTGTTTGGCTACGGCATCTTTGTCATCACGACTCTTATGGACACTCCGTTTGTGTACCTTGCCCGCCGCATCTCCGAAAAACACCCGGAACTGCTGAAAGATTAAGAGCGCCCTGTTGTCATGCCCGATTTAATCGGGCATCTCCATCTCGTTTTGCATTGTCGTCCCGGCTTTTTTTGTCATGCCCTGCTCCGACAGGGCATCTCCTTTTTATAGAGCAAAAAAATCCCGCTTTCGCGGGAATTCCATAATTAAAATTCAATTCCAAGTTTTAGACTGGCGTCACCATAAAAATAGGGTTTCGTGTCCTCTAAGATTTGAAGAAGGATCCCTGATTGGAGAGAAAAGTCTATGAAGAATCTGTTGTTGAAGCGTAATGTGTAACCGCCAGTTAGAGCGAATATGTATTGGGTGATTGGTAAGTCGAGTATTGCGTCACCATAGGTGGTATAATAATCGCGGTCCATGTAGGAATCGTTGCTTTTCGCATAGCGGTCTCTGTATTCAAAACCAAAAGAATCATTGAATTTTATTGTTGCTATTTCAAACAGAAAACCAGTATGCCAGTTTCCGTGGATTGTGGCGAATAGTTTGCTGAATTCTAAACCAATGCCAAAGCCTTGGTCGAAATAGCCTCTTTCATAATGAGAATATCCATCATAATACTCATACTCGTAATCGTCGAATGTTTCATCATTAAGAGGAAATTCTCCGTTATAATATCTCACGTAAGCTTTGACATCGAAATTTGTTCCCATGCGGATTGACATACCGACCATCGGGCCCCATTGGGCACAACCTAGCGGATCCATCCAGAAGCCGAGTTTTGTTTCTCTGGCCTTAGTCCACCAGATGGAATTGGGATCTTTATCAGGGGAAAGCCTTTTTTGCGCGTTGTTAAAGGTTTCTTTGGTTCCATTCTTGTAGCGAATCTCGCTGATGTTATCTTTTTTTGCTGTGTAAGTTGGGCCTTCGGGATTGTCGAATTTCTTATAGCGGATGGAGTTGTCGTCGACTTCAAGGACTTTCGCGTCGATGCTAGTTCCGTTTTTTAAGATGACGATGTCCTGTGCAAATGACGGAATGGCAAAAGCGGCGGCTAATGCGAGTGACAGTAATACTTTTCCCATAAAAAGTTCCTGGTAAAGGGTGTTTTGAATTTGATGAATTGTAAAAATTAAATAAACATATGTAAACTATACAAATGGGCAAATAATAGCCAATTTATAATTACATCTGGTTTAGTATAAGTTTGTATATTTATACTATGCGTTTCTATATTCTTGGACTCTCCTGTCTTTTCTTCCTTGCTTGCTCGGAATCGGGCTCGAATAGCTCTTCTACAGACAATCATGATGATTTGCCGGCTTTTCTAGAAGGAATGTTGCCTATTTCTGCATCTAACGCCAAAGTTACGCTTGGCACGGACAACGAAAATGCGAAAGCGACTGAACGTCCGCAGATGAAGGTCAAATTCGATTACGATTTCTACATGGGCAAAAACGAAGTGACTTGTGGCGAGTTCGATAGCCTTATGCGCGCAGAAACAGGCTTTGTCCTGAAATGCAAAAACGATAGTTTGCCTGCAACGGACGTTTCTTATTACGATGCGGTTCTCTTCGCTAATGCCAAAAGCAAGGCCGCCGGCAAGGATACCGCTTACACTTACAGCAAGAGTTCCTTCGATAGCGAGAAACATTGCACCAGTTTGGAAAGCCTTGAGTTTGATCCCGATAAAGAAGCTTTCCGCTTGCCGACCGAAGCCGAATGGGTCTATGCGGCAAATAAGTTTGGAAAAAAGAAGAATAGCTGGACTTCCGATAATTCAGGTTTTGAACTGCACCCGGTTTGCGCAAAGGTGACTGAAAAAAATGAACTTTGCGACATCATGGGCAATGCCTTGGAATTTGTAAATGACTGGATGGGGTATTTCCACGATACAACTTATCTGAACTATGTCGGTGCTTTGGAAGGGCGTTCCGTTGGTCAGCGTGTTGTTAAAGGGGGTAGCTATCACGATGCTGCCGGTGCGATAAACCTCTTCAGTCGCGGGGATGTTTATGCGGTCACTTCTGGAACTCGTGCGGAATATGTGGGTTTCCGTCTTGCTTATGGTGCAATCCCTAATGCTTCCTGGGCTGCTGATAATGGTGATAATCAGGCTGGGCTTGTGACGGCTGTTGCCAATTTTGGTACAGTGCGGTCCCAGGTGGGAACATATAAAGTTAAGCTCGCTTTCCGCAATGATGTTTCTGGAAACCTTGTGTTTATCGATTATTCAAATGGCTATTCCAATGTCGTTGAAATCAAGGATACGATGGAAGTTTATCATCCAGAAATTTCTCCAGATGGCAAGCGTGTTGCTTTCTGTACGCAATTTGAAGGCTCTTCTGAAAAGTCGACCGTCTATGTGCGTGATTTGGCAGATGCTGGAACAGGACTTAAAAAGCTTGATTTCGAAAATGCGGCAATCCCTCGCTGGCGTGTTTTGCCCGATGGCGATACGGTCATTGTATTTGTGAGCGACGCTGGCGATAACAGCGTTGACGCAACGTTCAAGAAAAACTCGACTTGGCAGGTCTCGTTTGCTGGTGGAAAGTTCGGGAAACCGGAAAAGTTGTTTGATGGTGCTTATCATGGTGGCGTCAGCAGCGATGGTTCGTTGGCGGTTACTGGCTCCAAGCTTTTACGCGCTCGAATAGCTTCGTCAAAAGGTTCTGCTCGTGACACGGTCTGGTATAACGGTGAACAGGCTTGCAATGTGTCCTTGGCTAAGGACGATTCCCGCCGTACATTGTTCCTGGACTTTGGTTCAGAAACTGGTGCGAAATTTGTGGGCGAAAGCTATAGCGTGCATGAACGCCTCTTCATAGCAGATAAAAACGGCAAGTTGATCAAGTCTTTGACTACGCCCAAGGGATTTACTTTTGATCATACTGAATGGGTGAGCGGCTTGAAAGACTACGCTATTGTAACTTTTGTTAATGCAAATGGTGCTCATGCCAAAATTGTTCTTGTCAATCTTGAAACTTCTGATATCTTGGAACTTGTCAAGGGCGATGAACTGTGGCATCCGAGTTTATGGGTGAACCCGATGGATGAGGCCCATTATGATGAACTGGATTTGGATAGCGCCGGTATGTACTACGTTGGACAAGATGCTCCTCTTATTACGTTCAAGATGAACGCTTTTTGGACGGTATCTGATACAGCCGACATTATTGCTCTTGGCTCATCTCGTGTAAGTTCTGGGTTTGTGGCTCAAGAGATGGAGTCTGGCTATGCGTTCAATATGGCGACTATTCCAAACGACATGGATGTTATTGGCACTCTCGCTGAAAATTACGTCTTGCCGCACAGCAAAAAGTTGAAATACCTTATTGTCAGTCTTGATTTTGATTTGTGGTCTAAAAAGGAAGGTGAAAATTTCAATAAGAATGCTGCTGGCAATCTTGGCTTTGAATACGATAAGAGCCACTCTTATTGGAAAGATGGCGTCCCGTCACAGTATAAGGAACTGAATGCGGCTTATGCAAACGGTATCGATTTCTTGAGAGAATTCATGAATGGAAATCATGGATGGATTTGGCTGGAATCACAAGGCTGGACGGTAGGCGGCTTTAACGAAAACCCGATTGTCGATGATTCTACGTGGAGCGATAGCCGCGCTTATGCAAAGGACATGGAACGCCTTAAAAAGTTGATTGCTGCTGCCAAGGAAAAAGATGTTGTTCTCATTGGCGTTGTATTCCCGCAATCTCCTTATTACAAGACGACTGGTTCTTATGGGCGTCACGGAATGCGCCGTAGCACCGCCGATTCCTTGATTGGGGTCTTGCACAAGTGGGATGAAAAGTATTCGAATTTTGTGTTTTTGGATGAAAACAAGATGGGTGATCACGACTATAGTGATGAAATGGCTTATGATTATGACCATTTGAGTTATGTCGGTGGCCAAAAACTGACTCGAAAATTGGATTCCTTGATTCAATCCATGAAATAAGGAAATCATCTTTCTTGTAATCCCGTCAAATTTGTATATTGTAAACAATTAAACGAAACATCTATAGAGGTTTTTTATGAAGTTTTCTCATGCTTTGCTCTTGGCTAGCTCCCTTGCGTTCCTTGCTTGCGGTGATGACGATGATTCTTCGTCTAACGCATCTGACAAGTTCGATTGCACGGTAAGTGACGGCGTCAAGGTGGTTTATCCGACCAAAGGTGAAACTTTCAAGATTGGCCAGAAGATTACCGTTATTTACGGTTCTACTGTTGATGACTCTGGCTATATGATCAAGTTCAAAACCGACAAGGATGATGCAGGTAAGGATTTGACCCGCGGTTCTGTTGGTTTCGCAGGCAAGGGCGATGGCAAGACCTGCTATGAAGTCGAAGTTGTCCTTGATGCTAAAAAGGTGACGGAAACCACGACAGGTATTATCCGCGTCGTTCCTTACTATAATACGAATAAGGGCGCGAACTCCGCTGAGTTCACGGTCAAGAAGTAATGAACCTAAAGTTCAATGATCAATGTATCACCGTAGCCATTGTTGGTTGCGGTGGTTTTATTGGTTGTCACCTTCTCGACGCCATTTTGACGCGCACGAAGTGGCGCGTTTTTGGCGTTGATTTGGACTTTTACAGGATCCAGCATAGACTAAACGATGAACGTTGCGAGTTTATGGTGGCAGACTTGGCTGATAAAAGTGTCGTTGAACGAATTGCAAAATATCCGATTGTCGTAAACCTTGCAGCAATTTGCACTCCGAGCCGCTATATGGCAGAAGCTCCGGAGGTGATTCGCAGCAATTACGACCATCCGGCTGCATTGGCTGATGCTTGTGCAAAATCGGGCTCCTGGCTGATTCATTTTTCGACGTCCGAGATTTATGGGCGCACGTCGGCCGATTCTGGCTTGCTCGTCGAAGATGAATCCGAGCTGACATTTGGACCGGTGACGGCGAGCCGCTGGAGCTATGCAACCGCAAAACTCTTGACGGAACGCTATATTGCTGGCCTTAAAAATTTGAAGTGGACTGCGGTTCGTCCGTTCAACTTTGTCGGGCCTTACATGGACTTTATGCCGGGCGTCGATGGCTCGGGCATTCCGCGTGTGCTTGCAAATTTCTCGTCGGCGCTTGTACGCGGCGAGCCTTTGAAACTTGTGAATGGCGGTGTTGCCAAGCGCAGTTTCACGAGTGTGTTTGATGCGGTCGATTTTATGTTCGCGCTGTTTGAAGCGGGACTTTCGGCGAGTGCTGTTGGAATGGCTTCGAGTGTAACTGAAAATGATGCAGAAAAATCGCCTTTGTCGCAGGCGTTTAATATCGGGAATCCGGATAACGAGCTTACGATTGCTGAACTTGCCTGTAAAATGCGCAATATCTTTGCAGAAATCAAGGGCGTGAACATTGAAACCATTCCAGAACCCGAGATTGTATCTGGCGTGGAATATTACGGCGAAGGTTACGAAGATTCCATGCGCCGTTTGCCGTCTGTAGAAAAGGCAGAACGCTTGCTTGGCTTTAAGGCCAAGACTCCAATTGATGTGGTGCTTCGCGAATCGTTAACGTGGTTTGTCGGACATTATAGCGATACAAGTCATCCTGATACTGATTCTACGCCATCCTGAGCTGCGCGAAGGATCCAGTTATGTCTTGTTCTGCGATAGATTATTTTGTCTTTGTCCCTGCGTACAACGTTGAGCGTACGCTCGTCGAAGTCCTCTCTAAAATTGATGCGTCTGTTTTGGCGCGTGCGCATGTGCTCGTGATTGATGATGGCTCGCGTGATGGGACGGCGGAGGCCTTCGAACGCTTTATGTCGAGTGGCGCGGAAAATGCGAGTCAATCAGAAAATGCGCGCAATCTCAAATCCCATTTTGAGTATTTTAAGTTTGAACAAAATAGCGGCTATGGTGCCGTAGTCAAAAAAGGACTTGCAGAAGGCTTGGCTTCGGGGGCGGCGTTTGTCGCTTGCTTGCACGGAGACGGCCAGTACCCTGCAGAAAAACTGGGTGAGTTCTTTGCAGAAATGGAAAACTGCAATCTCGATTTGTTGCAGGGGTCGCGCCATGCGGTAGCGGGGGATGCCAAACGCGGTGGCATGCCTTTGTACAAACGCATTGGTGGCGCGTTCTTGACGGCGCTTGAAAATTTATCATTCCGCGTAAAACTTACGGACCGTCATAGCGGCTTTATCGTCTATTCATCGTGGTTCCTGAAAACGGTCGATTTGAATCGCTTAAGTGCATCGTTTGATATCGATTTGGAACTCATTTCTATTGCGGATGCTTGCCGTTTTGCGATTGCGGAACTCCCAATCCCGACACGTTACGCTGGAGAAAAATCGAACCTCAATGTGGTTACGTACGGCATGCGTGTTTTGCGCCAAGTGTGGCGAAGAATGTGGAAATAGCAGAAAAAATTTTTTTTATTTTTCATCTTTTTTATAGAAATACAGTAAAAAAGGAATGAAGAATGAAAGGCCAATTCTTTTCTCGAGCTCTAGTGTACTTTTCTCTCTGTATGGCTTGGCTTACAGCTTGCAGCGATGAAAGTTCAGTGATTACGAATGTTTCGTATTCTGGAATTGAGGCTGTAAATGAATTGGAACCATGTACTATAAAAAATGAAAAATGGATTGTATTCCTTTTGGATTCTTCATCCTTTTATACCTGTTCGAAGGGAAAGTGGATTCCTGTAGATTTGAGTCCCGATTACCAGCCGATTAAAGACACGATTGTTGTTAGAGATACCGTGATTGTGAAGAATACGGTTCAATCCAAAGACACCGTATTTTCGTACGATACTTTAGTTGTTAAGGATACGTTGTTCAATAAAGATACACTCATCTCCAAAGATACTGTGTTTTCGTATGATACGTTGGTTGTAAAGGATACGTTGTTTACAAAAGATACGCTGTTCTCCAAAGACACTGTATTTTCTTTTGATACCTTGGTCGTGAAAGATACACTAGTTTCGAAGGACTCCATCTATTCTATCGATACCGTTTACTCGTTCGATACGCTTGTCGTGGACCATTACGATACGGTACGAGTGTATGATACGACGACAGTTGTTTTTGTTCCTGAGTACGATACTGTAACTACGGAATTCTTGAATCAGGAAATGCTGAAAGATGGAAAGTATGGTATTCTTGTAGATAAACGCGATAATAAGGTTTACAGGACGGTAAAGATTGGTACCCAGACGTGGATGGCACAAAATTTGTCGTACGCTGATGGTGGAGTAACAAGCTATTGCCGAAATAATTCTGTTCAAGGCAATGGGGATGAGTATTGCCGTCGCTTTGGGCGCTTGTATACATGGGCTGCAGCACTGAATTTGGATGATATGTACAATTCTAGTCGAGCAACAGAATCAGATGGCTCGGATAAGTACTTGTATCATCCTGCACAGGGATTATGTCCTGATGGTTATCACATCCCGCAAAAGTCTGAATTCGAAACGCTTATAGATTATGTGGCGGCCCAAAATACGGTTAACAACATCAAGACGGGCGTTTCTCCATCACTTGAATCGGTTAATGGCTTATGGGATATACCTGCCGGTGATTCATATCCAACGAATACCACGGGTTTCTCTGGTGTGGCAAATGGTTCTTTGTTTAGTGGCTACTCAGCAACGCTTTCGATGGTTTCGTCTACGGAAAACTCGGCAACCACCTTTACAGTGTATACATTACACCATGCATCGACCTCTTTCAAGATTGAAGCTCATGAAAAATCGAGTTTCATGTCTATTCGTTGCGTAAAGAATTGATGGATTGAGTTTTATCAACTAAAAAACATATATTATAAGCATGGTTAAAGATTTAATTCATGCTTTAAATGGGGTGCTGCTCGGAAAATCCGAGGCGGTAGAACTTTTGGTGATGGCGCTCCTTGCCGATGGCCATGTGCTTATCGAGGATGTGCCGGGAACGGGCAAGACGACGATTGCCAAGGCGCTTGCCGCTGCAATTGGTGCGGATTTTGCGCGTATCCAGTTTACGCCGGACTTGCTCCCCGCCGATGTGACGGGCGGTGCTGTGTTCAAGGCAAATACAGGTGAGTTTGAAATTCGCAGGGGGCCTGTCTTTACGCAGGTGCTGTTGGCGGATGAAATCAACCGTGCATCTCCGCGAACGCAGAGTGCGCTTTTGGAAGCGATGGAAGAACGCCAGGTTTCGCTAGAAGGCGAGCGCCATGCGCTCCCGAAACTCTTCATGGTGCTTGCGACCGAAAACCCTGTGGAATTCCATGGTGTGTTCCCGCTGCCCGAAGCGCAAATGGACAGATTCTTGGTGCGCCTTTCGCTCGGGTATCCGACTGCGGAAACGGAACTTGGCATTTTGCGTGCGCATCGCGATGGGCGACCGCTTGACACGCTCAAGGCTGTGATGACTCCCGATGAAATTATTGCCGTGCGCAACGATGTCCGCAAGATTCACATTGATGAATCGCTTGAAACGTACGTGGTTTCGCTGGTGCAGGCGACGCGTGTGAATCCGGCGGTGCGTTTGGCGGCAAGTCCGCGTGCGGGAATCAACCTCATCAAGATGGCGCAAGCGTGCGCGTATGTGGCGGGTCGCGATTTCGTGAATCCCGATGACATTCAGCATGTGTTCTTCCCGGTGATGGAACATCGCGTGTTCGCAAAAGATTCGAATACGCCCGGCGCCTCTAGACAAATTCTCGAAGGAATCTTGAAGCAAGTGCGAGTGCCTAAATAATGAGCGCCATCATCTTGAGTGAATGCACTTGTCATCCTGAGTGAATGCACTTGTCATCCTGAGTGAATGCTCTAGTCATCCTGAGTGAACGAACAAGTCATCCTGAACGAAGTGAAGGATCCAGTGAAGTCTTGAAAATATGTCTCTCTTCCATTTCTTTATAAACGCCATTCCCAGAAGTCCCAAGCGCAAGGGACTCTTGATGCGTTTGTACTACATTTGGCAAGAAGGCTTTACGCAGGTGGGGCATGCGGCGGCAGCGCTAATGCTATTCTCGATGTTTGCGGGAGCAGTGCCTGGATTCTGGGCGGCGTGGGTGTTTTGCGGCTTGGATTTCATGTATTTTTTGGCGCTTGTACCATGCTTCTTCATGACCGCACGCAAGAGCAAGTTCAAGGCGGGCGACATTTCTGTTCGGAATGTTTACGAGGGCGAAACATCGGCTGTTGATTTGCACGTTACTGCCGAAGACAAGCTGAATGCGGTGTCGCTTGGATGTTTCCGCATGGATCCATCGCTCAAGTGCGAAGAGTCCGCACTTGTGGCGATTGTTGCGGGCGAGACGGCGAAACTCACTTGCAAAATTCAGACGAAAAAACGTGGCGCATTTGAAATCTCGAAAGTGGCGGTGATTATCCCGGAAATCAATGGCGCTTTGCGTTATGCGGCAAATGTCGGGAAAGCAGAATTGCTCGTGTTCCCGCGCCCGTTGCGCGTGGGGGCTTTCCCGTTTTTGACATCGGGCGCGAGCGGTGTTGTTTTTGCACCGCTATTGATGCCGAGTCTTACGCGCGGGATGGATTTTGTGGGCGTGCGAGAATACCGCGAGGGCGATTCCTTACGCGATTTGCATCATAAGGCTTTTGCACGTTACGGCAAGCCTTTCACGAAGGAATTTGAAACGGAACGCGGTGCTGGTGCGATTCTCGTGCTGGATGTGACTGCCCGTAGTTTGCGTGAAAAATCGGTTGTTGAAATGCTGATTCGCTTGGCGGCTGGCGTAGGCTTGTGGCTTTTGGAGCGTAAGGCGCTTGGGCGATTCTTCATTGGCGATGACGAGATTGCGCTTGTGCAGGGCGATGGCGGGGTGAGCTTCTTGGAAGCGCTTGCACGAATCCCGGCTGCGTCTTGGCTGGAAACGCGCACTTCGAAAGGTCCGCGTGCATCTCGAAATACTGTAAATTCTCGAAGTGCGACAGGTGCGCAGAAGCTTTGGTCGCCGGCGGCACGCCCGCTTGGCCCTGTGCTCCGCATGGGGCTTTTCGCGACTGAAGATCCGCTTGTGCATAAGCAAGTGATTTTGGATGCGCATTCCAAGTTGACAAATGAGTCGAAGACCGCAATTTCTGACGATGTTTTGGCTGTGAACGCGGCGCATCTCGAACGCGTTTTTAACGAACGTTTGCATCGTGAACGAACGATTTCCGAGCGTCCACTTGGAAATTCTCGCGATGCGGAGATGAGTCTATGATGAACTTCCGTGAAATTAGCAAGACGATTTTCTTTTGCATCGTTTCCATCAATTTGGGCGTTTCATGTGGACTTGAAATTCTTGGCTTTGTTTTTGCAGCCTTGTTTATCGCTATTCACGTCAAACAATATTTGCTTTCAAAGTCCGCGATGGGCCAAAGAAAAATCCCGCGTTACAGAAAAATTTTCGCATACGGTGCGATTGTCCCATGCGCGTTGTGGTGGGTGCTCACGCCGAGCGTTGAAATGGGCGTCTCGCCGTACTTGGTCTTTATCCCGGCATGGTATTTGCTTTACTTGGCGTGGCTCCAAAAGCGGAGTCTCGGGAATGGCGGTTACGAAGTCTTTGTTGTGTTCAATGGCGTTGCCGCACTTTTCATGGGGCTATTCCAAGCGCCTCGCGCAAGCGTCATCAGTGCCGTTGTGGCGCTATTGCTTGCGGTATATGCGTTTGGCCGTCCGCACGTTGCTCTTTACAAGCGGCTGCTTTTCGTTTTACTTTATGCGAGTCTGTGCGGCTCGTCGTATCTCGGTTTTAAATATTGGAAGAGCAATCGTTATTACAGTGGCCGCTGGGCCGAAGAATATTACGTCAAGAATCGCGTGATGGGTTTCGATCCCGTGGCTGCATTGGGTTCCTTCTCCAGTAATTACAATTCCAAGTACAATAGCGAAATTGTCCTTCGCGTTTGGGATACTCTTGCTCCCACGTACCTGCGTGCTGCCGCCTACGAAAAATATGTGGCGGGCATTTGGAAGCTCCCAGCGACGGCCGAAAAGAAACTTTATCCGGCGCGTTATCGTGTGGATTACGCCGTCTTTGAATCCGAAGATTCTGCTGCGGCCGCGCCAAATGTCAAAGCTGTTTGGGTGCAAGCGACTCTCAACAATTTTGGCTTTATGTTTGCGCCTGCGAATGTTGTGGGCGTGGCGAGCAAAAATGCAGATTCTTTGAATTACTATTCAACGAATGTTTTTGCAGATGCAAACGGTACGCGTAGCGATTGGTATTATTACGTGCCTGATTCTGCGAAAACTCTTGCGATGGCAACGCATTTACCCACGGATTCTTCGACGGTATCTCCGGCTACTATTGAACATAATTCCGATTTCTTGCAAATCCCGAATAGAGAAAAAGCTCTCCTAGATACAATTGCCGCAGCGATGTCACTCCCGCCCGCGCATCCGGTCCAAACTTTAAAAACAATAGAATCTTATTTTATCCATAATTTTAAGTACTCGTACATCGTTCCTGGTCATCGTGCAAATTCAAAAGTGGACCCCATTGCTCTTTTCTGGAAAACCAAGGAGGGCTTTTGCGAGTACTACGCAACGCTTGCGACGCTCCTCTTGCGTCATCAGGGAATTCCTGCGCGATACGTGACGGGCTTTGCTCGCCCCGAACGTGTTCCTGGGCGTCCGTATGCGACTTTCCGCCGCCGTCATAGCCATGCCTGGGTTGAAGTCTACATAGACCATCAGTGGTACATTTTTGACCCGACTCCGCCTGTCAGCGAAATGGTTTTTGCGGAACCATCTTGGCTTTCAACAAAATTCGAAGGCCTGAAAGGTCGTTTCTCTTATGTGATGCATTTGCTCAAGGACGGTGAATGGCGTCGTATTGTCGATAGTTGGCAAGTTGCTTCGGAACGCTTCATTTCAAGCCCCGTGCTTTATATTGCCCTCGTGGCCTTGCTCCTTGTTTTTGTGCTTTTCAAGTTCCGCAGTTCTCGGCGACAGCGCAAACAGCAGGCTATCTCTAAAAATGCGGCCCAATGGATTGCGCTCCTTGCGGATGCCGAAAAACGCCTTGCCCGCGTTGGCTTCAATCGAGCTCCCGGCGAGACGGTTTCTGTTTTTGCCAAACGGATTGAACAAGCCTTGAATGCCATGCATGCGAATGCGCTGGCCACAAAAAAGGCGAGCCCCAAGGACTCGCGCTATGAAAAAGAGATTTCTTTTGCTCTAGGGCTGTTACGTGAATACGAAAACAACCGCTGGCGTAAAAGCTATTTCACGAATGTATAAACTTCGCTCTTGCCAATCAATTCCGTTGTAGAGGCGCTATTGCCGTATTCCGGCTTCATAAAGAAGAGCTGGCCGAACGTCATTGTGACAACGCCTGCTTCTGCCTTGATCACAGGTGCAATGATGGCTTCGTCATCAGGCTTTGGCATGCATATGGTGTTTGTCGTTGCTGTAAGGTGCAACGATGTTCCAAGAATTTCCCAAGTGCCGTACGTTTTGCCCAAGTCGCAAGTTGCCTTGGTGGCGGTAGAAAGCGTGTATTCAAAGCGGTTGACCTTCTTGTCGTCAATGTAGAATTTGACGGTTGCCGGGGCTGCGCTCAAATTGTGGCTCGGGTCGATGATGATGGATCCGGGAACAGTAGGATCTTCACTTGACGGGCCGTTGATGCTCCAGGTGCCCATGAGGCAGTCTTTGGAGAGGCCGGCGGCGCATTGTTCAGCTTTGGTGGGCGGGGTAGTCGTTGATTCGCTACAGGCGGTGAAAATCGATGCTGCGATAGCAAGGGATGCCAAGATTTTGATGGTCATAGAAGTCCTCGTTTTATGGTTGGAATATAAATAAAAATAATGATGTTGCAGAACCCTACAACGCGATTTTCCAAAGATTTAACATTCGATTGTGAATTGAAAATATATTAGGGATAGTTGTTGGGAGGCGTTTTGGCGCCTCAAGGAGTGTTCGATGAAAGTCTCGCGTTTCGTGAGCTTGTTTTTCGGTTTGGGCCTTGCTGTTTCGGCAAATGCTGCTCCAGACCCCAATTTCCACATTTATCTTGCGTTTGGCCAGTCCAATATGGAAGGCCAGGCCAATATCGAAAGCCAGGATAAAACGGTCAATAAACGTTTCCAGGTGCTTTGGACCACGAACGAGACTAACTGCGGCAAAAAATTGGGCAAATGGTCCGATGCCGTTCCGCCGCTGGCGAGTTGCAGCAGTAAACTTGGACCGGCAGACTATTTTGGCCGCACGATGGTTGAAAAAACGGACTCCCAGATTCGGGTCGGTATCGTAGATGTGGCCGTGGCTGGTTGTAGTATCCAGTTATTTGATTCTCCGATTAGCCAGAGCTATATGAATCAGCAGGCCGGCTGGTTTAAGCAGAGGGTCGAAGCCTATGGCGGCAAGCCTTATGAACGCTTGATTGAGATGGCTAAAAAAGCTCAAGAAGATGGCGTCATCAAGGGTATCATCTTCCATCAGGGCGAAACGGATGCTGGCGATGGCCAGTGGCCCTCTAAAGTCAAAGCTGTTTACGATAGAATTCTTAAGGATCTAGGTCTTGAGGGCGATATCCCGTTCTTGGCGGGCGAAGTGTTGCGCTCCGGCATGAGCAAGGGGGCGAACAATAACATTGCAAAGCTCCCGCAGCAGTCTAAAAACTTTTATGTGATTTCATCTGAAGGCTTTAACCAGGCGCTTGGCGATGGGCAGAATGTGCATTTTACATCGCAGGAATACCGTGACTTTGGCAAGCGCTATGCCGAAAAGATGATTGAAGTTCTTGGCGATAAGATCAAGCCTGTCGCCGAATCGAGCAGTAGCGAAACGCCATCCAGTTCGTCTGTAGAATCGAGTTCGTCAGAAAAGGTAAGCTCATCGAGCGTTGATGTTTCTTCGAGTTCGACGTTGGGCGGAATTGTCATCCCGAATGCGACCTACGCGGTGCGTGTTGGCAAGGTCCATTTTGAAGGGGACTTTTTACAGGTGCCGGTGTCGTTGGCTCATTCAGGCCTTGTGAATATCCGCCTTTATTCTGTGCTGGGTACGGAAGTGGCTAATGTGGGCCGTTTGTTAGGCCCGGGTTCGAATAACGTTTTGATTTCTAAGAGAAAGGTCCCTGCAGGTGTTTATATGATGAGCGTCATGACGGAATCATCACTCATTGTGCAGCGCGTGAATTTACAATAATAAGTTCTCCTCAATGCTAAGGGCTCCGTGATTTTCACGGGGCTCTTTCTTTGTGTTTTTTGTGGAAAAAAGAGCGAAATGTGTTAAAATGTGCTACTAAATCATTGAAAACTTGATTTTAGTATCATGATTTTGATACAAAGTAATTGAAAATTCGAGTGTAATAGCTGAAATTTGATTTGAATATGCTACTGAATATCAAAAAAAGAAATATTAGTAGCATGAACAGGTTTGTTTATGCCCTTTTAATTACATATAAAGTTGAAAATAGTGCTACTAAATCGCTGAATTTCGTGTTTTAGTAGCATATTTTTGGGAAAAAATCCTTTTGAGAACGAAATATTGCGGAAATATTCTTATTTGATACTCACAATTTCCAGTTCGTTGCCGATGACTTTGAACTTGACTTCGTATTCGGCAAATGGGAATCCGTAAACGCGCTCGGGATCGTTTTGGTAAGCTGGGCGCGGATCCTGTTCCAACACTTCAATAAGCGAGGTGCGTTTTTCTTCGCTTAGCTTTGCAAGTGCTTCGGGATTCTTGACGTGAACTTTGTTCTGCTTCACGGCATCTGCAAAACCGCCAATCGCTTCGGGGTGTGCGTCCGTGTAGGGGAGGTACGGCTTGATGTCGACAATCGGGGTGCCGTCCATGAGGTCTGCGCCGCTAACGACTATTTCCGGGCCTTCAGGACCGTCGAGGTTGATGTTTTCAATCTTCACGCAAGAAAGTGCCACCGGATTCGGGCGGAAGCTTGAACGTGTGGCGAAAACGCCGAGACGCTTGTTCCCGCCGAGTCTTGGCGGTCGCACAGTCGGGCTCCATGTACTGCGGATGTTCTCCGAAAAAATCCACATGATCCACAAGTGGCTAAAGCCCTCGAGGCCGCGGAGCGCATCGGCATTGCGGAATTCTGGCTCAAAGCGTATCGTCGAACGCAAGTTCTGTACCAGCCCGCTTTGCCGCGGGATTCCAAACTTTTCTCGAAAGTCGCTCTTGATTCGCGCAATAATTTTAAATGTCAGTTCTTGCATCGCCTAACAACATAGCAAAAAAGAAAGGCCAGAGTTTAAAAGCATTCGCTTTGCACTCTAGCCTTTTTAAGTGTGGGATTGATGATTATTGAAACTTTTGTTGTTGTCATGCCCGCCTTGAGCGGGCATCTCCTTTAATGCGTTTTATTTAATCGCAATCGCTTTTTTTAAAAGCAACTTGCCGTTGGCTCCGACAACCTTTGCGATGTACTTGCCGTTCGGAATCTTCTTGAGGCTAACGCTTCTGTTGCCGTTCACATCCACAGAGAGGAGTGTCTTGCCGTTCATAGCGATGACTTCAAGTTTGCCTTCGCTCGGGACGTTCACTTGCAAAGTCCTGTTCTGCTGAATGAGCGAAACCTTGCCCGGATGCATCGAAATGGTGTTGATGGTCGTTCCCGGATTGCCTGGGATGATGACGTCAACAAACTTTGTGCCTTCAGGAGCGCCCACGATGGTGCCACGGCCCACGGTGCTCATGTAAACAACGCCGAAGTTGTTCATGTCGCCCTGCACGAAGTTTCCGTTGCCCGGACCGCCGAACTGGTGCAAGTCGTCGTTCACGCGTTCAAAGGTCTTGCATTTGTCTGTACTGCGGTAGATGCCGATTGGATCGCCGGACTTTGCCGCGCCCCAGATGAAGATGGTTTCGTAGTCGCTGCCTTCTTTGGCCTTGCCGATGCCCACGGCGATTGCGGTAGAAGCGCCTTCGCAACGGTTCCAGCTCTTGCCGCCGTCTTCAGTGTAGGCGAGGCCGTATTCCGTGAAGCCCTTCGGCTGCCAGACTTGAGCTTGGTCCATCGGTACCCACAGATGTCCTTCTCTCTTAGGAACGGTGCGGATGAGTCCGCCGCCGTTGTAGTATTCGCCAGCCTGTTCGTTCTGCAAACGGGCTTCAGCTTCTGCAAAAGTCTTGCCGCCGTCAGTAGATCTGTAAAGCGATCCCATGCCGCCCATGACGTAGAACGTTTTGGGGTCCACCGGGTCAGCAACAATGCGGGAATAGTTTGTCTGGGTGCCGGTTTCAACAGCAGTCCAAGAGGCGCCATTGTCATCGGAGCGGTAAACTGTTGCGCCCTGGTCTGGGCGGTGCAGCATGATTTTGCCGTCAGCGGAAAGTACCACCAAGCCCTTCGGGCCTTTGAGGGTGGTCTTTACGCTGTCCCAGGTCTTGCCCATGTCATCGCTGCGGTACATCACGTTGAAATTCTGAGAATCGTACTTGCCGTAAACGGTAATCACACCTGTGCGAACCAAGCTTCCGGTGAGCGGGGCGTAACCCATGCTTTCGGTGGTGCCGATGGTTGGCTTGTGGCGCTGTGCGCTCTGCTTGATGTCTGTATAAACGGCGCCGTCGTAGTCGCCAATAGCGGTGACCAGCGGGCCTCCCGGAATGCTCACGATGTCGAGGGGCACAGTCTCTTCGATACCCTTGGACATAAACTTCCAAAGGGGAACCTTTGCGGAGACGTCTTCGGTCATGAAGATGCCGTTACCGCTAGTGACCCAGGCCTGCTTGTTGTTGAACGGGTTGATTTCAAGAGAACCCGCCCAGTGGATGGCGTTGCCCGGGATCCAGTCGGTGCCGTTGGCGTCAATGTTCGGAATGTCGTTGTAATGCTGTCCGTGATTCCAGGTCTTGCCGCCGTCAGTGGTGGCATAGATGCGGTCGCCGTAGTTTTCCTTTTCGTCTTTGGTCACGTGGCGGCCGGTGTACTTGCCCAGCGTCGAAATCACAATGTGGTTCTTGTCCTTGGGGTCAATGGCGACGCCGCCGTAAGAGCTCTTGTCCTTTTCGTAGCTCTTGGTGGTGCTGCCTTCGTGTTCCACGGAGTCACTCGGGGTAAGGTCGGTCCACGTGCCTCCAGCGATATTGTACTTGTAAAAACCACCACTTGCGATGTTATACGGACCGGGGCCGTCAGCAAATGTCACGTACATGTCGCCGTCGACAATCTTTGCGCGGTGCGGCATGAGTCCAGTGGGAACGCCCTTGATGGGTTCCCAGGTAGCGCCGCCGTCGTGGCTTACTTGCAAATTATCCTTGGTTTCGGAAATGCCGATGTAGATGGTCTTGGTGGAACCGTCGGCGTTCTTGCCCTGCGATTCGTCGAACATCACAAAGCTGATGCCGTTCACGCCGTTCAGGCTGGATTCTGTGGCGGTAGAAAGGGCGACCTTGTAGGCGCTTGTCCAGGTCTTGCCGTAGTCGGTACTCTTGTAAAGTCCCTTGGTGCGGCTACCGCAGAAGATGATGTTTCCCTTGTTGGGGTCCACGGCGAGCTTTTCGCCGGTCTGGCGGCCCATGCCGTTACCGTGGGCGAGCATTTCCACATAGCTAGTGTCCCAGGTGGCGCCGAAGTCTTCACTGCGGAGCACGGCCGTGCGGCCCTTGCTGAAATAGCCGGTACCTGCGAGCACGTAAATGCGCTTGGGATCGTTGGGGTCGAGAGCAAAAGCTTCGGTACCGTAAAGGCCCTTGTCGTTTTCCGAGATGAAGTCCATCAGCGGAATCCAGGTTTTGTTTTCAAAGTCAAAGCGGTAAATGCCACCCACGTCGGTGCGGGCGTACAAGACGTTTTCAGCCTTCGGGTGGAACATTACAGCGGAAACGAATCCGCCGCCATCGAAGCGGACGTTGCCCCATTCGTACTTTTCGGCGTTAGCGGTCGTGGCGAGAGCTGCCAAAGTGGCGATGCCGATCATTGAAATTTTACCAAACATATCGTCTCCGTTGGAATTTTGAGAACAATTAAACCCTTACAACTATAGTTAATATATATAAATATTTGGAAAAGTGGTTGTTATATTAACCTTAATTTGAGAAATTTTTTGAGAACATTTGGAGCGTGCAGAGAATTGTGCTTCGAATACAAAAAAATCCCCGAAATCAGTCGATTTTCGGGGATTCTTGCTAAAAAGCCGTTTTTAGCTATAAAATAGCCGGATGGTTGTTATTCCACGCCGACGCCAAGTCCTCTGAATGGCACGTATCTGATCTGGTCCTTGTTGTCGATAATGACAGCGACACCGGTGAGGAAGTACGGCCAGTGGCTTGTGACGTGGTATTTGTAGTTTACGGCTCCGTTAGAAACGTATACGCTGAACGGGAGTATAAAGTCATCATGAGTGCAAATGACGCGGTACTTGTTCATGGAGGCATAGCTCGGGGCGATGTCTTTTTTCACGATTTCTTCGGATTTTTCCTTGAGATCGTAGAATGCGTCGGCATAGAGGTTGTCGAATGCCCAGCCTGCAATGACGAGACGGACATTCGTTGTAGAATCATCGTAGAACTTGTAGCGTTCGCTATCCTTCTTGAACCAGTTGATGGAATACAGACTGGTTGTGTCGTGCGGGAATGTCGCTTGTCCACGGCCGAGGGCTATGTTTTGGCATGTCTGTTCTGTGCGAACGAAGTTGGTGTGTGAAAATACGAATTCTTCTGCGCTGATGAGTTTTTTGCCGACTGCGAGGGCTTGACGGACTCCGTCTGTGGGCTCTCCGCCGATGGAGTCTGGTTCACCTTCATAATAGGTGAGGGGGACTTCTTGACCGGTTTGACCGTCTACGCGTTCTCCGTGGCGGATGATGAACACTGCCTTTTCGTTGCAGCGGACGCTCTTGAATACGTCGGCGATGTCAGCAAGTCCGTTGGTGTCAAGGGTAATTGTGGCGACTGGTGTTTCGACGCAGCCCGGATCGAGCGGTGTTGCTTCTGCCGAGGAGCTGGACTGTGACGGCGGAATTTCTGCAGAAGAGCTGGACTCTCCATTTTGAACGATTGCGGAACTGGAGCTAGCGGCGTCAGCAGAGCTTGCGATATCTGCGGAACTTGCCGGAAGCAAAGTCGTGGAAGAACTTGAATTTTGCTCTGTCAGCGCGTTCGAAGAACTCGAAGCCACGTTGCTCTGGTTGTCAAATGAGGTGGGCGAGCTGTCGTCGCCGCAGGCTGCCAAGAGCGAGGCTGAAAGAATTGCGCCGGTAAAAGCTAAAGAAATGCGAGAAATTTTATGCATTGCGTGAAATTCCTTGTTTTTATCCCTCTAAATCTATTTATGTTGAGGGGTTTCTTCAAGTAAATTTTTCCAAAATCCGTGAATTATGCGCTTTTTACGCTTTAGCTTCGGCTGGCTTGTCGGAATTGTAGTTGATTTCGTTGCGGCGCTTGAGTTCTTTGTTGAGCGGCCAGTAAATCAGTGCAAAAACTATGTAGCCGATGAGGAGTACAATCCAGTGATTGAGCCCGAAACCGATTTCCACATAGCGCATGGTGATGAACATGAACGGACCTGCGATGAGGAAGAGCGGGAGCTGTCTGCATTGGTCGCCTAGCGAGTAACGGCTCTCGTAGCTTACGATGGAGTTCATCATCGGGAAGCTGGTGCAAAAACCGCCCATCAGGCGCTTGATGAACATGAGTCCGGAAACGACGCCTGCAATGGCGGGAGCCTTGATGTAAACCGGGAGCGGGGTCTTGTAGCGCACGCCGGCTTTGTACTTTTGCTTCTGGAAGAAAATCACGCCGATGACAAAGTCGAAAACGCAAGCGCCGATAAAGTACGCTTCGCCTTCCGGGATGCGCGCGTGCAAAAATGTTCCGAGCGCGACAAAGAAGGCTAGGCCTGCGATAATCGACGGTACAATAGGAACTTTTACTTTGTAATGGAGAATGCGAACGATGTGTACGTATAACATGCACATGAAACCCGAAACAGCATTTTCGGTGCCCATCGGGAGTCCGACGGCGATGTAGGCAAAACCGCAGGGAATAGGGATCGTCGCCGTGACCGCCTTGAGTTGCGGGTCCTTCAGGTAGGCGCTCAAGGTGCCGAGGGCGGTGACCATGAAAACGAGCAGCCAGTCGTATGCCGAAAAATGAAAATTTAACGCTTCAAACATCGAGCCCAAAGATAGAAAATAGTGGCTAATTGCTATATTCACACGCAGAGGTTTTATTATGAAAGTTTTGGTAACTGGTGTCGGTGGCCAGCTGGGTCACGATGTGATGAACGAACTTGCAAAGCGTGGCTACGAAGGTGTCGGTAGCGATATCGCTCCTACATATTCCGGTGTGGCCGATGGAAGCGCTGTGACCACGATGCCTTATGTTCCGATGGATATTACGAATGCTGCTGCGGTTGCAGAAACGATCAAGAGCGTAAAGCCGGACGTGATTGTGCATTGCGCTGCCTGGACGGCAGTGGACCTTGCCGAAGACGATGACAAGAAGGCGAAGGTCTTTGCAATTAACGCCGAAGGCACGGAAAACATCGCCCGCGTTGCAAAAGAAATTGATGCAAAGATGGTCTACATCAGCACGGACTACGTGTTTAATGGTCGCGGCACTTCTCCGTGGAAACCGGACTGCAAGGATTACGAACCGCTCAACGTCTATGGCGAATCCAAGCTCAAGGGCGAACTTGCCGTGAGCGGAACGCTTGAAAAGTATTTCATTGTGCGTATCGCTTGGGTATTCGGCCTCAATGGCAAGAACTTCATCAAGACGATGCTCAAGGTGGGCGAGACTCACGATACGGTCCGCGTTGTTTACGACCAGATTGGTACGCCGACTTACACGCTCGACTTGAGCCGCCTCCTCGTCGATATGATTGAAACGGACAAGTACGGCTACTATCACGCCACGAACGAAGGCGGATTCATCAGCTGGTACGAATTCACCAAGGAAATCTACAAGCAGGCTGGGCTCCCGACTAAGGTGTTGCCGGTGACGACGGCGGAATACGGACTCTCGAAGGCCGCACGTCCGTTCAATAGCCGCTTGGACAAGAGCAAACTCGTGGAAGCTGGTTTCAAGCCACTCCCCACATGGCAGGATGCTCTCGGCCGCTACCTCAAGGAAATCGGCGTCCTCGCGTAGGTGCGCCGCCATTGCTACTTCGTCATCCTGAGGGCGAATGCCCGAAGGATCCAGTTAAGTCTTGAATTACGAGAATCTTTCGTACAAGGCGTCTCGTTCCACCGGAACGAGGCCTTCTTTTTTGATGAGGTCTTGCATGCGTTCCGGGCTCATGCCCACGGGGACCGTGGCGCCAGCAGCATGCGTAATCTTCTCTTCGATAATCGTACCGTCCAAATCCGATGCGCCGGCATGGAGCGCCTTCATGGCAGTTTCGATGCCCATCTGAATCCAGTATGCCTTGATGTGCGGGAAGTTGTCCAAGAACAAACGAGAAACAGCGACCGTGCGCAGGATGTCTTCTTCGCTTGTGATGTTCGGAACAATCTGGTGGAGCGCATTGTGTTCCGGATGGTACACGAGCGGAATGAATGCGAAAAATCCCGGAGCCTCGTCTTGCAAGTCGCGGAGCATCTTCATGTGCGCGATGCGGTCTTCAATCTTTTCGATATGGCCGAAGAGCATGGTCGCATTCGTCGGAATGCCGAGCTTGTGCGCGGCGCGATGGACGGCGAGCCATTCTTCGCCTGTTTCTTTGCCCGGGCAAATCTTGTCGCGTACACTTTGTACTAAAATCTCGGCACCGCCACCGGGGAGTGCGTCAAGGCCTGCGTCCTTGAGCGTTGCCATAATCTGTTCGGGTGTCTGGCCAGAAATCTTGGCGAAGTGGCAAATTTCAACGGCGGTAAAAGCTTTCAAGTTTGCAGACGGAAATTCCTTGCGGAGCTTGCGCAACATCTCGATATAGTAATCGAACGGATGGTCGGGATGGAGCCCGCCAACAATGTGCAATTCGCGGGCGCCTTTGCTAATGGCTTCGGCGGCCTTGTCGCGGATGGTTTCGTAATTCCAGTCGTAAGCGGTCGGACTATCTTTCTTGATGCGGCTGAATGCGCAGAATTTGCAGTGCAGCACGCACACGTTCGTGTAGTTGATTTGGCGGTTGTTCACCCAGTAAACGGACTTGCCGTGGCGCGTTTCTTTTTCAGCATTGGCGCGTGCGCAAAGTTCATTGAGCGGTGCGTTCAAAAATAAATCGAGAGCTTCTTGTTCTGAAATGCGAGACATGCTACAAATATAAAAAAAGACTTAGATTTAATCTAAGTCTTTTTAGTAGCGGGGGCAGGACTTGAACGCTGCGACCTTCGGGTTATGAGCCCGACGAGCTACCAACTGCTCCACCCCGCGTCGAGGTTGTCCCATATATAGAAAATTATAATGGGTTTGGCAAGACTAGGGAACAGAGTAAATCGCAGAATAAGTTTTTTTTATGCTTTTTCCTGCGATTTTTGCGAAAAAATCAACTATACGAATTTTTTCAAAATGTGCTTGCTGGCGTAGAAATAATCAATTCCACTGATGATTGTAATGGCGGTTATGACGCCCATCACCACAATCGGGAACTGCTGCCAAATGTTGTTGAATCCTGGAATCAATTCGCGGATGGGGTCAATTGCTCCGAGGAGAATTGCTACAATGCCAATCCCCTGCAATGCAGTTTTCCATTTGCCACTGCGGCGTGCGGGCATCACAAGGCCTTCGCTTGCGGCGAGAGTTCTGAGAGTCTCCACGCTAGATTCGCGGAAGTAAATCAGGGCGACCATCCACACAGGCGCATAACCTGTGGCGATGAAGCACATGAAAATCGTCATGTTCGAAATCTTGTCGCTGAACGGATCGAGGTACTTGCCGAGTGTGCTGACTTCGCCCATCGCGCGGGCAAGCTTGCCATCCAAAAAGTCGGTGAGCATAAAGCCAAGCACCATCACGAGAGCCAAGACTTTGAAAACGATATTGTTGTTGCTGTAGTCCAGATCGTTATCGTAGAAAAATACCCAGAGGAAAAACGGCGTGAGCACAATGCGGCTCATGGTGAGCTGGCTTGCAATCGAAAGCGGTTTTCTGTGTGCTGGGTCGCGGTAGTACCAGTAAGCGTAAGCGGCTGTGGATGCGGCGATGAGCAAAATGGAAATCACCATCATAATTTGTTGGAAATTTTCCAAGTTCAGCAAGTACACGCCCATCGTAATTGTAATGGATAAATTGGCGAGCTTGCTCCAACGGCGCTTGCGGGGGAGTTGCTTGCCTTCGCGGAGAACTCCGAGCGAGAATAGCGTGTGCGCGATTAATCGCCCCAGTAAAACGGCGCAACCGACACCTAGGATTTTTTCGGCACTTTCGTTTTGGAACAGGTCTCGGACGAAAATACTAGTCATCACGATGAACTGTAAAAAACCGTCAATGGTATTAAGCCAAAGTCTGTAATACGGTTTTTCAATTTCCTGGCTCTTGAGCTGGAACAAGTTGACCCAACCCATGATAAGAGCGATACCCACAAAGGAACATGCCATCGTGGTCCAGTCTTTCCAGATGAAGATTATGACGCAGATAAATATGAGTGCTCGTAACACACTCCAAATGCGTGAACGTAAACGAACATCAGATGTATTTTCTGGTTCTGTCATAAATTATTCTCCAACAGTTGCTTTGCATGGGTGCGGACTGTTTCCGAAGTTCCACCTAACATTCTAGCAATTTCTTCGATACGTCCGTTAATGTCGAGGTCAATAATGGACGTAAATGTCCTTCCGTCAATCTCTTTCTTGCTCACAGCGAGCTGATTTTGGGCTCGACTTGCGACTTGATGCAAGTGGGTGATGGTGAGCACCTGATGATGCTTGCCCAAATTGCGCAGAGCTTCGCCAATGCTATTGCCCGTTTCGCCAGAAATTCCGGAATCCACTTCGTCGAAAATCAGGAGCGGGACCTTGTCGAGTTCTGCCATGACGCTCTTGATGGCGAGCAGCACACGGCTGAGTTCACCGCCGGAGACTGCCTTTTGCAACGACTTTTCGCCTTCGCCCGGGTTCGGGGCGAGCAAGAATTCGATGCGGTCTGCGCCGTTTGGTGTCGGGTCCTGCTCCGTGATGCTCGTAAAGAATTTGGCTTTCGGCATGCCGAGGCTGTGCAAGATTTCTTGCACGGCCGAGTCAAAGCGCTGGGCAGCTTCTTTACGCTTCTCGGTGAGATTTGCCGCAAGGCGGTAGGTCTCTGCTTTGTGGGCTTCAGCTTTGCGTTTGAGCTCATCGAGGTCGGCGTCGAGATTCTCGAGACTGTCGAGTTCCTGCTTACGTTGTTCGGTGAGCGCGATAAGCCCTGCCACATCGGTGCGGTACTTGCGCTTGAGTTTTTGAATCGTTGCAATTCGAGAATTGGCGCGGTCGATTTCGACGGGGCTCATGGACTTTGACGGGCGGAGCCTCTGCAGGTCCTTGCAGATTCCTTCGAACGGGTCCGCGACTTCGACGAGTGCGTTCAAGTCTTCTTCGTAATGCGGAATTTTTTGAGCGAGACTGCGCAACTTGTACTGAAGGTTCTGGACCTGTTCCAAGATGCCGTTATCGCAACCAATCAATCCTTGAATTTCATTCAGCAGATTGTGTTCCGCTTCGCTTTTGCTTGCGACGTTGACTTTTTCTTCAAGCTCTTCTTCTTCGCCATCGCGGAGTGCCGCCTTGGAAAGTTCATCGTACTGGAATTTCAAAAAGTCCTTTTGCTGCGCCAGATCTTTGGCGTGCGCTTCAGTCTTTTGAATTTCGGCGAGAACGTTGTTCCAGGCGTTGTAGCTTTTTGAATAGTTTATCAGCAATTCGTTGTTGCCCGCGTATTCATCGAGCATCTTTGCATGTGTGCGGATGTCGCGCAATAACAGCTGTTCGCTCTGCCCGTGCATCTGGATAAGCGATTCTCCAAGCTCCTGCAAATCCGAGAGACTCACAACGGAACCGTTCACGCGGGCGCGTCCCTTTCCGTTTTCAAGAATCTCGCGGCGGATGATGAGTTCATCGTCGTCATCGAGTTCTAACTTTGCAAGAATTTGTTTGACTTCGGGTTCGTTCGAAATGTCGAATGTCCCTTCGATGACCGCTTTTTCTTCGCCTGTGCGGACCATCGACGCTTGCGACTTGTCTCCGCAGACCATGCGGAGCGCTTTCATCAAGACTGACTTGCCGGCGCCAGTTTCACCCGTGATTGCGGTAAAACCTTCATGGAACGGGACGCTTGCTTCGGCAATGAGTGTAAAGCTGTTTATTGTGAGTTGCTTTAACATAAGACCATTGACTAAATTCTACTTCTCAAACTCAATAATACTTCTGTAAATAGGTCTGCCTTCTTTCTTGTACTTGCGTTCGAAGCCGGTCGTAATGCCTTCGGTGGGTTCTGCCGTATTGCGGACAAGCACCTTGCAAGTCGGATAGGCGTCGAACGTCTCAAGTGCAATTTCGTTGTATTCCTTGTGGTCGGTACCCCAGTAGAAAATGCGCTTGCCCGGCTTAAGGCAACGTGCGACTTCATCGAGGAAGTCGGGGCGGAGCAAGCGGTTCTTGTGGTGGCGTTCCTTTGGCCACGGGTCCGGGAAGTACATGTGGAAAGCATCGACAGTGTTGTCCTTCACGGCGTCACGCAAGAAGTAGAAAACGTCACCGCGCAACATGGCGGCATTGCCCTGTGCGACGATACCGCGCTTTTCCATGCGTTCGTGTGCAAATGCTGCCCACGTGAAGTCCCATTCGCTACCCATGATAAAGTAGTCCGGATGCTTCTCGGCATAGTCCGTCATGAAGTTGCCCTTGCCACTTCCGATTTCGACTTCGATGTGTCCGTTTTCGTTCGGGAACATGTCCTTCCAGGTGAAGTCGAGCTTGTGCGGCTTTCCGTCCGGAGTCTTGATGGGCTTGCGGTCGCCATTTGTGCGGAACACATAATGCCACAGCGCCTTCATTTGCGGGTCCTGACTCAAGTCGCGGTAAAACTCCGGAATCACGACTTCCTTCGGAGCCTTTTCTTCTTCTAAAATTTCGTTGTTGATTTCTTCTGCCATGTTGTTTGTTTCCTATTAAACTTTACTGGATCCTTCGTCCCTGCGGTCCTCAGGATGACGCTGTCCGCGCATTTCGCTCACTCTCGCTTTATGCATTTGTCGTCTGTAGGCGCTTGCGCCGTTCTCTCGTCTAAATAAACGCTATGATCCTCTCCTTAAACTTCTCCGGGATGGCCTTGTCTAGCATCTCGCGGATGTGCCTTTCTGAATACTTCATCGAGAAATGACTCAAGATGATTTTTTCGCACTTGATTTCGTCGTCAAGTTCGTTGAGCGCATGCACGATGTCTTTCAAGTGGCTGTGGCCCTTCTTTTTGCTCATCGCTTCTTCGCCATCGTCGAGGAACGTGCATTCTGTAATCAGCACCTTCGACTGGAAAACGCGACTGTTGTCGAGCAGGCTTTCGCCAAGGCAATCGCCCATAAAGCTTACGAGCGGCTCGTAAACTTCACGCGTGATTTCGACCCCGTTCTTGCGGAGTTCAATAATTTCGGTCGGAGTCTTTCCGAGGAATTCGTCCTTGAGTTTCTTCTTGTAAAAGTAGAGCGTGCCGCCCATTGCCGGGATGGAGTGCTTGACTTCGAACGCTTCGAGTGCGAGGTCCTTGCGGTATCTCAAAAATTGCAATTCGCCTGCGACAACCGGTTCAATTTCTGGGTAGCGGAATTTCGCTTCGCCAACACCTTCGAATAAAGCTTCTGCCTTGATCCAAGCCTTTGCGTTTTCGCTCACGCATTCAGGCATGTAATAAACGCTGTCGCGTTCCACGCCCATCATCTTGCGCAAACTGTGGTGACGCATCAGACAACGGGCATGGTCGCCGTGGGCGTGCGTCAGGAACACGTGGTTCAGGGGAATAGCCGAGAGCGGGCATTCGCCCATGTCAATGCAAAAATCGAGCTCTGGAATTTGGATGTATGTTGCAAGTCCGGAAATCGAGAATCCGGAAATGGGAGAACAGGGCGTATCCACATGGATCTGCCGCAGAGCGTTGTGTATGTACTTGTTTTCGTTCACTTTTTTACCGCCCGATAATTTAGCAAAAAAGAGAATCGAAAAAATGACACTTTTCTGTCATTCCCGCCACGGAGCGGGAATCTCCATCATAAAAAAAGCAGCTCTTTGAGAGCTGCTAAAAACTTGTTCTTATCGGTTCGAAATGATTCTGTCGAATTCCGTGCACGACATGGTTTCGATGTTTACGCCCATGGCCCTGCTGCGAGTCCTGTCGTTACCCTTTCTTTCTGGGATGCGGAAGCAGAAGTTGTACTTGTTTCCGCGGTCGGTCGGGATGCCCATCTTGAAAATGCGGAGGCGTTCGGTACCAGGATTCGTGATTTCAAAATAATCGTAAGTGTTCTTGATACGTTCGAGGCGCTTTTCCTGGTTAAAGACGAGTTCCTCAGTGATCGGACCGTCAAGCGTGATCGGCAGGGAGTTCTGGAAGCGGAGCTCGAGCTTGTCGTTTGTCTTGACGATGGACGTCTCGGACGGCTTGATCAAGTAGCGTTGTTGAGGAATGTTCTTATAAGCGATGTTGTGACGGCTTGCCTTGCGGACTCCGCAGACTTCGCGCATGTCAGGGTTCGCGACAAAGTCGATATCGCGGCAAATTGGCGGAAGGTCGGTCGGAACTTCGAGTTCTTCGCCGTTCTGGGCAGAGGAACCTGCGCAACCAATCAGGAATGAAACGGCAAGGAGGCAAGAGGACAACAAAAATTTATTCTTCATGCTATCAAATATAAGATTATTAAACAATATTGCGTAAATTTTTTTGAAAATGAACGAAATCGATGTAGTTTTTTGCTCATAAAGACAAAATTGTAAAGTTTTATTAACTTTATGGAGGGGATGATAGCTTTCTACCCTTTGGAGTTTGAAAAAATATTCTATCTTTGGCGTGAAAATTGAGATTGGGGTCAAAATGAAGATCTACAGCTGGAACGTCAACGGTATTCGTTCCGTACTGAAAAAAGGCTTTGAAGATTGGTTCACTGCGACCGATCCCGATGTGCTTTGCCTTCAGGAAGTCCGCGCTGAAAAAAGCCAGGTCGCTGAAGTTGCAAGCCGTGAAGGCTATTATACCTACTGGAACGCTTGCAAGCGCAAGAAGGGTTACAGTGGTGTGGCCGTGTATTCAAAGATTGAACCGGATGCGGTCAACTACGGCTTTGATATCGAGGAATTCGATGTTGAAGGCCGTGTGCTCCAGCTGGTGTTCCCGGATTGGGTGCTTAATTGCATTTACTTCCCGAATGGTGGCCAAGGGGACGATCGCCTGGATTACAAGCTCCGCTTTTATGACGCATTCCTTGAAAACTGTAAACAATGGTTGGCCGATGGCAAGCATGTGGTGACCGTAGGGGATTACAATACCTGCCACAAGGAAATCGATATTGCACGTCCGAAGGAAAACGAGAACGTGAGCGGTTTCTTGCCGATTGAACGCGCCTGGATGGACAAGTACGTCGAAAACGGCTTTGTCGATACATTCCGCACGTTGCATCCGGATACCCGCGATGCCTATTCCTGGTGGTCAAATCGCTTTGGCGCCCGTGAACGCAATGTCGGTTGGCGTTTGGATTACGGCTTTGTCGATGCAGCGCTCATGCCTAATGTGGTGAGCTCCGAAATTTTGAGCGATGTCAAAGGTTCGGACCATTGCCCGATTTGCTTGGAACTGGAACCGCCGTTCCTCCCAATCCCCATCAAGAAATCGGAAGACATCTAGTTTGTTTCTCGAGAATCCCGCACAAAAGAGCGGGATTCTTTTTTTGGACGCAAGACGAAAAATTTGGTTGTAAGTTTTTGTCTATAAGAATTGCTATAACGTTTTGGTCCTTTACAACAAAAAAATTCTAACATATGAAAAAAATAACTTGTTTTTAAACGCTTTTTAAACTACATTGACGGTAAGTTTTTAAACTCTAGAAAGGAGAAAATATATGCTTAAAAAGCTCATTTTGGCAGCTCTTGTTGTGACGAGTGCTGTATTTGCACAGAATAACTTTAAGTTTGGTGCTCATGCTGCCGGTAGTTTTGGTACAGCTTGGGGCGACAATACCGACTTGCTCGAAATTGGCTGGGGCGCTGGTTTTAATGTCGGTGCTGAAGCTAAGTATGTTGTGAACCCGATGTTCTCTGTTGTGGCTGGTCTTGGTATTGATTATCGCCGAATTTCTTGGGATTATGGCGAAATGATGAAGAAAACGTTTGGTGCGTTTATGGATGAAGATGATTTATATAGCCAAATTGAATTTTATAGCCAATTTAGTGGATATAGTGGAATTAATAGAGCTCAAGCAGAAAAGGTGATGGATATGTTTTATAGCATGAAAGTTACGTTCTCTTTCCTGTACATCGATATTCCTGTGGTAGCCCGTATTAATCCGGTCCCGAATTTCTTTATTGATGCCGGTGCTTATTTGGGTATTAACGTAAGTGCTAGCGCAACGAGAGAAGTCGAATCGCTTGGTATGGAAGATACTGAAGATATCGATGGTGATATGAAGAGCACTGTGGACTTTGGTCTTATTGCGGGTCTTGGCTATTCTATTACGGATAAGATTGATATCAATTTCCGTGCTGTATTTGGCTTGACGAATATGATTGACATGGATAAGGTCGGTTCTTCTGCTGTAAACTTTGCTAGCAACGCCTCCAGCTATGGTTCTAGCTACTATGGCTTCGATGAAGAAGACGAAGAAGATGAAGAAGATGAAGACTCTTCTACAAGTTTCGGCTTCAAGAACATGCGTTTCCATCTCGGTGTGACCTTCTGGTTCATGTAATCTAAGACTTGTACTTAAAAAAGAGCTCCCGACACTGATGTGCCGGGAGTTCTTTTTTTTAGAGAAAAAATCTAATTAGAAGTTATAGAAAACAGTGACGTTGAATATGGTCGGTTCATCGATACCTTCAATATTGTAACGGTCGCCTCCAGTAATCTCTACGGATGCATCCAGAGTCACATTATCAGAAAGCTTGAACTTTGCACCTATATCAAAGATAACACCGTTGTTTCCGCCTACGTCGTCAGAGGAACAGGTGCCGCCGTAACAGTTACTGACGCTGGCTTCTTCGCCCTTGATGATGTTGAGGGCTGCATAAATAGTAAAGTTGCTGAACAAGACGTCGACTTCCGTACCAAAGTGGAGGTATTGATTATTCCAGGCGTCGCCCAGCATATAGCCAATGTACTTGGCCCATATAACGCTTGTGAAAATGTTTGAGTGCTGCAGACCAAAATCAACAGCGAAATTATCTTGTCCCATATCGTTACTGCTTGGCAGGTAACCGTCTACGTAGAGGCTGAATCCCGTTGAAAGCTGAAATTTCAAACCGAATTGAGGGTTCATGATACCGCTCAGATTGGACTCGTCAATCCCCTTGTGGGTGCCGTCGATGCTGAAGAATCCAAAAGGAACAATTGTAGAAAGTTCAAGCCAGCTAAACGGTGAAAAACGAGCGCCCACAGCAAGCATCGGACCTGAAATTGGATCCATGGTCATGTAGCTAATTTGACCTGCAACTTGGATAGATCCTTTTTCTTGGATGGGAAGGTTGTCCCATGATGCGTGAGACAAAGTTGCCAATAAGGCAAAACCGGTGATTAATTTTTTTATCATACATTCCTTCTTTTATTTGTTTTGGTACAATATACAAAATAAAAATCCTGGCACTTTGTGTGTCAGGATCTTTGAACTTATAACTATTGGTCGATAAATAATTAATGACCAACAACTAACTATGCAGGTATTCGATGATGGCGTCGTGAATCGTGGTGAACACGCTTCTGAGCTCGTCTTCGTCTTCTTCCAAGAGCGTCACGCGGAAGCCCTTGAGGTCCGTGCAGAAGCTTGTACTCGGCACAACGCAGATGCCCTTTGCGCCCAAGAGATAGTACACGAAACGATAGTCGAGATTCGTCGTCTTGCTGCACCATTCTTCGACTTTCTTCTTGATAATCGGATTGTCGATCTTCAGTGTCTGGTGATTGTTGAGAGTCCCTTCGCGGAAGATGATGGTGTTGTAGAATGCGCCGTAAGTCGGGTTGAAATACAGCTCCGGAATGTCGGAGAGGATTTCGTTGATGATGGCGCTCCTGCGGCCGATCTTTTCGTTCAAGGCCTTGCGGTGTTCCATAAAACGCTTGTCGCCGAGAACGCGCGGAATCGTCATCTGCGGGAGCGTCGTGGAGCAAACTTCGACCATCTTGGCGTTGTCGATAGCGCGGCAGAAGGCGTCGAACTGTTCGTCCTTGTCACGGTTGTAGTATTCTGCCCAGCCGCAACGAGCACCCGGCCACGGGTATTCCTTGGAAATGCCCTTGAGCGCAATGCCCGGGACATCGCCGATGTATTCAGCGAGCGCATAAGCATGGGCGCCATTGTACGTAATCTTGTTATAGATTTCGTCGCAGATGATGAAGAGGCCGTAGCGCTTGGCAATGTCAACAATCTTCTGGAGGATTTCGAGCGGGTAGACCATGCCGGTCGGATTGTCCGGGTTCAAAATCAAGATGCCCGCGATGCTCGGGTTGTACTTCACCTTGTTCTCGAGTTCTTCGAGGTCCGGGTACCAGTGGTTTTCCGGCTGCAGACGGTAGGTAATCGGTGCCGTGTGAGCATGGGCGGCTTCGGCAGAGCTATGCGTAGAGTAGGCCGGGGCCGGTCCGATGATACGGGTGTTCATCGAGAGCAGGCCATAGATGGTGGCGATGGCGTCACCGAGGCCGTTGAAGAACAGGATGTCATCGACGTTGATCTGTGCACCGCCGAGCTTGTTGTTCTCCTTCACCAGGAATTCGCGGGTCTCGAGCATGCCCTTGGAGGGGCAGTAGCCGTAGCTGCGGTTTGTGCGGACGAGGTCCACAACAATGTCCTTGATCCAGTCGGGAACCTGGCATTTCTTTTCAATCGGGTCGCCGATGTTTTCCCAATGGATTGGCAAGCCGAGTGCCTTGAGCTGGTTCGCCTTCTTCACGATCTCGCGGATTTCGTAAGAAAGTTCCTTAGCACCTTCGCTCAACAATCTTCTACGCATTTTTGACTCCTATAGCGGTATCGAAAATTCACATTTTACTGCGTAATTATAGAATAATATTCATTCTGTAATGTTATGCCTGCGTCATCCAGAGCCTTGAATCTTATTCCAATGTCATCCTGAGCCCTGTAAAGGGCGAAGGATCCAGTGTATTATTCGGTAAGAACTTTCGATTCCTTGTTTTATGGTTAAAGTTTTGGGTATAAAAGTTTGGATATAAAAAATAGGGCTGCCTTTTTCGGGGCTGCCCTTGAAACTTTTAATCTGAGTTTTTTGCGTTAAGCTTTACAGATTTTGGTTTCTTTGGACAGCCCCATAATAGCTCGGGCTGCTGCCGGGCTTGCTGCCTTTGCTGCGTTAGCTGCAAATCTTGCATCTGCTATTGCGATGTTGTTCTGTCCAAAGATATTCATGTGCAAAAATATAGTTCCGCCTAGTGCAAATGTCAAGAGCGTTTTGTGACTTTATAAAAAGCGCTTTCTGTTGGCGGGGAACCGGTCATAGTAACGCTTCTTGTCTTCGTACATGCGGACATCGGCTTCGTGCATGGCTGTGCGGATGTCTCCACCGTTTGCATCGTAGTAGAATCCGACGGCAAAACTGACCTTGCCCGGAATCATCGATTTTTCGCGGAGAGCTTTGACTTTGGCTTCGAGCTCTTCTTTCGACTTGTCGAGTGCGATAATCAAGAATTCGTCGCCACCTGCGCGGTAGAATTCGCAACCGTCGAACGTGAATTTTAAAAGCTGTGAGGCGTCTTTTAAAAGCTTGTCGCCAGCGTCGTGACCTTTGTTGTCGTTGACTGGCTTGAGGCCGTTCAAGTCTGCAAAGATGATACCGAGCGACTTGTACTGCACTTCGCCATTCAAAAACTGCGTCACGCGATTGTTCATGGAATTACGGTTCATGACGCCCGTCAAGAGGTCCATGCTGCTGAGTAGTTCTAGCTGGTTCAAAAGCTGGTAGTTCGCAATTTCCGAGGCGACAAAGAATGCCGAAAGCTCAAGTGTTTCACGTATGTAGAGCGTGTTCGACGTGTCGAAATTCGTGGCCCAGAAAAAGCCTAGAGTAAGGCCGTTGTATTCGAGTGGCAAGAGGACAAGGCTACGGACGTTAGCGGCTACAAGCGAATTGTACCATGCCGGGTTTTCCAGATGGATGACTTCGAGGTCGTCCTTGTTCTTGATCATCAGGCAATTGCTTCCGTTCAGTGTCTTTATCCAGGACCTTGCGTAATCGACAAAGTTCTCGGATTTGAGTTCACGAATGGAACGGATCTCGGAATCCGGCTTTAAGGCATCGCTAAATACGGACCACGTGTTGTCATTGAAGTCCGTCAGCATCACGCAGCAATAGCTTGCATCACAGATTTTGCGGATGTCCTCGATGACTTCGTCCATGGTCTTTTGCAAGTTTTTAGTACTGCACAACTTGATACAAGTCCGCAATACGTTGGATGAAGTCTTAGCCGAAATGTTCGACATCGCGTCGACATTTTCTTCGAACGTAATTTCCTGGGAGTAGCTACAATACGCCTTTTTCGGGTCGTCAATAGCGAGTGGCATCATGTACAGGTTGATGCTGAAGGTGTAGCGCTCGGGGCGGATGTAGGCGTGTACAGGTTTCTTTTTGATGGCACATTCGTAGCAGAAGTTCTCGAAGTTGAGTTCCTTCTTCATGTAGCGTTCGTAGCTACTGCCGGGGACAAACTTTTCCTTAAAGACGACATTGCCATCTTTGTCGACATTTTCCATGGCGCGGATATACAGGTCATTTGCGGCCTCGATACGGATGGTGCCGATTCTGTCATCATCGCGTTTTTCGACCGACAAGATGCTTGTCATCGTGTGGAAGTTATCTACAAATTTCTGCAAATCCATCATTTAACGATTCCTGCACTCAGGGTGCCTTTCATAAAAAGCTTTTTTATCGTTGTACATGTTAGCGTCGGCTTCGCGCATGGCTTTTCGGATGTCGCCACCATTTTCTTCGTAATAGAATCCGACGGCAAAACTGATTTTGTTCGGGTCGTCCGATTTCTTTCGGAGCGTCTCAACTTTGTGGCTTAGAGTTTCTTTGGTGTTCTCCATGTCGATAATCAGGAACTCGTCGCCACCGGCGCGGTAAATCTCTGAATTTTCGAAAGTCGACTTGAGAATTTCTGCACCGTCTTTTAGCAACTGGTCGCCTGCACCGTGGCCTTCGCTGTCGTTGACGTATTTGAGGTTGTTCAAGTCGGCAAAGACAATCCCATAGCTGTTTGGAACTCTTTCGCGGCCGGATAATATCTTGAGAATGCGGTTGTTCATTGCGTTGCGGTTCTTGACTTCGGTCAAGAGGTCCGTAGAACTCAGCTTTTCGAGTTTTTGCAGCAGCTGGTAGTTGGCTATTTCCGATGCGATAAAGTACGTCGAAAGTTCGAGCGTTTCCTTGATGTGGTCCGTTTCTTCGAGAGCAAAGTTGGTTGCCCAGATGAATCCGATGATGTCATCGTTGTACTTGAGCGGGAACAGCGCAAGCCTTTCAATGTTTGCTGACCGCAAGGACTTATACCAAGCCGGGTGACGGGCCTTGATATCTTCCTTGTCTTGTTCGTTCTTGATGAGCAAGCAAGTGCTCCCGTTGATGATGTCTAGCCAGGACTTGGCGTAGTCGATAAATTCATCGTTCAAAAAGTCTGCAAGCGTGTGCCTGCCGATTTCGGGGGCGGAATTTTCGCTGAGCAAGGAGCATTTGCGTGCCTTGAAGTCCGTCAACATGATGCAGCAGTAATTTGCCTTGCAGATGTTACGGATGTCGGCCATCACCTCGTCCATGGTCTTGAGGAAGTTCTTGGTGCTGCGGAGCTTGATGCAGGTCTTGAGCACATCGGCAGTTGTCTTTGCCGAAAGGCCTTGCAAGGAATCCGTGTTCATATCGGTCGACAGTTCTTGCGTGTAGGTGCAGTAGCACTTGAACGGGTCTTCAAAATCGAGGGGCAGGCTGAAGATATTGAACCAAACATCGAACCTTTCTGGGTGAATGTAGGCGTGCATCGGCTTTTTGAGGACGGCGCTGCTATAGATAAAATGTTCGAAGTTCAGGTCCTTGGGAATATACGCAGTGTATTCCTGACCTGGGACAAACCTTTTGCCAAACGGCATGTCGATAAGATTGCCACTATTTTTTTCGAAGGAATCGATATATGCCTTGTTCCCGACTTCGATACGCATCTTGCCGTAGCCGTTCGGCTTTTTTTCGACGGACATGATGCAGGTCATCGAATCGAACTGATTGACATATTCCTGTAAATCCATATTTGCTCCTTCGTAGGCTTTTTGTAAATAAAAAGTCATTATAAAGATAATATGAAACACGCAAGTTGGGTTGACTTGTTTAACTTTTTTTGTAATTTCGCTTTGAAATGGGGTGATTTTCCTCACGTTTTTTTATATTCACGCCAATGACCCACGATACGCTATTTGACCCGATTCGCAAAAAGGATGTCCCTGCAACGCCCGAAGAACATGTTCGCCAGGCGACGGTGCGCTATTTGGTCGATGTAGTAAAGGTTCCGGAGCACTTGATCGCGGTGGAATTTCCGCTTTCGTCGATTGATGTAAAGACGTCGGACCGCGTGGATATCTTGGTGCATAATTTTAGGGCGGGGGCGCCTCTGAACAAGCCATGGCTCCTGGTGGAGTGCAAGGCTCCGGGTGAATACACGTGGCCAGTGTTGCAACAGCAATTGAACAAGTATTTGCAAGTGCTGACACCGAATTACGTGATGCTTGCGCTTGGCGATTGCGTGCGCTATTTTGAGCTGGACTCCGTGACGCACCGTTTCAAGAAAATCGAAAGCTTGCCGGTGTTTGGCTAGGTGCTGTGCGGAGCTTGTCATCCTGAGCGGAGTGCGCAGCACGAAGTCGAAGGATCTAGTTATTGCACCACGGATAGGACGTCCCCGTCGGCGAGTCGTGTTTTGATGGTGTCGCCGCTCTTGAGCTGGCTTGCCTTGCGGATGAATTTTCCGTTTTCGTCTAGCGTGAGCGAATAGCCCTTGGCAAGCGTTGTTTGCGGGTCTGCATTTTTGACTTTTTCGTTGACGAGTTCGAACTTCGATTTTGCGAGGTCGAGAATTTTTCGGGAACCTTGCTTTAAACCTTCATGGTTGCGGTCTAAACGCTCGTGCTCAGACTTTATATAAAATGCGGTGTCTTTTTTTATGGAGGCGGCGATGAGCACATGTTTCGATTTCTCGTTTTGGATGAGCCCGAAAACTTTTTGCTGGAGCTGGTTCCCCATCGTGCCGAGTTGCTTGTTGCTTTCGGTGAGCAAATCGCGTGCGCCATCGGCAATGCTTGCCATCGCTTCAGTCATTCGGTTCCAGCTATCCGTGACGCGTTCCACGAGACGCTTCGCGCAGTCCGTGGGCGTGATGCACGAGAGGTAAGCGACTTCGTCCAAAAGGCAGCGGTCGATTTCGTGACCGATTCCCGTAAAGACGGGGGTGGGGTAGTTTGCTACCGCTCGGCAAAGCGCTTCGCTATCAAAGAAGTTCAAATCAGTTTTTGCACCGCCACCGCGCACAATGCAGACAACGTCTAAATTGGGGTCGCTTTGGAGCTGTTCCAGTGCGGCGATGATGCTCCCTTCTGTTTCGTTCCCTTGCATCCGCGCATAGACCGTCGTGACTTCGAATGCGAACGGAGACGCTTCAAGTCGCGTGGTGAAGTCCTTGTACGCGGCCGTATTTTCGCCGGTGATAAGCCCCACGCGGAGCGGAACGTCGGCAAGTTCGAGTTGCTTGTTCTTTTCGAGCAGGCCTTCCATCGCAAGGCGCTTCAAAATGGCGCTTTTGGTGAGTGCAAGTTCGCCAATCGTGTAAACCGGATCGATGTCCAGAATTTGCGCTTGCAACTTTCCGTACGGGATGTACAGTTCTGCGCGCACGAGAAAATTGACTTTCAAATCGTGCTTTAGCGTAAACGGTTGCGAAAGGCTTGAAATCTTGGCGAGAATCGCATCGTACTTGGCGGTGTAGCAGTAAAGGGCGAGGGTGGCCTTGGGCTTCACGTCGCCATCGGCAAAGTCCGCAATGCTCAGGTAAACGCCCGACGGCTTTTCCGCAATTTGCGAAATGACCCCATGCACCCACACCGCAGGTGTTGATTCTACGGTGTTCTTGAGCGAACGCATGTACTGCGTGACCGAAAATGTGCGAACTTCTTGATCCATTTTTTGATGTCACCCCGGACTGTCATCCCGGACTTGTTCCGGGACGGGGTCACCTTTTGCATTGTCATGCCCGCGAAGGCGGGCATCTCCTTTCAAACATTTTGACGTTAATTATAATAATAATTAAATTCTGTATGAAAAATTATGGATCCTCCTAGCGGAGGATGACGTAGAGGGAAAAGGACTCGCCGTGTCGAAAGTAGTTTCTGCAATGGATATGCGTCAGAATTTTGGGACGCTCTTGAACCAGGTCGCCATCAAGGACGAAGAAATCGTCATTGAACGCGCTGGCAAGCCTTTGGCACGCCTCGTGAGCATGAATTCTGCCACAAGTGGCAAGCTGGACTTTCGCGATATCGGCAAGTTGCCCAACGACATCTGGAACGAATAGTTATAAACACAATTAAACTAAAAAACTCACCCGAAGTCTACCAAAGACCTCGGGTGTTTTTTTATAAATCGCAATTTTACAATAAATTTGTGGTCTAAAATCGCGAAAAATGCGTGTTAATATAATGGATGGGGAGCAATTTTCTGTCTATGAGCCGACATTTTCGGAATTTAATAATGGATATCTATGGAAAACAACAATAACATTACAGAAGCCCATTGGGGAAAAACAATTAGCGAGGCAAGAACTTATGAGGAATATAGGGGAGCGGGAGTCTTTGCAGACCTTCTTACGGACAGGACATTCAAGAAAGCCTTCAATCCCGACACTAAGAACAAGGTTTGTCTGATAGCGCTCTTGAATGCTGTGCTTGAAGGAGAAATATCATCGCCGATTGTGGACGTTCAGTCCCGCGATAAGGAATTCAATAATGGGTCAAATGAAAACCGGACAACAGTCTTTGACTTGTACTGCATCGATTCGGCACAGCGACGCTTTATTATCGAAGTGCAGCTCCTTATGCAAGAAAACATTGTCAACCGTGCGATTTATTACGCATCGCAGACTGTCATTGCGCAGGGCGAACGTGGACAAAAGTACAATTATGAGCTGAAACCTGTTGTTACAGTAGTTTTTATGGAATTCAATGTATTTGTCGATGACCGCTATATCCGCCGTGCCAAGATCCGTGAAATCAATGGGGCTAGCGTTAGCGATGTCCTTTCTTTCGCTTTTGTGGAACTTCCGAAGTTCAACAAGCCTCTGGACCAACTTGAAACAACGCTAGACAGGGGGCTTTACGCGCTCAAGAACATGAAAAACATGACGCAAATGCCCAAGCAGTATGCCAATACGGCATTTGAGCTCTTGTTTTCAAGTGCATATTTGGCTAAATTATCGAAAGAGGAACAGAAAATGATTGATGAAGCGCAGAAAGCCAAATGGGATGAATATGCAATCAACAAGGCCGCCCTTGATCGAGGCCGTAATCAAAAGGCTCGCGAAGTGGCAAAAGATTTGCTTATTGAAGGTGATTCTGTAGAAAAGGTCGTACGCGTTTCAAAGCTTTCTGAAGCTGATGTCTTAGCGATTAAAGCGGAAATCGATCAAAAGTAATTAATGCTCTAGGCATTAAAAAAGCCAATGACAGTAAAACTAATCCGAGGTCAATCAAAGACCTCGGATGTTTTTTTTCATTGATTCTGCCACTTGCGACTGTGGCAATTTGTTGTCAAAATCCTTGACAATTTCATTGGTATAGCTATATTTTGTCCGTGATGTTTTTATTCTTACAAAACACTTATTTTTATGCGGTTTTGTTACAAGTTTAACCAAAGGGAACAATGACATGAAAACCAGAACCCAAAAGATGCTGGTCGCGCTTGCAGGTGCGCTGTCTGCAACGGCTCTTTTGACCTCTTGCGGCGAAGAACTCGCTCAACTTACAAATTCCGACTTAAATACGGTCGCATCGCTTAAGGACCTGGGCAATTGTAATTCTAAAAACAAAGGTCGTATGGTTTATGTTGATAGTTCCGATGCTATTTACTTCTGTGCCGACAGTGTCTGGAAAGAGGTGAATTTCTCGGAAGCCAAGGGTGTTGACGGCAAGGATGGCAAAAACGGCGCCGACGGCAAGAATGGAACTAACGGCAAGGATGGGACAAATGGAACATCCTGTATTGTAGAGGCTCTGAAAGACGGCTCTGGGTATGACGTACTATGTGCTGGCAAAAAGGTCGGAACAATCACGAACGGTAAGGACGGCGCAAAAGGTGCTGACGGCAAGAATGGCACTAACGGCTCAAATGGCAAGTCTGCATACGAAATAGCCAAGGAAAACGGCTTCAAGGGTACAGAAGCTGATTGGCTTGCTTCGCTGACGGGTGCGCAGGGTTCAAGTTGTTCCGTCAAAGCCAATGAAGAAAAGAATGGCTTTGATTTGGTTTGCGGTGATAAAACCGTTACGCTTACGAATGGAAAAGACGGCAAAAGCGTTACCGGACCTGCGGGTGAAAGTTGCTCGGCTAGATCTATTGAAGGTAGCGTTGTAATTACCTGTGGCGATTCGGAACCGGTCGTAATTCAGAATGGCACGAACGGATTAGACGCAAGTGATGATGGCTGCAAGATCGTTAGCGACAAGGGTGGAGTTGTTACGTTTGAGTGCCGCGAGGGCGAGGACGTTCGGACTAAAAAACTCTACAAGGCCACATGCAACAACGAGCCTTTTGATCCGGAAACCCATTTCTGCTATTTCAATGAAGAAGAACGAACCTTTTCTGTCGTGGAACTGTGCGGTGGAAGGACCTATATTCCAGGCGATGACCTCTGTGAAGAAGGTAAGCTGCAGAAGTTGTGCCATTTGGAATGTAATTCTGAAGGATGCACTTATCACCGTTATGATGTAGATGTCCAGTTCTGCTATGGTATTGATTTGTATGACCTGTGCGACGGCAAGGATTACGACCCCACGATGTACAGGTGCAAGAATAACAAGTTGGAAAAAATTGTTTGCGGAGGAAGCAAATTAGACCTAGAGAAGCAGTTCTGTGCAACGAGAGGCGGCGTGGAAGAACGTGCCTACAATATTGTGAAAATCGGCGAGCAGACCTGGATGGCCGAGAACCTGAACTATGAAACAGAAAATAGCTGGTGTGGTGGCGGATCGGGAACGACAGATGGCGATTGCGCGAAGTACGGCCGCGTGTATACTTGGGCTGCCGCTATGGGCAAGACTGAAGAAGAGTGTGGCGGTGATGAATCTTGCGACTTGGGTTCGGGCTACGTGCAGGGTGCATGCCCCGATGGCTGGCATCTGCCGGATGCGGATGAGTTTAAGACTCTTGCTTCTAGCGTGGATCCGACTTTTACAGATTGGAGGGAAGATAACGAAGTCTGTAAGAATCTTAAGTCAAGCGAAGGCGGGGTGACTTATTTGTTCTCGGCTTTGCCTGCTGGCGCAAGAACCGACTTGGGGCGTTATGTAAACGAAGATGACGGCGCATACTTTTGGAGTACTTTAGAGTCCGGTTTTGGCAGCTATGTGCACTTTTTCAGTTTGTTCTCTGGATCTGACAAGGGTTCACTTGATGAATTGATCAAGAGTTATGCTATTTCGGTTCGCTGCTTGAAGGATGAACCGTAGGTTTTTACCGCAATCTCTCATAAAGGAATGATATTATGAATACGAAAACTAAAAAGTTGTTCATCTCGCTTGCAGGTACATTATCTGCAACGGCTCTTTTGACCGCTTGCGGTGAAGAACTTGACCAACTTACAAATGCCGATTTAAATACGGTTGCATCGTTTAAAGACCTGGGCGATTGCAATTCCAAGAACAAAGGCCGCATGGTTTATGTCGATAGTTCCGATGCTATTTACTTCTGTGCCGACAGCGTCTGGAAAGAGGTGAATCTCTCTGAAGTCAAAGGTTCTGACGGTAAGGATGGAGCCAATGGCAAGGATGGCAAAAATGGTGCTGATGGCAAAGACGGTAAGGATGGAACATCCTGTACTGTAGAGGCGCTGAAAGACGGTTCCGGGTATGACGTGCTATGCGGTGGCAAAAAGGTCGGGACTCTCTTGAATGGTAAGGACGGTGCTAAAGGAGCCGATGGTAAAAACGGAACCAATGGCTCGAATGGCTCAAACGGCAAGTCTGCTTACGAAATTGCAAAGGAAAACGGTTTCAAGGGAACTGAAGCCGAGTGGCTTGCTTCGCTGGCGGGCGCACAGGGTTCAAGTTGCTCCATCAAAGTCAATGAACAAAAGAACGGCTACGACTTGACTTGCGGTGATAAAACCGTTACGATTACGAATGGAAAAGACGGCGAAAGCGTTACCGGCCCTGCGGGCGAAAGCTGCTCGACCAAGTCGGTCGAAGGCGGCGTTGAAATAACCTGTGGCAAATCCGAACCGGTCGTCATCAAGGACGGCTCAAATGGAAAAGATGCCAGTGACGATGCTTGCAGGGTTGTTGGCGACAAGGCTGGTGTCGTTACGCTTGAGTGCGGCAAGGGTGAGAATGTCCAGATTGAAAAGTTCTACAAGGCAACGTGCAACAACGAGCCTTTTGATCCGGAAACCCACTTCTGCAATTTCAATGAAAAAGAAGGAGTCTTTGCTGTTCTTGAACTGTGTGGCGGAAAGGCCTATAATCCGAGCGAAGTCATCTGTAAGGACGGAAAACGACTGAAGTCGTGCCCTTCGGAATGCAATTCTGAAGATTGCGAAGATAGTCTCTATGACATGGATGCTCAGTTCTGTTATGCTAAGGTTGTGTATGACCTGTGCAATGGCAAGGATTACAATCCGATGAAGTTTGAATGCGTAGAAAACGAATTACAGAAATTTACTTGCGGTGAAAGTGAATATGACCGTGGAACGCAGTTCTGTGCAAAGCGAGGCGATGTTGTGGAACGAGTCTACAAGAAGGTGAAAATCGGCGAACAGATTTGGATGGCTGAAAACCTGAACTATGAAATTGAAGACAGCTGGTGCGGTGGCAATCGCAAAAGTGGTGATTTTGATGGAGGCGACTGCGACACCTACGGTCGCTTGTACACCTGGGCCACTGCCATGGGCAAGCCTGAGAACGAGTGCGGTAGCAATCATGACTGCGACCTTGGCACGGGCTACGTTCAGGGCATTTGCCCGGACGGCTGGCATGTGCCGAGCGATGTGGAATGGGATACCCTGATCGACGCTGTGGGCGGGATTTCCACGGCGGGTCAGAAACTCAAGGCCCAGACTCTTTGGAAAGCGGTTGATGGCATCGAGAACGAGGATGCGTACGGTTTCTCGGCGCTCCCTGCAGGCTTTAAGTATGTCAATTTTGCCTTCACCACTGATGGCAACCACGCAGGCTTCTGGGGTGCCAAACAGTGGGATGAAAATAGGAGTTACGGCTACACCAGGACTATGAAATCCAGCAGCAACAGCGTGAACAATGGTGGCTACTTCCAAAAGGACTATGCCTACTCTATACGTTGCTTGCAGGACTAAGCCTAAAATTCTAGTAACAATAAACTAAAAATAAAAAACGCCTCCGACTTAGTCGGAGGCGAAATTGTAATGTCATTCTCCGTTAGGAGAATCAAGGCGTTTCCCCTTGTTTAATTCATAAACCCGGCAAAGATGTTGTTGCTCAGGAAAGGAACAAAGCCGAGGAGGATTACCGCGATGCTCAGCAAAATGATGACTTCGCGCTGGCGCTTGGTGAGGCGGAGCGGGTTCAAATGTCCGTCAGGTTCATCGACCCAGGCGGCCTTGATGAGCTGCAAGTAGTAGAAGAGCGCAATGACGTTGTTCAAAACGGCGAATGCCACGAGCGCGTAATGGCCTGTTGAAGCTCCGCTGAAGAACAGGTGGAACTTGCCAAAGAAACCGGCGAGAGGCGGAATGCCTGCCAAGCTGAACATCGAAATCGCAAGGGCGATGGCGAGGCTCGGGTTCTGTTTTGAAAGCCCGCGGAGCGACTGGAAAGTCTCTTCGCGGTGATGCCCGATGATGCCGAATACGAAGAAGGCGAGGTAGTTCGAAACGGCATAGACAAAGAGGTAATAGATGATAGCAGTCTTTGCTGTTGTTGCAGGGCCAAGCAATGCGATCATGATGTAGCCTGCCTGAGCGATAGAGCTGTAAGCCATGAAACGGCGGAGGCGGCTTTGCTTGAGTGCGCCGAGGTTTCCGACAAAGAGCGTGACGCCTGCGAGGAGCGCAATGAGCGGTGCCATCTTGTCTTGAATCGGGGAGAGTGGGCCATAGACGAGCACGACGAGGAACGCGATTGCTGTTGCCTTCGAGGTGACAGAAAGCACTGCTGTCACAGGCGTCGGTGCGCCTTCGTAAACGTCCGGAGCCCAGGTGTAGAACGGGAACAGCGTGAGCTTGAATCCGATTCCGCAGAAGAGGAACAGCACGGCAATCCACAAGAGCGGGCTAGAACCGCTTGCGACGGCGGCCTGGATCTCGTTGAAGTGGAGGCTTCCGGAGAAACCATAGAGGTAGCTGAAGCCGAACAGTTCAAATGCCGTTGCAACGGAGCCCATCAAGATGTACTTGGTAGCGGCTTCAGAGCCGTATTGGTCGCGCTTGTTCCAGGCGGCGAGTGCATACATCGGGATGGTCGCAATTTCGAGGCCGAGGAAGAACGTGAGCAAGTCGCAAGCGCTCACGACCGTGAATCCACCGAACGTTGCAAATGCGATGGCGCCAATAAATTCGGCAATCTGGTGCATGGGCGGTTTCTTGTCGGCGCCGTGTTCGAAGTAATCTTTGGAAAGCCACATGCCAAGCAGAGCGCTCACCATGAGCACTTCGCGCATGAGCACGCCGAAGTCGTCCACTTTCCAGTTGCAGATAAAGAACTTGCCGTTGCCGCTCGCGAGCGGGATGAAGTTCAGCAAGAAGAAGATGGCGATAAAGCCGATGTTTGCCATACGCCAAGGGACTTTGGATTGTGTAGTCACGAAAAGGCGTATCCCAATCACGACGAATGGGAAAATCAGCAGCAAAACGTCAGGTAGAATGAAGTTTGGAATTGCAAAATTTGTCATAATTAAACCTACTATAAACCTGCCGATGAAATCTTTTCAAAGATAGGTGCTATGCTCTGGTCCAGAAGTTCCGAAATCCAGCCGGGGCAAACACCGATGAACAACAAGCAGGCAACGAGAACGACAATGACCAACTTTTCGCGGAAGCATCCATCCGTGAGACTTTCGTACTTCTGCGGGAGCGGACCATGAAGCATGCGGTTCGCAGTTTGCAGAATGTAGACGGCTGTCGTCGTGATGGAGAGAATGGCGAGAATCGTCACGATGCGTGTGAGCGTGGAATCTTGCTGGAATGCGCCAATGAAGATGGTGCTTTCGGCAATGAATCCGCTAAAGCCCGGGAGGCCAAGCCCTGCAAAACCGGCAAGCACAAAGCCAACGCCGAGGAAGGGCATTTTGCGCATGATGCCGCCCATTTCCGTGATGTCACGGGTGTGGGTGCGTTCGTAAATCATGCCGATGGTCGCGAAGAAGAGTCCGGTCAAGAATCCGTGAGAAATCATCTGGAGGCTGGCGCCACGAAGTCCTATCGGCGTGAGGGCTGCAAGTCCGAGGAAGATGAGGCCCAAGTGGCTGATGGAGCTGTAAGCGGTGATGTACTTGAGGTCTTTGTGGCGAATGGCAATGAACGGGCCAAGTACCACATTGAAAATCAAGAGCGCAACAACATACGGGAGCCAAATCTTGGCGGCTTCGGGCATGAGGAACATGGCAACGCGGAGGCATCCGTAGGCACCCATTTTCATCATCACACCGGCGGCGAGCATCGAAACGGCGGTCGGTGCGGCGGAGTGACCGTCCGGGCTCCAGAAGTGGAACGGGAAGAGCGAACTCGAAACGGCGAATCCCATGAACATGAGCGGGAAAGCCCACATCTGGAAATCCATCGGGAGCGTCGTCTTTGCAATTTCAATGAGGTTCCAGCTTGTAGCGCCACTTTCGAAGTAAAGTCCGAAGAGCGTTGCTAGAATCATCGAAGAACCGAACGCGAGCGTCAACGTGAGCTTTTTACCACCGTAGTCGCGTTTGCCACTGCCGTAGCAGGCAATCATGAGGTACATGCAGAGCGCTTCCATTTCGTAGAACACGAAGAAAAGCACCAAGTCAAAGCTCATGTACACGCCGTAAACGCTTGTTGCCAAGAGCTGAATAAGCGCAAAGAAAATCTTCTGATTCCCTTTGATCTTGAGGCTTACAAGTACGCCTGCCCAGACGATAAACGCCGTGAGTGCAAGCAACAGCATGTTGAGACCGTCCGCGCCGACAATGTAGTGGGCATTGAACATCGAAAGCCACGGGATGTCCGTGAAGAATCGGAGCGCAAGCGGTGCAGCTGCCGGATCTGTCGGAGTTCCCGAGAGGGCGTAGATGGCGTAAGTCAAGTAGCAGACAATTGCAAGGACAATTGTTGCCGACGTGACGTGGATGGTTCGGAGCGTCTTTTCGTACGTGGCGGGAATCAGTACGCAGGCGAGAACCGTTAAGAGGGGGAGGACCCAAATGGAGTTAAAAAGTATTGTATTCATGGGTGCGCCTTACAGGGGAAGCTGGCCGAAGAATCGCCAAAGGAGAACGCCAACAATCAAAGTACCCAAGTAGAACGGCAGGTAGCCGGCCTGGGCAAAACGGACCAAGTCACCGAGCTTGTGGACAAACCAAACCGTAAAGGCGAGGAGTCCTTCAATCACGTAATCGTTGAATGCGCGAGCGACACGTGCGATACCGCCAAAGATAAACTGGCGGACGACGGCGTAGTACATTTCATCGAAGTAGAACTTGTGATAAATGACTTTGTAAATGCCGCTGCGGTTGGATTCGTCGAGGGCACGCTGGACTTTTGCCCACGGGCTTGCGTAAAGCACCCAGGCAATCACGAGAGCGACAACGGCAATGCCAACGGCGACAAACGGGAGCCATTCAGCATGTTCGAGCTTGACGAGCTGCGGAACATTCAACTGGCCCGGAACAAAGAACTTTTCAAAAATGCCCTTGCCGAGGATACCGCTCAAAAGTGCGGGAATTGCAAGGATGGCTATTGGGAGTGTCATCGCGAAATCTTCGTGCACATGGCCCGCCTTGACGCCTTCGTGACGCGGAGCGCCATGGAAAGCAAGGAAGAACAGACGGAACATGTAGAATGTCGTAAGTCCGCTCGTGAGGAGTGCAAGCCCAAAGACGACGTAATGATGTCCCTGGAATGCGGCGAGAATGATTTCGTCCTTGGAGAAGAATCCGGAGAACGGCGGAATGCCCGAAATGGCGAGTATCGAAATGAGCGTGCAAGCGTAAGTGAGCTTCATCTTCTTGCCGAGACCGCCCATCGCATCGAGATCGTTCGTGCCGACCTGATGGATTAAGCTACCGGCGATGAGGAACAAGCTGCACTTGAAGAAAGCGTGCGTGAAGATGTGGAATGTCGAAGCGGTCCAACCGGTAACGGCGACGACTTGACCTATTTTGCAAGCGCCAAGCGCAAACATCATGTAACCGAGCTGCGAAAGCGTGGAGTAGGCGAGAATGCGCTTGATGTCCTTTTGCGTGCAGGCGATGACGGCTGCAAAGACCATCGTGAATGCGCCGACCCACATGATGAGCGTGAGGGCGTTATCGCAAATGGCAAAGAACGGGAAGAGTCGAGCGACAAGGTAAACGCCTGCAACGACCATTGTTGCACTGTGAATGATAGAGCTGACCGGTGTAGGACCTTCCATCGCGTTCGGGAGCCAGATATGCATCGGGAACATGGCGGACTTGCCCCAGCCACCGGTGAAAATCAAGATGGAACCGAGAACGAGTGCTTCGGACTTCGGAACAGTCACAAGGCCGAGGTTGATGAACTGCTTCTGGAAATCGACCAGGCTAAGCGAATTGAGCGTCGAAAAGTCGAAACTGCCGACGACGTAGCTCACGAGCACAATGCCGAGCAAGAAGAAGCTATCGGCAAAGCGGGTGAGGATGAACGCCTGCTTGGATGCGCTCACAGCGCTTGGCTTGTGGTACCAGAAACCGATGAGCAAGTAACTCGATACGCCGACGAGTTCCCAGAAGATGAACATTTGGAAAAGGTTTGTCGCAATGACGAGGCCAAGCATGCTAAAGCTGAACAACGAGAGGAGTGCAAAGAAACGCCCGGCGGCGCGGTCTTCGCGCATGTAGCCGATGCTGTAGATGTTCACCATGAAGCTGATAAACGTGACGACCACGAGCATCATCACGGAGAGCGGGTCTACGAGCATACCTATTCTTGCGACCAGGTCCCCGATGAACGGGATAAACGTATGGTCGAACAGAATTGCCTTTTGCGGTGCAAAGTCCGAGCTGAAGTAGTGGAATGCGAGTGTGCCAGCAGCGGCAAAGGCAAGGCCGTTGCAAATGACAGCGAAAATCGCTGCGGCTTTTGCGCACTTGTTTCCGAGGAAAAGCCCGTTCACGACGAACGTGATGAGCGGGAATAATAGAATCAAATAGCCGAGAGTGATATCATCAATCATGGAGGTCCCTCAACTGGTCAACGTCAAGACTCTTATGGCGGCGGTACATGGTCACGATAATCGCAAGGGCGATGGCCATTTCGCAAGCCGTCACGGCAATGACAAAGATACTGAACAGAGCGCCTGCAGTCGCATCGTGTGCGGTGAAGTAGGCGAAACTGATAAAGTTGATGTTTGCTGCATTCAGCATGAGCTCAATGGAAATGAGCATACCGATGAGATGGCGGCGGCGCATCAGGCCCCAGACGCCAATCCCGAACAGCAAAAATGCGAGAATCAAGCAATTCAGAAGGTTCATTTGCTAGCCTCCTCTTCGGCATCTTCCTTGGTGCGGCGGGCGACCGTGATAGCGCAAATAAGCGTCATCAAGAGGAGCACGCTCACGATTTCAAACGGGATGATGAATCCGTTCGGATCGTTACCGAGCAAGCGCAAGGCGAAGTTTTGGAGTGAAGAATAATCGGCAGGGGAGTTCACGATGCCACTTGCCAGGTCCGGAGTCGGCAGCACGCATTTGACCATCACGAACACAAATGCGATGGATAGCGCAAACGCGGTGAAAATTCGCGGCATCTTTGTCGTGAAAGCGTCTTCTCCCAAATGGCTTGTGAGAAGAATCGTAAACACCACGAAAATCACGACACCGCCCACGTAAACCATCACCTGGGCAAGCGCAATGAATTCTGCGTGCATGAGCATGTAGAGGATGGCGGTCGTGACAAAGCTAAAGATGAGGAACACGGCGCTTTGCAGGATGTTTTTCACGGCAACGCAACAAACCGCCGTCATTAAAATCACGAATGCGACGACATAGAACGCAATGTCCATGCCTCCCATCGGGAATGATAAAGGCAAATCCGGGAACATTAACCTTGTCCCTCCTTCTTATTTAAAATCATTTCGAGATCGTTCGGGTCGGTTGTCGCGACTTCGAATGCGGGACTCATGCGGATGGCTCCAAACGGGCAGGCTTCTACGCAGAGGCCACACTGGGTGCAACTGGCGAAGTGGTACACGTAACGTCCGAGAACCTTCTTGCCTGCAATGTTCTTTGTGGCAAGCACGTTGATGGAGGCGTTCGGGCAGGCGCGTTCGCACATGCCGCAAGCGGTGCAGCGGTTGTTGCCGTCTGCATCTTCGATCATCTCAAGGCGGCCGCGGTAGCGGTCGTGCATTTTGAGCGTCTTGCGATTTTCGGGGTACTGTTCCGTAACGATGCGCTTAGGATTGAAAAAATACTTGAGCGTTACGGACAATCCGCAAATAAGGCTCCACGGACCCGTAATGCAACGCTTCAGGTAGCGTTTAATGTATTGAAGAGTTGAAATATTTTCGTTCATACTAACCACCAATTGCGATAAAGGCTGCGCCAGCGACGAGCAACACTAGGTTTACCGGCAAAAGGAATTTCCATTCAAAGTCCATGAGCTGGTCGACACGCGGGCGCACAAACGTCCAGCGGACCATCATGTAGCACCAGACCATAAAGTAAATCTTCGCGAAGAACCATACGACGCCAGGTACCATGTTCAAAACGTTGTCCACAGCAGCAATGCCGATGCACGGCGGGAAGAATCCACCGAGGAAGCATGTGGTCGCAAGTGCGGAGTTCGTGATGAGGGCGATGTATTCGGCAAGGTAGAACATGGCAAACGGGGTGCCATTGTATTCCGTGTGGTAACCGCCCGTAAGTTCTTGTTCTGCTTCGGCAATGTCGAAGGGAGCGCGGTTCATTTCGGCGGTACTAGAAATAAAGAAGAGGATGAACGCGATGAAACCGAGGACTGGAATCTTGAAAATCCACCAGTCAAAAATGGTTCCTTCCTGGCCCATCGTAATGCTCATGAGGTTCGTAGAACCCGAAATCATGACGACGAACAGGAGAATCATTGCAAACGAGATTTCGTAGCTGATCATCTGGGCGCCACTGCGGAGCGCACCGAGCAAGGAATACTTGTTGTTACTGCTCCAGCCGCCAAGCAAAATGCCGAGCACGCCAAAGCCGTTTACCGCGATGATGAGCGGGATGCCCATCGAGACATCGGCGACCACGAGATTCTTGTCGAACGGAATCAAGGCGCAGACGATGAACGGTGCAATCAAGACGATTAGCGGAGCCAAGTAGAACATGAGCTTGTCAGCGCCACTCGGAGCGTACACTTCCTTGAAGAGCATTTTGATCACGTCCGCGATGGTCTGGAGCGTTCCGTGCCAGCCAAGGCGCATCGGTCCCAAACGGCATTGCACGTGAGCGCAAACCTTGCGTTCCATGTAAATGAGAATCGGGGCAGAGCCGATGTTCACCACGCAGACGGCGATAATGCAAATCACAGCGTTGATGAGGAAGGCGACGACGCTGTTGAGGTCTTCGGACTGGATGTTTGCGGGCAGATATTCTGCCAAGCGCGGAACCCATTCACGGACAAAGTCGCCAATAGGATGTGTTACTGAAGGTACAAACATATATTACCTGTCAATTTCTGGAATCACGGGGTCAAGGGTTGCCATGATGGTCACGAGGTCCGAAATCTTGTGACCTTGAGCCATCTTGTTAATCGCTCCAATATGCGGGAAGCTTGGACCGCGTGTGTGGATGCGGTACGGCTTTTCACCGGTCGTTGCTGCGACAACGTATGTTGCGTAAAGACCCTTTGCGGTTTCAATTTCGCTGTAGTAGCGGCCCACGGGGAGTCGCACTGGCTTTTCCTTGCTGCGCCACGGACCTTCGGTAGGAAACTTTTCGACGCACTGGCGCAGAATCTTGAGCGATTGATGAATTTCTGCAATGCGGATTTTGTAGCGGTCGTAGCAGTCGCCGTTATGGAACACGGGCACGTCAAAGTCGAGCTGGTCGTAAATGCTATACGGGTTTGCACGGCGCACGTCAAAGTTCACACCGCTAGCGCGGAGCACAGGGCCTGAGCAACCGTAAGCGATCGCGTCTTCTTTGCTCAAAACTCCAATGCCGATGCTGCGTTCCAACACGATGATGTTTTTCGAAAGGAATCTTTCGTAGTCCTTCATCGTATCTTCCATGTGGTCGAGGAATGCTTTTACGCGCGGGATAAACGTATCCGGCACGTCATAGCGGCTGCCGCCTGGTCTAAAGAAGTTTGTCGTGAGGCGGGAGCCTGTGACTTCTTCGAGGATGTCGTGAATCATTTCACGTTCCTTGAAACCGAACAAGAGGCAGGTCTGTCCGCCAAGGTCACCGCCAAAGCAACCGTAGAACACCAAGTGCGAGGCAATGCGGCCAAGTTCTTGGAGCATCACGCGGATGTATTCGCCACGGAGCGGAACGCCCACGTTCATGCCCTTTTCAAGAGCAATCACGACGCCCAAGTTATTCTGGATGGCGGTCAAATAGTCCTGACGGTCCGACATCGCGATGTACTGCAAGTAGCTCATCGATTCCGCTTGCTTTTCCATACCGCGGTGGATATAGCCAAAGTGCGGGACAACTTCTACAATGGTCTCACCGTCCATGCGGAGCGTGAGTCGCAAAGCACCGTGAGTACTCGGGTGCTGCGGACCCATGTTGATAAAAAATTCTTCAGTATTCGATTTGCGTTCGAGGCGAAATCCCGGAGGTAACTGATGACTCATATAGGCCTCCTAATCATTTCCGGGTGAGTAAAGTCTTTACGGAGCGGGTAACCCACGAAGTCCTTGTCCAAGAAGATGCGGCGAAGGTCGGGGTGGTTTTCAAACTTGATGCCGAACATGTCGTAAACTTCGCGTTCCTTGATTTCTGCACCGGGGTAGAGGTGCGAGATTGTTGGGACGCTAGCGAGGAGCGATGTTGGGCGTTTTTCTTCGTCAATCGAGAAGTCTTTCTTGAGTTGCACGCAAAGGAAAATCTTGTGGCCGATTTCAAGGCTTCTGAGCATTGTCACCATGTCGAAGTGGTCGTCGTAGTCAATGGCGGTCACGTCAATTAGGTAATCCATCTTGAATTCAGGATCGTTCTTGACAAATTCAACGACGTTCAGGTAGTCTTCCTTTTCGAGCATGACTTCGAGCGGGCAGTCCGCAGGCATCTTGGCGACGACATCTTCTGGAGTGTCTTCACCACGTGTATGCACTGTCACGTTCGGGAATTTGGCGCGGAGCTTTGCAAAAAGTTCTTGCTGCGTAAGGCCCAAGCGCTTGAACGGCACACGTTCCACTTCCGGGAAATCCGGCTTCTTGACGCGAATCGGCTTGAAGGCGCTCTTGTAGTCCGGATTTTCTTCCTTGAACTTCGCGCGGGCTTCTGCCATTTGCTCGTCTTTCATTTCTTCGAGAGCGGCCCAGGTTTTTGCGGCTTCGCGATAGCGATCCATCGTCGAAACGTCTTTCGGTTCGCCTTCGTGCCATGGGTTGCGGCAAGTTTCCTTGAGGATCTTCTCGCGGAGCGTCAAAAGTCCGTGGAAGAGTGCTTCGGGGCGCGGCGGACAGCCAGGAACGAACACGTCAACCGGAATCAAGTTCTGTGCGCCACGAACAACGGAATAGTTGTCGTAGATGAACGGGCCGCCGCTAATCGTGCAGGCGCCCATGGCGATTACGTACTTGGGTCCTGGAATTTGTTCCCAAAGCATCTGGATGGCGGGGGCCATGCGACGGGTAATCGTTCCTGCCAAAATAAACAAGTCCGCTTGTCGCGGGGACGAGCGGAACACTTCAGAGCCAAAACGGGCAATGTCATAACGAGCCATAGAACTCGACATCATTTCGATGGCGCAGCAGCTAGTACCGTATGTCAGTGGCCAAATGGAGTTTGCACGGGCCCAGTTCACAACATAGTCGATGGCGTTTACAACGTACTTTCCACCGGGAATCGGGTCAAGAATCTTCGGAGCTAAATTAATTATTCCCATTTGAGAATTCCTTTCTTCCAGGCATAGGCGAGACCTGAAACGAGAATCGCAATGAAGATGATAAGGTCGATAACGACGACTGATGGCGGGAGCGCCGTGTGGCCTGCCATGATTTCCTTGAAGTTCATCATGACGGGGAAGAGAAACAGCGCTTCGATATCAAACACGAGGAAGAGCAAGGCGAACAAGTAGTAGCCCACCTTGAACTGAATTCTTGCGTTGCCGATGGTTTCCATACCGCATTCGTACGGTGCCATCTTGTTCTTTGTATTCTTGGTGCGGTAGCCTAGCAATAGGCCTGTGACGGTTGCCGCCGCCGCGATAAACGCGCCCAAGAAAAGGAAGATTGATAGAATGATATATTCTGACATAGTCGTTAGTTTTTAGTCAATGGTCATTAGTAGAAATTCTGCAAATCCTGAACGGTTCCGAATAGCGTATTGCCAATCTGGAAACGGTCCAGAACGTGTTTCAACAAGTCCTTAAATTCATCGATGGTGCCTGCGTTCATGGTATTCAATTTGCCTTGAATATCACTCACGAAACCGTAAACGACAGGGCTTGATTTCATGCCCTGCATTTCCCCACTCCATTGCTGCAACACTTTATCCGTATCAATTCTTGCGATAACGTATCGCGTCGTCGAAAGAAGCTCCTGCAAAAAGTGCACGAGGAAAATTTCTTCTTGCAAAATACCCCAGCGCTTGTCCTTGGAGTAAAGCGAAGAATTTTCGGCCTTGCCGTAAAAGATGGCTGCCTGCGCATATTCGAGGCATGTCATCAAGAGACGTTCGTAACGCTTGATGTCCTTGCTCAAATGCTGGTACCAGGCGTTGTTCTCTTCGGGTGTAGATTCCTTGGCTTCGGCGATTTCGTTCGGGAACAGCGCACGGAATGCGTAATACACTTCTTCGTAATAGCGGTTCCTCATGCGGCAGTTGAACGCACGGTTTTTTTGTGTGTAGTCGCAATGGTGTAGGGATGTTATCATGCTTTTTCAACCCCTCTGACGCCCTCGACTTGCCTTATCTTGGTCACAATGGCATCGACCTGGTCCTTGCGGAACGCCTTGAATTCCATACGGATGCGTCCCGTGTACTGGGCACTGGCGATACTCATTCTATCCAACGACAAGTTCTCGTCTTTCAGAACCATCAGGATGCTTAAAGGCAAGTTCCTGCGGTTGTCTGTTTCAATTGTGAGGTGCGTTGTAAATGGCTTCGAAACATCGGCGCTCCAATCGACGGGGAGGCGCTGGTCGTTCGGCAAGTCCTTGAGACAAGGGCAGTCGCTCTTGTGGACTTCGATACCGATTTGCGGGCGCATCACGCCGACAATCTTATCGCCCGGGACAGGGCCGCAGCAGCTCGCGAAATGGATGAGGAGACTGGTTTCGTGACCAATCATCAATGGCATTTCATCGGTGAGCGTGTTGTCCATGTCCTTGCCGAATTTTGGGTAGAAGCGGATGGCTGCGGTTTCCTTGGATATATCGTTTCCGCCGTTCAAGAAACGGTGGATGTCCTGGAGCGGCAGTTCGCCCTGACCAATCTTTTCGAAAAATTCGTTGAGGCTCGTCATGCCGAAGTTTTTGAGGATGTCCTCTTCCTTCGGGCGTTTGTCCTTTTCAATTTTCAGGAGGCGCAGTTCGCGAGTCCAGATTTCTTTACCGAGGCTGCGGGACTGGATGATGATGCTTGTCTTCATCCACTTGCGGAGTTCCTGCTTTGCCTTGATGGTCTTGACCATTTCAAGCCATTCCGGGCTCGGTTCCTGGTTCGGGCTCTTTAAAATCTGGATGGTGGCACCGTGCGGTACCGGTTCATCGAGACTCACAACCTTGTCGTTAATGCGTGCGCCGATGCAGTGCAGGCCAAGCTCCGTGTGTACTGCAAATGCAAAGTCCAAAACGATGGCGCCTTCGGGGAGTTCAACGGATGCTCCCTTCGGGGTGAACACCGTCATGCCTTCGGGCTTCAAGTCCACCTTCAAGAAGTCGAGGTATTCCTTGGAGTCAGAGATTTCGGATTGCAGCTTGACCATGTGATCGAGCCAGGCGAGTTCTTCACCTTCGTGCTGCGTTTCCATCTTGTAGGCCCAGTGGGCGGCAAATCCCTTTTCGGCGGTTAAGTCCATGTCCTTTGTGCGGATCTGGACTTCGACCATCTTGTTTTCGGGACCGATGACGGTTGTATGGATACTCTGGTAAAGGTTAGGCTTCGGGGTCGCGATGTAGTCCTTGAAGCGGCTTTGAAGCGGCGTCCAAAGGTTGTGAACGTAACCCAGAGCGAGGTAGCATTCCGGAATCGTCTCGACGATAATGCGGATGGCGAAAATGTCGAAGATGTCTTCGAACCCGCAACCGCGGGCAATCATCTTGTTATAGATGCTGTATATGTTCTTGGTGCGCCCCTGGATGGTGCAGTCGAAGTCTTCGAGCGCCATCTTGATCTGGAGCGGGCCAATCACGGATTGCACGTAGTTTTCGCGCTTTTCCTTATTTTCGATAAGGGCGTCGACGAGCTTTTGGTATTCGTCCGGGTTTACGTACTTGAAGCTCAAGTCTTCGAGTTCGGTTTTCAGTTTGTATAGACCGAATCTATGGGTGAGCGGTACGTAAATGTCGAGCGTTTCCTGGGCGATAATCTTACGCTTTTCGGGCTTCATGTATCGCATGGTGCGCATGTTGTGGATGCGGTCTGCGATTTTAATCATGATGACGCGCGGGTCCTTGGCCATGGCCGTAATGAGCTTACGGTAGGTACTTGCCTTTTGCGCCGTCTTGCTTGCTTCCTGGACTGCGGTAATCTTTGTCACCGCATCGACCATGAACGCCGTGTCTTCGCCAAAAAGTTCAGAAATTTCACTGAGGGTATGCGGGGTGTCTTCCACCACGTCGTGCAATAAGCCTGCGAGTACCGTTGCCTGGTCTTGCTTGAGGTCTGCAAGAATCTTGGCCACTTCGTAAGGGTGTTCTGTGTAGGGCATGCCGCTCTTGCGGTATTGACCATCGTGGGCATCGGCAATAAAGGCTATAGCTTTTCTAAGAATCCCTTCGTCAAGTTTGGGATTCTTCTTAAGGAGCACACTTACAATGTGCTCTTGGTTCGTTGTAAATTTAGCCTGATCCATCATTCTCAATTTATCTAATAATTTGATACTTATGCGGCTTTTTTTCGAAAATATGCCAAAAATAAGACGAAAAAAGCATCGACTTGACTAGAAAAAAGGAAAAATGGAAAATTTCCAGTTTGCGGGTAGATGCATCTGAATGAGTGCGTTGTAACTGTTACAACAAAAAAGTTATTACACCTCGCCCAAAATTTTTAGAATAGATTAATTTAAAGGACAACAATTCCGCCGAATTCACGGCTGTTGTTGGGGTTGGTATACAATGAATAAGTGGATGAAAGTAATGCCAGTGGCAGTTGCTGCCTTTGGCTTATGGGCGTGCGGCGATGAAGCTATGACTTCTGCCGCGCAATGTACAACAAAAGAATGCTTGGAACAGGTGGGGCAATCCGCTGGAATTATTTCTGGTGGAGAATCTAGCTCCAGTTCGTACGCCGAAAATAGCGTAGAATCAAGTTCTGATGACGGTTCTGGCAGTCAGGGACCTGATTCTTCTGCAGATGCACAATCTCCGACGAGTAGTTCTGATGTCGCTATTTCTAGCGGTGCATCTAGTAGTAGTGTCCTTGGACCTCAACTTTCGTCGAGTAGCGATGCTTTGCCTGGAAGCAGCAGCGATGCTGTCTCTAGTTCTAGCCGTGGACATCAACATTCTAGTTCGTCTGCAACAAAGCCGGAAGTCTCTAGCTCTAGCGAATCAACGCCTCCGTCTCCGGTAAATGAATTTGTCGAAGACCATCGCAGTGAATGCCAGATTGGCAATATTCCTTCAAGCGTGAACAACGCAAAACTTCCGGATCCGTTCAAAAAGCTCGATGGCACGCGCATTTCTTCGAAGGCAGATTGGAAATGCCGTCGTGAAGAAATTGGTGCCATGTACGAAAAGCTCATGTTCGGTACAAAGCCGCGCAATCCTGAAAAAGTCGAAGGCTCGTATTCTGGCGGAAAGCTCACCATTAAGGTCACAGACAAGGGCAAATCCGGTTCGTTCTCCGTGAAAATCAGCAACGCCGGTACCAAGGACAAGCCGAAGCCTGCGATGATCGGTTTTGGCGGTGGCATGATGGGCGGTTGCGGAAGCCTCGGCAACGCAACGAACGGTCTTGACATCGCTCAGATTACGTTTAACCCGGATGACGTCGCTCCAGAAAGCGGTGGCGGTATGTTCTTCCAGCTTTATAACCAGGGACAGGGCACCATCATTGCATGGGCTTGGGGCGTAAGCCGCATTATCGACGCTCTCGAAAAGACTCCTGAAGCGGGTATCGATGTGAAGCACCTCGCTATGACGGGTTGCTCTCGCTGGGGTAAGGGTACTCTTGCCGTGGGTGCATTCGATGAACGTATTGCCCTCACGATTCCGCAGGAATCCGGTTCCGGTGGCGCATCGCTTTGGCGTGTGGGCGCTCAGGTCAACAAGCAGAAGGGTAAGCAGTTCGTTCAGGGCTTGAGCAGTGCCGGTACCGAAGGCAAGTGGATGATTTCTAGTTTCAAGAACTACGATGGCAAGGAAAATACGCTCCCGTTTGACCAGCACATGTTGGTGGCTATGGTGGCTCCGCGTGCGCTCCTCATTCTCGACAATGCAGGTCAGGAATGGTTGGGCGAAGTTCCGTCGAACTATTGCGGACAAGCTTCTAAGGAAGTTTATGACGCTCTCGGTGCAACGGAAAATTACACCTACAGCCAGGAAGGCGGTCATGGTCACTGCCAGCTTCCGAACGGGCAGTTTGACGAAGTCAAGGACTTTATGAACAAGTTCTTGCTCGGCAAGGATGCCAAGACGGGTAAGATTGACTACACCAAGAATACTCAAACCATCAACTTCAAAAAGTCTGAATGGATTGATTGGGAAACGCCTAGCTTGAAATAATGCTGCGGTAGACTCGTTAATCGAGAATCGCGGAACTTAAAAAAGGCCTCGCAATCGCGAGGCTCTTTTCTTATAAAGAATCCTGGAACTTGTGGAATTTGTCCAAAAGTTCTGCGTAGGTCTTTGTGGTTTCGAGCTGCGGGAACTGTGTCACGATGGAATCCGGAGCACAGAAGAAACAGCCCTTGTCGGCCTGCTTGAGCATGCCCGTGTCGTTGAAGGAATCGCCCGAGGCGAACACCTTAAAGTTGAGTTCCTGCAAGTGCTTTACGACCTTCGTCTTCTGGTCGCTCATGCGCAAGTGATAACCCTTGATCATGTCGTTTTCAACCACGAGATTGTGGCAGAAAATTGTCGGGAATCCGAGATTCTTCATGATGGGGTAGGCGAATTCCTGGAATGTGTCCGAGAGAATGATCACCTGGGCTTCGTCGCGGAGCGTGTCCATGAAGTCGCGGGCGCCGTCGAGGAGTCCGAGGTTTGCGATAACGTTCTGGATGTCAGAGAGCTTGATGTTTTCGCGTTCGAGAATCTTGATGCGGCCCTTCATGAGCACATCGTAGTCGGGAATGTCGCGAGTGGTGAGGCGGAGGTCCTTGATGCCCGTCTTTTCGGCGACGGCAATCCAGATTTCTGGTGCAAGAACGCCTTCCAGGTCAAGAGTGACAACACATTGCTTAGTAAACATGATTTTAGGTGTTAGGTTGTAGGTTTTAGGTGGTTGTGGCTTAAGGGTCTTTAGCTATTAGTCATTAGTTGTTAGTAGATAATTGTGCTTACGGCACCAAACTTTAAAAAACTAAAGACCATTGACTAATGACTATTGACCTAGCACTATATTTTCTTATTTCTCTCGTCTATAATTTCTTGCATGTCGGCAGGTGTAATCGTGTAGTTCGTGCGGCAGAAGTCGCAGACAACGTTTAGGTCCTTGTTTTCGCTGCTGAGTTCTTGCAGGTCCTTGAGCGGGAGCGTTGCAAGTGTAGCTAGCATGCGGTCCTTGCTGCACGGGCAGAACGGCTTCGGGTCGATTTCGCGCACCACTTCGATGTCGTACGGGCCGCGGAGCTGGTCCAAAAGTTCGTCAAGGTCAAATCCCTTGTCTGCCTTGTACATGTCACAGAACTTCGGGAGATTTTGCACGATGACTTCGATCAGGTTAATGTCCTTGTCCTCGAGGTCAGGGAATGCTTCGATGTAGAAGCCTGCGGCATAATCAAGAACGCTCGGGTCCTGTGCATTGAACCTGGCTTCGATACCCACGGCAGAACGAATCTGTTCGGACTGCAGGAGGTACATGGCGAGGTTTTGGCCCATTGAAACGGAAGGAGCCTCGATAATGCTTTCGTGGACTCGCTTGCCCTGTTCGTTCAGCTTGACGACGCTGACGTGCTGCGGCACGAGGGCCGGTTCGTTGGCTCCGATGGCCTGGAGTTCTGCCTGCGGAATCATGGCGCGGACAAGACCCATAGGAGTGGAGTCGGTTTGAATCTTCGTGATCTCGCCACCGTATGTAGTGGTGTAAGAAACTGTTCCTGCGAACTTGAGGCCTGCACTAAGGAATATGCTTGCAATGGAGTTCTCGGCAAGCAACTTGAGGGCAAAACCCTTGGCGTTGTGGTGACGGCCGATTTCGTTCATGGTCTCTGTCAAATCGACCACGATAAGGCGGAAGGGCGTTTTTTTGCCCGTCGCGCGGATGATTCTATCTTTGAAATTCATACCTTAAATATAGAATTTAGTGGATTTATTGACCCTAGATAGATTGAAAAAAGCTATAATAACTAAGTACATAAATGGAGGTATTATGCAAATTCTCGTCCTGTTGGCAGATGGATTTGAAGAAATTGAATTCGTGGTTCCTGTAGATTTGTGGCGCCGTGCCGGATTCAAGGTAACGGTAGCTTCTGTTTCGGGAACCGACATAGTTGAAGGCCTTCGTGGGCTTAAAATTCAGTCCGATGTGGCGTTGAGCAAACTGGAACCGACCGATTTCGATGCTGTTTTCTTGCCGGGTGGCGGTGTTGGCGTGCAGAATCTCAAGGCCAGCGCTGCGGTTGAAAATACTATTTGCAGCCTCAATGATGACAATAAGTGGGTGCTTGCCATTTGTGCTGCTCCGACAGTCCTCAGCAAGGCTAGAATCCTCGTAGATCGTAAGGCAACTTGCTACCCTGGATGCGAAACGGATCTTGTATGCCGTGAATTTTCCGAAGATCGCGTTGTTGTTGACGGTAATATCATTACAAGCCGTGGCCCGGGTACGGCTGAGGAATTTGCTCTAAAGTGCATTGCTGAAATGAACAGCGCTGAACTTTCTGAACAAATCCAAAAACAAATCGTTGCGCGCTAGCTTATTTGTATTATGGACGTATCATGGCTGATTTGCTCATGATTTCCCATAAATAAAGGCTTTTTAAGCAAAATGTAATTGTGATTTCCCTGCAATTTTGTAGGGGAATTTTTTTATAGACGGTTTATAATTTGTTTATTCATTCTTAAGTTGTTAGTCAATAAGTACAATGTTTGTACGATAAAATATTTTTTTATTAAAAATTGAATTTAGGTGACACATTATATTGTAAAAAATGCTATATATAAAGTACTCCATATACACCAATAAGGGTCGGAAACTAAAATTTCCGGCCCTTTCCTTTTTGAATTAAAAGTCCACAGTTGTGTATTTGGGGTGTTAACCGACGCTGTGCTCGAGCTTGAGGGTGAGGAGCTGGCGTGCTTCGGTGGCAAATTCGCCCGGGAGTTCCTTGAAAACGTCCTTGCAGAATCCGCCCACCATCGCTTGTATAGCGTCTTCGCGCTTGATGCCGCGGCTTTCGAAGTAGAATAGCTGGTCTTCGCTGATACGGCTGGTCGTAGCTTCGTGCTCGGTCTGGGCGCTTGCGTTTGCTACGGTGATGTAGGGGAACGTGTGGGCGGCGCTCTTGGTGCCGACGAGCATGCTATCGCACTGGGTGTAGTTGCGGGCGCCTGTAGCGGACTTGCGGATGCTCACTTCGCCACGGTAGGCGTTGCTGGAGTAGTCGGCGCTGATGCCCTTCGAAATGATCGTGCTCTTGGTATTTTTGCCGATGTGGATCATCTTCGTGCCGGTGTCTGCTTGCATGTGGCCGTTCGTGAGGGCCACGCTGTAGAATTCGCCAACGGAATTGTCGCCCTGCAAGATGCAGCTCGGGTACTTCCACGTGATGGCGGAACCCGTTTCGACCTGCGTCCAGCTGATGCGGCTGTTCTTGCCTGCGCACTTGCCACGCTTCGTGACGAAGTTGTACACGCCGCCTGCGCCCGTTTCGCGGTCGCCTGCGTACCAGTTCTGCACGGTAGAATACTTGATGCTTGCGTTTTCCTTGGCCACGAGTTCCACGATAGCGCTGTGCAACTGCTTGCTTGAAAATTCCGGCGCGGTGCAGCCTTCGAGGTAGCTCACGCTCGCGTCGTCATCGGCGATGATCAATGTGCGTTCGAACTGGCCTGCTTCCTTGTTGTTGATGCGGAAGTAGGTGGAAAGGTCCATTGGGCACTTGACTCCAGGCGGAATATAGACGAAGCTTCCGTCGCCAAAGACTGCACTGTTGAGGGCCGCAAAGTAGTTGTCGCCAGCGGGGACCACGCTCCCGAGATATTCCTCGATAAGTTCGGGGTATTCCTTGATGGCGTCGCTGATAGAGCAGAAGATGATGCCCATTTCCATGAGCTTCTTCTTGTGGCTTGTGTAAATGCTGACGGAATCGAACACGGCATCGACGGCGACGTTCGCGAGTCGCTTCTGTTCGTCGAGCGGGATGCCGAGCTTTTCAAAAGTCGCCAAGAGTTCCGGATCTACATCTTCGATTTTTTCGTGGCTCTTCTTGGTTTTCGGTGCGGAATAGTAAACGATGTCCTGCAAATCGACAGGATTGAAGTGGAGCTCGCCCCAGTTGGGCTGTTCCATCGTCTTGAGCTTTTCGTAGGCTCTCAAGCGAAAATCGAGCATGAACTGTGGTTCGCCGCGAAGCGCTGACGCCCTGCGGATGATATCCTCGTTAAGGCCTTTTTCGAAGGCTTCGTTTTCAATATCAGTGACAAATCCATATTTGTAATTTTCGCTCATCTTTAACCCGCTTTAAACGAGTGCAAAGATAGTAAAATGTGGGAGCGATTCCAAAGGAAATGTCCCCAATTCTGGTTTAACCTATAGATGTGGTAGGTTTTCCTTGCACGTCATTCTGAGTGGCGAATAGCCACGAAGAATCCAGTGCTTTGTTTTTTGAGTGCTTGTCACCCCGGACTTGTTCCGGGGTCGCCATCCTTGCGCGTCATCCTGAACGCGAAGCGTGAAGGATCCAGTGACAGAACTTATTGCCTTTGTCACCCCGGCCTTGTGCCGGGATCGCCTTTCTTGTCATGCCCGACATCAGTCTTTTTTGATGGAAAATTTTATATTTTGTCTAAAGTGGTATTGCTGATGAAAATGATAAAATTGCTTAGTTCTGTTTGTGTATTGCTTTTGACGAGTTGCTCTTTTTTTAGGTCTGCTGATTGGTCTGATTCGTCTGATTGGCCGGCTGATAAGGGAATCACTTTTGTTGAAATTTCTTTAGAGGGACGTGATTCTGCAACGGTTAATATAATGAATAGTGCAAATTCTTTTATGTCTAAATTGTCTCTAAAAAAAGGTTCTCACCTTTATTCGCTGGCTTTGGATGAGGGTGAATGCGTATTTCGCGGCTTGGACTATAATTATGAGTCATCTTTGTCAAGTTCTTATTATAAAAGTCGTCCTTTAATTTCTGAAGAATCTAAGGATAGAGGTGGCTTTGAATACTGCGTTCCTTGGAAAACTGAAAAAGGTATTGTGACAATTTATGGGAAAATGTTATTTAATGTTGTCGAAAATGATGATTTTTATTTGAGATGTGATTTGACCGATTCGATACACCGAGCTGTTTGGGAAAAGGCCAAGGCTCTCTATCCTCAAACGTTTGAAGCTTTGAAGAAAAAATAAATATGCATACGATTGTTTGCTTGTGAGCTTTGTTGCTTTTGGGGCTTATATGCAACGCATGCAACAAAATCGTCATCCGCTTGTTTTGAAATGAGCGTACAGTGATTCTATTGTTCTCTTTAATTTGTACATTATTAGTGCTCGATAAAACTTTTTAATGATTATATTAAAGATATGAAGTGTTTGTATTCAATATTATTGCTGTTGTCTTTGGGGAGCTACTGCTTTGCTGCAGTAGGTGACACGCGGACTATCACTTACCACCTAAACGGAGGTGTAAACAACCCTGCGAACCCGGATAGCTACGTTGTCGTAAAGGACACGAGTAGCGACTTTTACTCATCCGTAATATCTGACACATGCAAGATTACACTCCTCGAGCCGACTCGCGAAGGTTCTCGGTTTCTGGGGTGGTTTGAGGAATCTTCTTATGGTTTTTACTCCACACCTAAAAAAACTATATCCCGTTGCAGTGGAAGCAAATACACGTTGGTTGCGCTTTGGGCTCCCGAAATCAAGAAGCCTCAGTTAAATGATGACAGCTGTTACCAGATCACCACCAAGGAGGAACTTTATGCCGTTCCCGATCTTTCCGCCTTTGCTTGTATAGAACTCCAGAATGATATCGTGGTCAATGAAAATCTGCTGGATGCGGACGGGAATCCGGACTCCACCCGCAAAGACATCATGTTCTGGCAGCCATTTGAATTTGGCGGGATATTTGAGGGCAACGGTCACACCATTTCGGGACTTTATTCCAAAACAGCTGGAGAAGCAGGCTTTTTTTCTAAGCTCTATATAGTAGCCGGCAAGCCCCCTGTTGTAAGGAACTTGGGCATTAAAGATTCCTATTTTGAGGGAAGTTCTTATGCGGGAGGTATTGCCGCACATATAGACCAGTCGGCACTTTTGGTCGATGTTTTTAGCAAAGCAACGGTTGTTTCCGGTAGCAGCGCCGGAGGCATTGTCGGTACAATCGTAAGCCACAAAGACTGGTCATGCCTTAGTGCTCCGCCTGCTCTGACAAAGCGTGCACCGGCATTGTCCGAATGGCCAACAATGGCCCCGAATAACGTGGCAAAAATTATCAATGCGTACAATGCTGGCCGCATTACAGGAGCTTCTAACGATTGGGCCGGAACCGGAGGTATTGTCGGGGAAGCGCAGGATTTTATCCTCGAGAACGCTTTCAACGTCGGAACTGTTTCTGGCGATGCCATTTTTGGCTACCATGATCTTGATTGGTGTTTCTACGACAGTTCCCGCCACCATGTTGAAATCAAGAACGCCTACTATGCCGGCGATGCGACTGCCAAATACGGTGGATCAAAAGCGACAGCGAACGAATTCAAGGACGGGACCGTTCTAGGCAAATTACAGGAGGGTTCCTATGGTGCCGCATGGGAACAAAACATAGGCACGAATTCGCACCCGGTTTTAACTTCCAAAGTGAAGTATTATCTTGACTATAAACTGAACGGTGGCAAAAACAGCGATCAAAATCCCAAGTACTACACAAGCGATACCACCATTATTTTGGCAAGCCCCACAAAGGCAGGCGACACCTTTGAAGGGTGGTTTACCGATAGCCTTTATAAAGAAAGAATCGATACCATCAAGGTCGGGACAAAAAAATACTACACTCTTTACGCCAAGTGGGAAAGCGAATATTTTGTGACCTATGTTGCCTATGGCGGCACAGATTCCGAAACCAATCCTTCGCGCTGGTCCTCGGATTCCGCCGCCTATACGCTTAAGGGATTAGAAAAAGTAGGCTACACTTTTGACGGCTGGTACGCCGATTCTACGTTTAAAACGCCTGTGAAAGAACTTACTAAGGATCGTCATGACGACATTACATTATATGCAAAGTGGATAACGAACAACTATAAAATTACCTACCACTTGAACGGCGGTGTGAACAATCCCGGAAATCCGGCGACATTTAATTTCGACACCACTGTCACCTTAAAAGAACCAACTCGTGAAGGCTTTGTTTTTGTAGGCTGGTTTGATAAACTCACCTATGCTAATGAAATAAAAGATTTCCCGCAAACGGACTACTTCAGCCGCGATTTCGACCTTTATGCACATTGGTACCCCGAACCTAAGAAACCTGCCACAAACGAAAATGGTTGCTACATCATCTCAGATCGCAATGAATTGTACTGGTTTGCTTTGTACACGAGCGACAAACTCGATGGCATCAAGGTCATGGAAAACCACCCCTGCGCCTGGCAGAAAAACGACATTGTCGTCAATGAAGCCCTTGTAGATGCCAACGGCAATTGGGTGGACGGAATTGTACTGTGGCAGCCCATTGGTGTGCTGAGCAGAGGCGAAACGACTCCTGTTTACTATGCCAACAACCATAGTATTTCGGGACTGTTTATCAACGATTATTACAGCCAATCCGTATGGGAAGAATTTTTCTGGCATCCGGATGATGCCGGCTCCTTCCCAAATTTTGTGAATAGTTGCGTAAACACAAATAATGGTACCATCTGGTCGAATGCGAAGATATCGCTTCGCGCGATTCCCAAGATGCCTTCGTTTGGTGTCAAAGCCGCGGGTCGTATGCTGCAAGTCTATGGGGCCCAAGTGGGGGCAAAGGTAAGTGTGTTCGACATGCAGGGCCGAGTAATTGCCAGTGGATTGGTAAATGATGCCGGAAACGTTGCACTTGAAATGAGCCTTGCCGGCAGTTATCTAGTTCAGGTGGGGCGCCAAGTGCACAGAATCGATGTAAAATAGGGATTTTCTTGTCATGCCCGACTCCGATCGGGCATCTCCCTACTTTTTAGAAATCACTTCCACAGTCAACTTATTAAACGCTATCTTGCCGCCTTCGCGCAGTTCTAGCGCAGCCCTGAATGTCGTATCGTTCTTTTTGAATGGTTCAAGGATAGGCGTGGATTTGTTCTTGAGGAGCGTTTCGACTTCTTCGTCGGAAAATTCACGCTTGAAGAATGTTTTGGGAATCCCGTAATTGCAGGCGGGGTTCATGCACACGTATGCCGCGAGCGTTTGCACTTCTCCGTTTGGCGTTTGCGTGGTCGTGCCGCTACGGAATCGCAGTTGGTCGCCGCAGCAAGGGCAGGGAAGGTCTCTATGGACGAATTCAAAGCTTGTGCGGCCGTCTTCACCGAGCTTTAGATAAGCGTCGAATTCCGTCCCTTTCTTGCTTTTGAATCCGGTCAACAGTTCTGTCTTGCCGCCGGTGAGGAGCGCCTTGATGTCAGCAACGCGGAGCTTTTTGCCAGCAACAGATTTGAACAAGGTAAAGTTGCAAGCCGGACAGAAAATGGCGTTCTTGTTTTCTTCGAGTTTCTTTTTGCAGAGCGGGCAGTTGAACTTGGTTTCGGTGCCGTGGAAATGACCGTCGTTCTCGAAGGCGAATGTCGCCTTGAAATCCTTGTCCCAGACGACTTTGGCGTTGAAAGTTGTGCCTTTCTTGGTCAAGAATCCGCTGATGATTTCTGTCGTGCCGTTGTTGAAAAGTTCCGCAATTTCCGTGTCGCTCATGACATGCCCGGCAATTGTCTTGTAGAAAACGAAGTCGCAAGTCGGGGCTGTGTCCGGTGTGAGTGTGGGGTCGCCATTTTCGTTGTTCGAAGTGGTGACGTCGTTCCCTTCGCAGATGAGGCGGTTGCCGGAATCCAAAAGCGTCTTGCCGCACTTGGGGCATTTATAATTGGTTGGCGTTTTGGCGCGAGCGTCATCAGAAAATTCAAAGCCGATGTTGCCGTCATCGCCTAATGTGAGCGTGGCGCTGAATGTCGTTCCTTTTTTGCTCTTGAAACCGCTGAGCAAATCGGACTTGCCGGTTTTCAGGAGTGTCGCCATTTCGGCGTGGCTCAGTGTGCGGCCTGCAATGGTGTGGCCAGCCTTAAAGCCGCATTCCTCATTTTTGCAAACGTAGCCCCACGGCGCAATTTCGAGCGGGCTAGAACATTTCGGGCATGGAATCGCGTCGGTGACAGTTTCGCGTTCGAACTGGCTGCCGTATTTTTGACGCAGATGTTCGAAGAGTTCCTTGACGTAATTCACGATGCCGTCGCGGAATTCAATCGGCGTGAGCTTGCCTTTCTCGACTTGCGAAAGCTTGAATTCCCATTCGCCGGTCATTTCGGGCGATTTGACTTTTTCGTCCATGAGCGCGATGACTTCGCGTCCGCGCTGGGTGCTAACAAGATAATTCTTTTGCGCTTCGATGAATCCGCGCTTTTTGAGCGTCTCGATGATGCCTGCTTGCGTGGCTGGAGTTCCGAGACCGCGTTCTTTCATGGCTTCGGCAAGTTCTTCATTTTCGATTTGCTTGCCTGCTGTTTTCATCGCGGCAAGGAGCGTCGCTTCGGTGAAGTACTTGGGCTTGCTCTTCTTTTTCTTTTGCTGTTCCAGGCTGTCGAAAGGCGCGTGGTCGCCGACATTCCATTCCGGGAACGTCTCGACGATATTCGTGATATCATCGCCATCGCCTTTGCCTTCGGCATCTGCACCCTTCGCATCACTTGTCATGCCGGACTCTGTTCCGGCATCGCCTTTTTTCTTTTTCGACGGTTTCTTCTTTTCTTCCTTGGCGAGCGCCCGGAATCCCAAATCCTCATTCCGCTTGAGCTTTAGGCGGAACAGTTCTGGCGCGACTCTCGCCTCAGCTGTCATTCCCGCCTCTGAGCGGGAATCTCCATTTTCGTTGCCTGCCTCTAGCAGAACTTCCATTTCGCTCCAGACATACGGCTTGAGCCATGCTTGCACAAAGCGTTCCTTGGCAAGCTTGTAGATGTTCTCTTCCATCTCTGGGAGATTTTGTGGTTCTTCTCCCGTGGGGATAATGGCAAAGTGGTCTGTGACTTTGCTAGAGTTGATGAAGACAAAGTTTTCATTGCCATCGCGCATGACGGATTTTTCTTGCGCTGTGGCAAGTCTTTGTGCAAGCGCGTATGCTTCTTGCTGCATCGTATCCGGCAGGTATTGCGAGTCCGTACGTGGGTAGGTGAGCAACTTCTTTTCGTACAAGTTTTGGGCGCAGTCGAGAACTTGCTGGGCGCTGTATTTAAAACGCTTGTTGCCCTCTTTTTGCAGCTCCGTCAAGTCGAACGGTTTTTGTGGGAACTGCTTTTTTTGCTGGATGTCAATCTTTGCAATTGTCGCTTCTTCCGGCGGCGAACATTTGTCTATAACAGCTTGCGCCGGCTCTTCTTTCTCGAAAATCGCAACTTTTAAATTGCTTTGTTTGTCCGCCGCGACCTTCGCTTCCGCGGCTGTTTCTGCCTCACTTGTCATTCCGGCCTCCGTGCCGGAATCTCCTTGACTGTCACTGGATCCTTCACGTTGTTCAGGATGACGTTGTCCCCTTTCGTCTTTCGTCTCTCGTCTATCGTCTAATAACTGCGCCTGGAACCCTTTCCATGTTCCCACAACGCTGTAATAAAACAGTTCCTTGAACTGCTCGACAATCGCATCGCGTTCCACGACCAGGTTCAGCGTTGGCGTCTGCACACGCCCCACCGAAATCATCTTTCCGCGCCCGGCAGTGAGCGTGTAAGCTCGTGTTGCATTCAGCCCGACCATCCAGTCGGCACGCTGGCGGAGCCTTGCCGCATAGCTCAAGTTCAAACGCTCTGTCGCATCTTCCAGATTCTTCCAAGCCTTGTCCAAATCCTTCGCCACATAGCTGTTCACCCACAAACGCTTGATCTGCTTTTTGCGAAAGTCCGGCGTGTAGTCGAGAATCAAGTCGAAAATCAAATTACCTTCACGGCCCGCGTCCGCGCCGTTCACAAGAACATCCGCCCTTGCCATCATGTCGCGCACAACCGCGAGCTGCTTTCGCGTGCTCTCGATTTCCATCAACTTGAATTTTTCGGGCAAAAGTGGTAGGTTCGAAAGTCGCCAACCGCCCTCGAAACCGGGGTAGGCGTCCAACGGTGCAAGCGTAATCAAGTGACCCACGCACCACGTGATACAATGGTTCTTGCCGATTAGGCATCCGTCGCCTTGTGTAAACTTTTCACCCTCAATACGCTCCAGCATCGGCTTGTAATGTTGATTGGCGACAGAAGGTTTTTCGGCGACGAGTAAAATCATAATTGCCGAAAAATATAATTTAATTCTTGAGAGGCTTGTAGGAGTATTAAACTCTTATTGTAAAATCGCCTTAGTGAATTGCTAGAGCTGCTTTTTTTAGTTCATCGAAAAATTGCTTTGTTGCCTTGGCGTTTGCTTTGCGAGCGTCCTCGGCGGCTTCACTCATTATTTGAGCAAGCATTTCATCGGAAGGTTCGTCTAGATCTGTCAATCTGTACGAATTGATGTCTTTTTTTGTTGTCATGGACGCCTCTGAATGCTGAAATACTTTTCAGCAATATATGTTTTTCTGAAATTATTAGTCAATAAGATAGAGTCAGTGATGTTTAAAAGCTGGTGTGCGATAAAAAAAATGAAAATTCGGAAATACCGCCGCCCCCCTCCTCCCCCCTTGCCATTCCTCTCGAAACTTTGTATATTCATGCACATGAGAAAAACCTTGAACCTTCTACTTCTACTTAGCATCGCTACCGAAGCGAGGTTTTAGGGATTTTTCAAAGATTTTCAAACGAATTTTAACCTAAAAGCGCCCGCTTCGAGAACGAAGCGGGTTCTTTTTTATGGCGAAATTCTATTTTTGGAATTGAAAAATTAAAGGAACTTTGCGGTCTTGAAGCCGGCAAGGAGATAAAAAATGACTGAAACGAGAAAACCATTCTTCTATGACGTAACACTGCGTGATGGTAACCAGGCTCTTCCGAAGCCTTGGAACAATGCCCAGAAAAAAGATGTTTATCTGTTGCTCTTGAAGCTCGGTGTGCAAGGTGCCGAAGTCGGTTTCCCGGCCTCTAGCGAAATGGATTTTGAATCGGTCATGGAACTTGCAAAGCTCACCGCTCAGATGGCGGCAGAAGGCGACGAAACTGCAAAGAACGTCGTGGTTTCTGGCCTCGCTCGCTGCATCGAAAGCGATATCCAGCGCTGCTGGGAAGCGGTCCAGTACGCACCGCACCCGCGCATCCATACGTTCCTCGCTACAAGCCCCCTCTCCATGGAAAACGTGCTGCACATGACGCCTGAACAGGTCAAGGAAAAGGCTGTGAAGTGCGTGAAGTTTGCAAAGTCGCTCGTTGGCGACAAGGGCGATGTGGAATTCAGCGCCGAACATTTTGGTGACTGCCTCGAAAACATGGACTTTGTGATTGACGTTTTGAAGGCTGTTGTCGAAGCCGGTGCAACAACGATCAACCTGCCGAACACGGTGGAACGTTACCGTCCGAAGCTCTATGTCGATCAGGTCAAGCAGGTTTACGAAGCTCTGCCCAAGAACATCACGATTTCTGTGCACTGCCATAACGACCTCGGCATGGCGACTGCAGCAACCGTCGAAAGTTTCTTTGTCGGTGCAACTCAGCTGGAAGTCGCTTTGAACGGCCTCGGCGAACGTTGCGGCAACACGAACTTCTACGAAGTGGCTATTGGCCTGCATAACTCCGGCGTCGATACGGGGCTGCATCTGGAACGCATTTACGAAACGGCAATTCTCGTGAGCCACTGGAGCGGCGTGCCTATATACATCCGCGCTCCGTTGATCGGTACTGAAGCTATCGTCCATCGCAGCGGCATCCATCAGGATGGCGCTTCCAAGACGAAGGACATGAAGAAGGGCGCTTACCGTCCGATTGATTACTCGATCATTGGTCGTCACCAGAACGATACGCTCAGCTTCACGAGCCAGAGCGGTCGCACAGCCGTGTACGAAATCATCACGAAGTTCGGCTACAAGATGACCTTGCAGGAAGCCTCCAGGTTGCAGCCGGTGCTGAAGCGCTTGAGCGAAGCCGAAGGTGAACTCAGTGCCGAACGCGTGCTCGACGTGTTCCGCGAACAGTTCGTCAATGTGAACGGTCGCCTGGTGTTCAACAACATCGAAGTTATCCCGGACGAAAACCGCTTCATTTTCCACTTCAAGAAGGATGGCGAAGCGCTTGTGAAGTCCGTGACGGCCGAAGGCCCGATTGAAGCTGCCCTCATGCTCATGCGTGAAATCGGCATGCCGGTTGAACTCGTGAAGTATCGCCAGCTTGTTGTTCCTGAAAAGGACAAGTTGTGGGCAGGTCGTGGCTTAAGCCGCATTGTCTTGAAGGCTAACGGCGAAGAAGTCGAAGGTCGCGGAGTCTCGAGCGATACGCTCAAGGCGAACATGCGCGCCCTCTTCGGCGGCGTGAACCTGATTTACAAGAAAGCATAACGTTACGCGCAATTGAAATGTCATGGCGGACTTGATCCGCCATCGCCTTCTTGTTGAGGGAATAAAGGAGAAAATTATGTTAGAACAACTGAAACGCCCTTTCAAAAAAGTCTATGGCAAGGTGCGCTCCTATGTCAGCCGTTTTGTCGGACCCGTCAAGGATTCGGCGTCTAAGTTGTTCGCACTGGTTCCCGGATTCAAATCTTTCGCGGGCTCCGAGGATTTGGCAGACGGTTCGCTTACAGAAGATGAAGCCGCCGCAAAAGCAAAACCGGGCATTCGTGCAAAGCTCAAAAACTTCAAGCAATCGCTCAAAGGCTTGAGCGATGCTCAAAAACTTATTCTCTTGACTATTGCCGTTGTACTCCCGGCGGGAATCTTGATTGCCGTCGGGCTTGCAAACTTTATCAAAAAACGAAAAAAATAACTTCGTTAAGCTCATTGAGAAGGTGGATCTTATGCATAAGCATATTTCGTTTGCTTTCCTTTTTTTGGCGTTCTTCTTCGGCGCTTGCGGTGACAGCGAGACATCTGCTGGCATAGAACAGGGACTAAGCGAACCCGTTGAAGTGACTGGCAGCAGTTCTATTGTGAAATTTAGCAGCAGTTCTTTCGCGAAATCCAGTAGCAGCTCGAAAGTTTCGTCGAACTCCCGGACGGTGTTGTCACAGAATCCGACCGAATGCGAATTTGGAACTTTGCTTGACGAGCGTGACGGACAGACCTACAAGACAATAAAAATCGGTGACCAGGTATGGATGGCCGAAAATCTGAACTATGAGATGGATTCCAGTTTCTGTTACATGAACAGTTTGGATAGCTGTGAAAAATACGGACGGCTCTATACCTACTATACAGCTGACGAAGCGTGCCCTGCTGGATACCATCTGCCTACCAGGGAAGAATTTGCCATTCTCATGAGGCCCTTGTCCGAAAGGATAAACGAAAAAAGCGAAGATTGGTCTTACTACATGGCTCCATTTGCGTTAAAGGCCACCGAAGGCTGGGAACCTTATACCAAGCCTTTTCACGGAGATGTCTATTTGCCGGCTTCGACCAATGCGACCTGTTTTACGGCATTGCCTGCGGGCTATCGTATGTCGGGTCCAGGATTTAAGAATGCGGGCCGTGAAACTTATTTCTGGTGTCGCGACGATCATAGCGAAGGGCTGCGCATCGCGATTGATATGTCTTATGATACTTTTTTCGTAACTTCATATTGGTGGGATGACAACGAAGCGTTCTCAGTCCGTTGCATAAAGGACTAGTGCTTGTACACTACATGGTGAATCGATTTTGTTTCTAAATTTCTACTAACTCCAATAGCCTCACTCCTAACCACTAGCCGCTCACCATGCTATCATCTCGACTTCCTAAAGATCTTTCTCCGTCGCCGTTCTTTGCTGAACTGGAACGCGCCAAGGCCGATGTTCTTGCAGAGTGCGCTGGAATAAACGCACTTCCGTTTATCGACATGACTGTGAGCAGCCCCGTGAAGGCTGGCTTGCCGGTGGATTTGGATGATGCGGTCGATGAAGGTCGTAAAGCTTTTGGCAATTGGAATCCCGATGCTTCGGGTTGGAAATCAGCTCGCGAGGCGGTGGTGGAGTATTACCGTGAACGCGGTGGTAATTTTACGGCAGGACAGATTATCCTTACCGCAAGTACGAGTGAAGCTTATTCCGTGCTATTCAAGACTTTCTGCGATCCGGGCGATGTGATTCTAACGCCAATGCCGGGCTATCCGTTACTTGATACGCTTGCGCAGCTCGAACATTTGGAATGCGCTCCGTACTTTTTGAAGTTGAAACGTGAGCGGTTCGACAAGCTCACCGACCTTAAAAAGGTCACTGAGCAGCGCTCTGCGCCAGCCGAAGTGAACGCGTTCCGCTTTGTCCTGGATTCCGACAGCTTGCTTGCCGCGCCGGAACATGCGAAAATCTTGTTGCTCGTCTCGCCGCATAACCCGACAGGTCATTGCGTCTCGCATGAAGAATGGAACGAGGCAGTTCGCTTCTGCGAAGAGAACAACATGATTCTCGTCGTCGATGAAGTCTTTGGCGATTACGCATTCACGGATAAAGTCTCGCGCACTTGGCAGTACGTTTTAGACGAGGGGCATCCGAATCTCTGGGATGCGGGTGGAGGCGACTTTATCAACCTTCCCGAAAACGGTCCGAAGTGCCCAATCTTTTGGCTGAATGGTCTCAGCAAAGCTGTGGGTTCGCCGCAGCTAAAGCTCGGCTGGATGGCGTTCTACGCTCCGCGCGAAAATTTCGAAGAAATTCGCGCGGCTCTTGAATTCGTTGAAGACGCATACTTGAGCGTCTCGGCACCTGCGCAGGCTCTCGGCGCATCCCTGCTCAAACATTCCGAAGTTTACGAATCTAAAGTTCTTGACCGCTTGCAACAGAATTGGCAGACGCTTCGCGAAGCGTTCCCGTCCAAGTATTGCCCCGAAGTTCTCGGCGGCTGGTACGCCGTTGTGCGTCTTGGTGAAGACGATGAAGAACTCACGCTTCGCTTGCTTCGCGAAAAGCATGTTCTTGTGCAGCCGGGCTTCTTCTTTGATTTTGACGAAGACGGCTGGGTGGTCATGAGCTTGTTGCAAGACCCCGCGATTTTCAAAGAAGCGATTGAACGCATTATAAAGTAAAAGCCGAATTAGTTCAAAAAAGGAGATGCCCGCTCAAGGCGGGCATGACATTTTCTACTAGTAATTATTCACCTTGAATGTCTTGGTGGCGCTCTTGGAGCTAACCTTGATAATCTGCATGCCCTTATTCTTGAGGCTTACATTCAGGTTTGCACCCTTGCTTGTGAATTCCTGTTCAAGTTTGCCGTTGAGGCCGAATACCTGAACCTTGAACGGAGCGGAATTTGCACTATTAATTGTGATCGAAGAGGAGCCTTGGACGATGCTGAAGGTGTTTGTATTCAAAACGCGTCCAGCAATGATGCCTTCTTGTTTCTTTTTCTCTTCTTCTTCGAGGCGCTTCTTTTCTTCTTCCTCTTCTCTCTTCTTCTTGTCTTCTTCAGATTCAACGTCGCTTCCGACGGATTCGACTGGAGCCTTCTTGCTTAAGATGTAGCCGAGAGCGCCAACGAGCGGAGCGTTCATGTCAACGCACACTTCGTTCACTTGCCAGTCGGCGGTTGAGCCGTTGTGATTGCTGTTGTTAAAGTCGCCTGCAATCATGCCACCCAGAAGCTTGTTCTTTTCAGGAGGATTGCCTGCACCGTTGACGTCACGACCTGCGTCTTCGTTGCCGTAGTAACCACGATGGTGCGGTCTTGTCGGAGCTTTTGCTCCATTGCGGTCAAAGCCTACCACGTAAGACTTCTTGTAGCTGTTGTCACCGAGAAGGAATGCGATATTCTTTTCGATGGCTTCATCGTATGAATTGTCCTTGAAATATTTTGCATAAAGAGCGTAAAGGAATGCGCCGCCTGACGGAGTACGGACATGGAAATGTTCTTTGGATGATGTTTCCTTGTTGTAAATTCCGTTTTTGTCGGCCTGATCCATGTACATTCTGTCGAGGTAGCCTACAGATCCAGAAAAGTCGCCCTGCGGATGGAAATTGAAAACGTATTCACCCATGATGTTTGAGAGCGGACTTGCGTCAGAATAGCTAAAGCGAGAATAGCTGTTTTTGTCAAAGTCAATGTCGTCGTAATATTTTTTAGCGTCGCTCTTGTAGGATTCGTCCTTAGTCGTGCGGTAGAGTTCCGTTGCGGCGAGGAACGGACCGTCTTGCCAAACGCCTCCCCACCAACCACTGTCGTAGAAACCTTCAGAGTGTGTGACTCCCTTGTGCTTTTTAGCGTAGGCGAACGCGGTCTTTGCTGCCTTCAGGTATTTTTCGCGAGCGCTTTCGTCTGGTTCGACGCGGGCCATCACAGCAAGCATTGCAGCGGCCATACCCGGAGTGTAAGCGTCGTTTGCATTACCTGTAATGGAGCGCGGTTCGCCACCGTCACCTGAGCCGAGCTTACTCATGGCTCCAGCTGTAACCCACTTCATGTGGTCTTGGTTGCCGTTGCCCTTCACGGTCACGAAGTTGTTTTCGTCAATGGCAGCCTTGACCCAGAAATCGGCTTCGTAGCGGAGTTCTTCAAGGAGGTCGCGCACGTCGTTTGGCTTGCCGCCCTTGCGGGAGTAATCCTTGCTTGCCTTGTAGTCGGTATAATCCCCGGTGTAGAGGTCGTAAAAACCCTTTGTGAATTCGGCATATGCAAGAGCCAAAACGTAAGAGGCGTAGCCCTGAGACTGACCGTACATCACGTGGTCGCCGCAGTCGAACCAACCACCGCTCACGTCTTTGCCGTTGTAGCTATCCTTTGTAAAGCTGGTCGGATTATTCGTGCCGTCCAAGATCCAGTTCGGGCCCTGGCCAGAACGCTGGGCGCCAAAGAATCGTGTGGTCATCCAAGCCGCTTCGATAAAATCGTCTGTGCTTAAAGCGGCGAAGCTATTGGTGAATGCAAATCCGCAAACGGCAAGGCTTGCCAAAAAAGTCTTTTTCAACATTGTCATCCTCTAAGGTTTCCCATCCACACTCTAGCGTCCACAATATAAAATTTTATCGAAATTTTTCACGCAAAATAAAATTCACCTTTGGAAAATACGTCAAAAAGCGCCTTTTATGTAACTTTTTCAGTGCAATGAAAAAATATGTTGCGAAAAATTGACAATCACTGTATATTAGTTACTGGTGTGGGGCTAATTTTAGCCCGTTTTTGTGGTGGGATGTTTTATGAAACACGTAGTTTCTGTTTTTGCGTGTGCAGGCCTTTTTGTTGTGGCCAACGCACAAGTTTCTCTTCAGACAGCCTCTGGTGCTTTAGAATCGGCCTATGCCGAATGGGCATCTGATGGTTCCGATAGCTACAACGTCTATTATTCGGGCGCTGGTGCAAACGATGTTAAAGTGGATGCCCAGCTCATCCGTAAATACGGTTCCAAGTACCGTGTGGACGTGGTTGGCCTCAAGGCCGGTAGCTACACGCTCAAGGTCGCGTCTGTAAAAGGTGGCAAGGAAACCGCTTCGACAACCTCGAAATCTTTGACGGTCAAGGCGCATGACCGAGCTGGTTTTGCGTTTAGCAACGGACATGTTCCGGGTGCCTACAAGACTGATGGTACGCTCAAGGATGGCGCGGTTGTTCTTTACGTCTCGGAATCGACGAAGAACACGGTCAAGCTGGATGTCGTCACGAGCAACAAGGGCGCCGTTACGGAAAGTGTGGGCCTCCAAAATATCTTAACTTCGTTCAAGAAGGGCTATGATAAGCGCCCGCTGGTGATTCGTCTCCTGGGAAATGTGACGGACCCCGAAGTGACCGACAAGGGCGACATCACCATCGATATGGGCAAAAAAGAGGGCCTTTCGATGACTGTTGAAGGCATCGGTAATGATGCGACTGCAAATGGCTGGGGTTTCCGCGTCAAAGGAACCCAGGATTTGGAAATCCGAAACATCGGCATTATGAATGTTGATTCCGACGAAGGCGACAACATCACGCTCCAGCAGGATAACCAGTATATCTGGGTCCACAACAATGACTTTTTCTATGGCCATGCGGGTAGCGACAAGGACCAGGTCAAGGGCGATGGCGCCTTGGATTGCAAGCTATCGACTTATGTGACCTTTAGCTACAACCATTTCTGGGATAATGGCAAGTCAAATTTGCTCGGCCTTAAGGAAGGTGCCGATGGGGGCTATTACATCACGTATCACCATAACTGGTACGATCATTCCGATAGCCGTCATCCGCGTGTGCGTTACTACAGCGCCCACGTGTACAACAACTACTATGATGGCAATGCCAAGTACGGCGCGGGCTCTACGCTTGGCTCGTCCGTGTTTATGGAAGCAAACTATTTTCGTAATTGCAAATATCCGATGATGACCTCGTTGCAGGGAACCGACGTCTATGCGAGCGGCACTAAGCGCGATCCGACGAACAACGGCACTTTCAGCAAGGAAGCGGGCGGTACAATCAAGGCTTACAACAACCACATGGAAGGCTCTTACACGTTCATTCCGTATGGCGCAAGCAAGTATGTTCTCAAGGGTGCGGAAACTGCAATTGGCGATATTGATTCTAAGGTCGATTTTGACGCTTATGTGGTTAGCAGTCGCGATACTCAGGTGCCATCTAGCGTAAAGTCCTATTCGGGCGAAAATACCTATAATAATTTTGATACGGACAAGTCTATCATGTACAGCTACACGGCCGATTCTCCGGAACAGGCTGTGGCTAATGTGCTTGCCTATGCAGGCCGTTTGCAGGGTGGCGATTTCAAGTGGACCTTTGACAATTCTGTCGATGACGCTTCTTCTGATGTGAACCAGAAACTCAAAGACGCTCTTATGGCTTATAAGGGAAGTAACGGCGAAGTGATGGAATATCCATCCTCTAGCAGTATCGCCCAGAGCTCATCCTCTTCCAGTGTCAACCAGAGCTCTTCTTCTTCCAACGTCATTCTGAGCTCATCGAGCGAAGAATCCAGTAACAGTTCTAGCAGCGAAAAGGTTGAATCCTCGAGCTCTTCGGAAGGGACTATCGGTCTCGCAAATGTGATGCCTGCGATGTCTCGCGAAATTTTCTATGACGCCCGATCTGCAAGCCTTGTCATTGGAACTTCCGACGTTACTCGTCTGGATGTTGTCGGTATCGATGGCCGCAGAGTCCAAATTGCAGGCCTCAAGAGTGTAGGCGACACCCGAGTTGTTGACATGAGCTCGCTCCGTGCAGGCGTCTACATTGTACGCTTCAGGACACCTCTTGGCTTGCGGACCATGAAGTTCGTGAAAAACTAAGTTTTACACGGTCTCCCCGGCCTGTCATGCCCGCCTCTGTGCGGGCATCTTCCATTTTGGTAAACATTTTTAATCAAAATGCCGTTTTTTGAGCGTTTTCGAATGTTTCCAAATTAATTACAACTATAGTAACCCCATATTATATATCTTTCGCTTGGGATTTGTGATTGCGGAGATTGGGTGAACCCAAAAGGATGTTTATGAAAAAAGTCTTCGCATTTCTGATGTGCGCTGCCGTAACGTCTGCTATGGCAGTTAGTGCTAGCCGTGTTGGCCCCGTAAGCACGTACGGTGAACTTAAGGCTAATGGTGGCAAGCTTTCTGGTTCTTGCCCGGATTACTCTCAAAAGGCTGTTCAGGTCAAGGGTATGAGCCTCTTCTGGAGCTCGGGCAACACCTATTCTACCGACTTCTACTCTGAAAAGGGCATCAACCGCTTGGTTGACGACATGGGTATCGAAGTTGTGCGTTTTGCTCTCGGTGCCGCTGACGAAAAGTTCAACAGCTCGGGCCGTTCTTACACGACGGGTGGCGAAGGCTTCCAGAAGGCTTTGCTCAAGTCTGTGGTGAATGCAGCCATTGACAAAGACATTTACGTGATTATCGACTGGCACATTGAAAGCTCTGACGGTTTTACGTCTGACGCTGTCAAGTTCTTTGAATACGCAGCTCAGGAATATGGCCAGTATAACAACGTGATTTTCGAAATTTGGAACGAACCGACCGGAAGCATGGAAGCCGTGAAGCAGCATGCCGATCAGGTTATTCCGGTAATTCGTAAGTATTCTGATAACCTCATCCTCGTGGGTAGCCCGGGATGGTCCAGCCAGCCGAATGCTTGCGCTTCCGCAGGCATCAACGACAAGAACTATGGCTGCACGCTCCACTTCTATGCCGCAACTCACTATATGGGCGATGGCGGTTACAACAAGGCTGCAGAAACGGCTATGGCTGCAGGCGTGCCTGTGTTTGCTACCGAATGGGGTACCGTCAATGCTAACGGTGATGGCCAGCCGGATGAAGGCTCCAGCAACAAGTGGGTAGAATGGATGGCTCAGAAGGGCGTGTCCTGGACGAACTGGAACGCTTCTGCCATGAACGAAACTTCTGCTGCATTTGCTAACGCCGTGTTCGAAAACGGTTTCACTTACACCAACTCTGGTAAGTATGTGAAGGGCAAGCTCGGTGGTGCAACTTATAAGGATTGCGGCCTCCAGAATGGTTCTGCTTCTGAAGAAAGTGGCTTCTCTGCTGGCGTTGCCAATGGCGCTTCTACTTCCATTCTCGATGACATGGAAGATGGCGACCGTTACGGTTACCTCGGTGGTGCATGGGCTGCTGTTGAAGACCAGGAAAATGGTGGCGCAAGCTCTATTTCTAACGAAAAGATCGAAGATGACTTTGGCAACACGACCTATAAGGTTGTCTACCCGGTCAGCGGCGACACCAAGAATACGTCTAAGTATGTTGCAGCCCTTAAGGATGTTAAGATCGGTAAGGGTTCCCTTACTTACGGTCCGTACATTAAGATGTTCCTCACGCTCTTGAAGGAACCGGCAAAGGATTCCCCGAAGGCTTATGCAGACTTCTCCAAGTGCAAGACCATCAAGTACAAGTACAAGGGTGCAAGCCATAACTTCGCCATCGAAACGACCGATGTTACCGACTACAACTATCATCGCGTGAACAAGGACGCTTCTGAAGGCTGGAAGGAAGTCGAAATTACGACGGACATGTTGAAGCAGGAAACTTGGGGTGATGATTCTCGCTCTAAGCCGATCAAGATGGAAAACGCAACTCGTCTTTCTTGGGAAATCAAGGGCCTCGAAAAGGTTCCGGATGATATGAACCAGCCCAAGTATCCGTACCTCTATGTGGATGACGTGAAGTGCGACGGTCTTTCCTTCACTGCTGTTAGCGGTGGTGCTAGCGAAACTCCGAAGTCTTCTTCTAGTGCTGCAGTGGGTCAGAGCTCTTCTTCTGTTGTTGCTGGTTCTTCTAGCAGCGCTATTGCTCCGATTTCTTCTAGTGCAATCGTTCCGGGTTCTTCTGCTACGGTAACCTACAAGACTGTTGTCGATATCGACGACGTCGAAGATCTTGATGAAGTTCTCAAGACGACTGGTACCTGGTATGCTTACACGGATAAGGAACCGGGTGGAAAGTCCACTATTTCTAACGTCTATGACCAGAAGCTTGGTGGCTATGTGGTTGCATTCCCGGGTACTGAAGATCCGACGAATGGCACGAAGGGCTTTGTTGGCTTGAAGGATGTCAATTGGGATCAGGGAACCTATACCGAAGCTCCGTTTGTGGCACTCGGCCTCAATACGAATGCCGATACCTCCAAGGGTATTGACTTGAGCAAGTGCGGTGCTATCAGCTATCGTTACAAGGGCTCCGCTCATACCTTCAAGGTTCAGGATGGCTCTGTGACGGACTATGCTTACCACGAATATGTGTTGGATGATTCCCAGGTTTGGAAGACCATGGTCATCAGTCTCGATGACATTGCTCAGCCGAACTGGACCAATGACCCGAAGGACCTTAACTGGGCTGCTATCAAGAAGATGGCCTGGGAAGTGGTTGGCTACAAGGGCATTGTTTACCAGCCGAAGATCAACTACCTCTATGTTGATGATCTCAAGTGCGTCGAAAATCCGAAGGTCGGCATCAAGACTGTCGCTCGCGTAGCTAGCGGCATCAAGGTTGGCTTCAAGGGTGACATGCTCAATGTGAACTTCGCAAAGGCCGGTACAGCACGTATCCAGGTATTCGACATGATGGGTCACGTTGTTGAAAGCCGCATTGCTAGCGTTTCTGCCGGTGCAAACCAGTTCTCTCTCAAGAACGTTGCTAACGGCAACTACGTTGTGCGTGTGATGATGAACGGTGCAGCAAAGACTGCTCGTATCTCCATCAAGTAAAGACTGACGCGCTCCCTCGCGGAGCGCTTAAGTAACCATCAAAAACGCCCCGGACTAACAGTCCGAGGCGTTTTTTGTTTCGTCATCCTGACGCCGAAGGCGGAAGGGCACAGGCTGTCACCCCGGATTTATTCCGGGGTCGCCTTTTTAACACCTTTTATTCAAGGTTGCGCTGCAGCACTTCGCACTTGGCCTTAGCCCATTCTTCAAATGTGTCGTCGGCGAGGTGATCCTTCGCTTCTTGCATCAAGTGCAGGTAGAAGTGCAAATTGTGGATGCTGGCGAGCGTGTAGCCGAGAGATTCTCCGGCGTGGTGCAGGTGGCGCAAGTAGGCGCGGCTGAAGTTGCGGCAGCAGTAGCAGTCGCAATTCGGGTCGACCGGCTTGTCGTATTCTTCGGCGTGGCGGGCGGCCTTGTAGCGGAGCACGCCTTCGCTTGTAAAGAGCATGCCGTTACGGGCGTTACGCGTGGGCATCACGCAGTCGAACATGTCGACACCGCGACCGATCAATTCCAGCAGATTCCACGGCGTTCCGACACCCATCACATAGCGCGGGTGGTCTGTCGGCAGGTAGTCCGTGCAGAAGTCGGCGATTTCGTACATTGTTTCGGTCGGTTCACCGACGGAAAGACCGCCCATGGCGTAGCCATCAGGGCCGAGTTCTGCGATGCGTTCGATGGCCTGCTTGCGCAAGTGCGTGTGCATGCCGCCCTGGATAATGCCAAAGAACTGCTGATCGTAGCCGTGAATTGGCGGGTGTTCCTTGAGCCATTCCATCGCTTCGGCGGTCCAGCGGAGCGTGTAGTTTAAGCTGTGTTCCGCTTCCTTGACCGTGCTCGGGTACGGCGTGCATTCGTCGAGCGCCATAATGATGTCCGCGCCGATTTCGCGCTGGGCGTTCATCACGCTTGCCGGGCTAAAAAAGTGCTTGGAACCGTCCAGAATGCTTCTGAATTCAACACCTTCGGGCTTGATTTTGCGAAGTTCCTTCAAGCTCCATACTTGGAATCCACCGCTGTCCGTGAGCACCGGGCCGTTCCAGCTCATGAACTTATGGATGCCGCCCGCGGCCGCAATCTTCGGAGTTGTGGGGCGCAAGTACAGGTGGTACGTGTTGGCGAGGATAATCTGTGCCTTGATGTCTTCTTTGAGTTGTGCGGGCGTTACGGCCTTTACGGTCGCTTCGGTACCTACCGGCATAAAAATCGGCGTTTGGATGTCGCCGTGGTCGGTATGCAAAACTCCCAGACGGGCCTTGGATTTCTTCGACGTCTTTTTCAGTTCAAAACGGTTCATGATTGCAAATGTAGAATTTTATGGGGTAGTGTGGAAGGGCGCCACAGCAAATAAAAAAGACTCGATTTTCATCGAGTCTTTTTCTGCGGTCGGACAGACTTGAACTGTCATGAGATTGCTCCCACTAGCACCTCAAGCTAGCGTGTCTACCAATTCCACCACGACCGCGTGGTCCTTAGCGGAACGAACACAAAGATAGTATAATTTTTTGATTTTGGAAACTCAAATTCAAAAATAATTGAAATTTTTTTCCGAGGGAGTCACCTCGGTCTTTTATTTTCGTCTTGCCCTGTCTTTGAAAAAATTAAAAGTGTCTTAAATCTTGATGGATAAATTGTCAATATGGCAAATTAATTAATTATAGCTAAATTTTTCAAAAAAAGTATATTTGTTTTTGATATACGCAAATAAGCGTATTGATTGTATCAAAATGGAGTATCGGATGAATATAAGAAGTTTTCTTCTTCCCCTTTTTTTTCTAGGCGTATCCGCTTTTGCGGAACTTCCCACCGCCAAGGACCTTGCCGCCAAAATGGGCTTTGGCATCAATATCGGAAACACCATGGAGGCCATCTCCGGCAACACGGATACAGGTGTTATCACATCGGCCGGTCCTGAAGCGTGGGGTGGCAAGTACCCGAACAAGGAATTTATCACGGCCATCAAAAATGCTGGCTATTCCACAGTCCGCATTCCAGTTTCTTGGTATGCCCATGCCGACACTGTGAACAACGTTATTCACCAAAGTTGGATGGATTCCGTGAAAACGGTTGTGGATCTTTGCGTCAATGCTGGACTCTATACCATCATCAACATTCACTGGGATTTTGGCTGGCTCGAAAAGCATATCGATAAAGTGGATGCCGCCACCAAGGATCGCGTGAACGCCCGTCAGAAAGCCTTTTGGACGCAAATCGCGACAGCCTTTAAGGAATACGACGAGCATCTCCTTTTTGCAAGCGCGAACGAACCTGACGTAAACGATCAGGCGGGCGACGAAGCCCATCAGACTCTTCTTCTTTACCATCAGACATTTGTGGATGCCGTTCGCGAGACGGGCGGAAACAACGCTAGTCGTTCCTTGATTATCCAGGCGGCGAGTACATCCTTTGATCTCGCGTACAGCAAGATGGTGATGCCGACCGATAAAATTTCGGACCGCTTGATGGCTGAAGTCCATTTCTATCCTTACACTTTTACTTTGATGGATGGGGATGCTGATTGGGGCAAGGCGAGCTACTATTGGGGTGACTACCTTTCCACGACAGATCCGGAACGCAATGCTACGTGGTGCGGCAAGGAATTCGTAGATGAAAACTTCGACAAGATGAAGGAAAAGTTCACCTCCAAGGGTATCCCTGTGGTTATCGGTGAATTTGGGGCGATGAGCCGTTCTAATATTCTCTCCGGGGCCGATTTGGAACTGCACATCAAGGGGCGCGCCCAGTTCTACGGATATGTAGCGAAGGCCGCCAAAGATCGCGGAATGATTCCCATCACCTGGGAAACCGGTGGAACGGGACCGGGTACCATGACGACGATTTCTACGGCGGACTATACGGTCTTTGATTACCCAGTGATGAACGCCATCCGCACCGCTTATGGCCTTCCGGAGCTTACCAAGGGCGCCGAGACCAATAAAATGCTTGTGGCTACTTACGACTACTTTGCGACCGAGGCTGCCAAGGGGGACTCTTCTACGTACGGACAAATCAGTTTTGATGTCGTCAAGTCCGATATTACTCCATACACATCCATTACCATTAAGGCGAACATTTCGGGGACAACGTCTAGCGATGGCAAGTACGGCTACACCGGATTCAATGTCGTTACGATGTCCTCCGATGAAAAGGCGGAATGGCAGTGGCGAGAATTCTCTATCCTGGGGGGCAAGGACCCTGTTTGGGGCAAATGGCATGAATATAAAGTTCCGTTATCCCAAAACATCGCGGATTCGGCAACGGCGCTTATTAGTTACAATCCCAAGAAGATTGTCTTCATTGGTATTCAGTCTTACCTTCAGTATTTCAAGGGCTCTGTCGCCATAGACTATATTGCGTTCAACAAGGCAGACGGTACTGCGGATACCCTTTATTCCTTTAATTCCGGCCTTGCCAATAAAGATGGGGCGGTGACCAAGCTAGAACTCTTGCCTTATAGTGAAACGCCTTCGGGCTTGATTCCTGCTCGCAGGGCTAATTTCTCCCGTGGATTCGTCATCCGGGATGAAGGTTTCGGCAATTTCACGGTGGTCTCCGATCGGAATTGCGTGCGCAAGTTTGTCGTGACTGACGCGCTTGGCAAGGTTCTTACTTCAAAGACGGTGCGTTTGTCTAAAGGCGAAAATAGAATTCGCTTAGGCGAAGGCGCTTTCGAGAAGGGTTTTGTTGTCGTTAAGTAATCGGCATTTCGTAAATCATACCAAGGAACCTCGGGAAATTATCGGGGTTCCTTTTTTATAGAGTGGATTTTATGCTCGATTCCATGCGAGAAATAAAAAAGACTCGATTTTCATCGAGTCTTTTTCTGCGGTCGGACAGACTTGAACTGTCATGAGATTGCTCCCACTAGCACCTCAAGCTAGCGTGTCTACCAATTCCACCACGACCGCGTGGTCCTTAGCGGAACG